>CAKPZY010000001.1 GCA_934215475.1 uncultured Ligilactobacillus sp.
GTTCGGTAGCTCAGCTGGATAGAGCATCCGCCTTCTAAGCGGATTGTCGAGAGTTCGAATCTCTCCCGAATCATAATTCGTAAACGTAAATATCAGTCGAAGCGTTGCAAATTCAGGATTTGCAACGCTTTGTATTTAAGGTAAACACAACTACAATTTATCGGTAATATGGAAATTTACAAAAGTTACTACTTTTTTGTGATATTTTTCCGTTCAAATTTACGTGCTCCAAAGAAAGCCCCACATGTCAGCAGGCCAATTAAAAAAGAACTGCCCAATAAAACATTCTCTATTTCTTTTTTCCTCTGAGCCATCAGAACCAGATTCTTTCGTTAATTTTGAAGTGAGAGATCAACAAACTTGCTGAGTCTAAGCAAAAGTTAAACAGACTAGAATCCCCCGCATAAAATTAATTAGAGTATAATTCAAAAAAACAGTGCTCAATTTCCTGTGGTGTAAACCCCATATCAACGATTCCTAACTTTAATAATAAATGCCAGGCATGAACAATATCATCAACTTGATGCTTAAAGTAAGCATTTTGTATTTCTTGGCACAAAACTAAATACAAAGTATTAAGAGATTTACTGCGCCATTTATGGGCAATATTTGTTAGCTTTTGGTGATCCAGTAACAGGCGGTCGATCATGTTTTGCCCGCTGCCGACCAATAAAAACCGACATAAAACTTGAGCATACCTCTTTAACAAGATGGGGCGCTGACCTTGTTGGTAACAAACAATGAGTGTACTCAATGACAAACTCAGATCTGCATATAATGCGGCTTTCCTTTCAGACTCTGAAAAATTAGGGATCTCTAAATACGAGGGTAACATGCTATTACGAGCCCGTTGACTCATCTCATTGATCTTCATTATTTATTTCTTCCTCAATTAAAATACCGTGGGTCAACTTTGATCTCCAAAATATTTAAATTATCTAAGTACCACTTGCGAATAAAGTCATATTGAAATAAAAGATCAAACCAAGACAACTGCTCATTCTTGTCTTTGACATTAATGACCCATTTTGCCTCTTTCGCACCAGTTTCGCGAGACTCATCGCTAAATGTAACCACCAAATCGGGCTGCAATTTCAAAATAGCTTCATTCTGGGGCCCTGATAGTAGCATATAACCTGACTGTGATGCCAGCACAAAGAGCTTGTCCAGCGCTTCTGTTGGCAAATCAGACTTTACAATTGGATAATAAGCCGTGTTAGACTGATCTAAGATATTAAAGTCTACGTCAAAACCAAAGTCTTCTTTAAAGAAACTTCCGATCTTGATCAAAAGTAAAACAAATTTTTTGACTGTCGCATAAGTAAACTTCTCGTGATAGTTCACAACTAGTAAAGAGGTAACAGCCTCTGAATTAATACGCAAAATATGTTTTTTGAAATTCAGGTAAATCAGTCGTGAGCCAGTTTGTTTTTCAACGTAGTACGCGCCACTTTCATGTTGCGGATCAATTTCAAAAACAAAATATCCTTCTGTATTGATTCCAGGAAATTCATGATAAAGTTCCTGGTTACGATCACTAGACTGCAAAATTAGTTGATTGCTATCATGCTGCTGCAAAAACCTGCTCAAGAAAATTAAATAAAAATCCGCCTCACTGTATTGTTGAGGAAAAATTAAAAAAGCAGAGTTTAATTGATAAGAAACCAACCGTGAAACTGCGGACAACAATTCATGGGAGTCCGTCGTAGTAATCAACGTATCCAAAAGTTTAGTGAAATCTACTCCATTTTTCAGGCTTTCCTTCAAATGATCATTATAATTACGTAACCGAGCTGAAGTGCTAAGGGTGGAGTGTTCTTTAACCGGGGTACCTGTCCCATCTGGATGAAAGACGACTGTCAACTGGTCCTTTTCATTACTCATTTACGTTCACCTGCCCTCTAGTTGTAATCAGGTGGGTGATATAATCACGATATAAAACACTGTTTTGTTCCTCAAATTTTTCAAAACTCCCAAATTTTGCAACAATGCTTTGCTTTTCGTAACTCAACAATGTATCTTCCTTTGATAATTCGAGGATCCTGTTTTCATTTTTGCGGATCTCCTGGTATGAATTGTTGGCTTTTTCATCGATCTCTGTCAATTTTGTTAATCGCCCAATCAAACGTTGCTTTTCCTCTTTTTGACGATTGGCTTCCCATGGCATGACCTTTTCCGCAGACAAATCTTTAATACGAGCTCGCAACTCATGTTTTTGTTGATCCCTTTGCTCCTGTGAATCTATCAACTCTTGTAATTGATCATTTTGAACCGATATTTGATCTATGCGATCGCTGTTGAGCCGCTTTTTCTCCGCTTCTAATTCAAAGGTCCGCGCTAATTTATGATACTCGTCCTCATCAAAATCAAATTCCACATTTAAGACATTTAGAGTTCCAAAAAATCTGCGTCCCCACCAATTACCGAAGAAAAATTGATAGCGCCCTTCACCAGTCTCTTCAAAATAGAAAAAAGGATATTTTTCCCGCAAAAAAGAAATCAGCTTTTCACTAAGAAAGGCACTGATCTTATCATGTAGATCTTCAACTAATGCTTCATTCCCAGTATCTGCGGAAGTGTGACGCGCTTGTTGCACTTCACTGGCATACTTTTCTGAATTCACTAGTTGATAAACCAGCCGATCATCTTGTTTTTCTAACGCACGATGGAGTGTGTCAAGATAATGGCTTTTATTTACTACAGCTTGGATAACTTCAGCCGTCGCCTTACCATGATCCGATAAAACAAATTCATTTGTATTCGCCATGTCGATCTCCCCTAAATCAGCGACTATGTCGCTTGTCTATTGTTTTTATTGTGACAAAAAAAAAGCAAATACGCAAATATTTAACCAAAGTTTTTAGTTTCTTCATTAAGAGAGATCGTACTTGCTAACTTTTGACGCAAATCAGCGATCAAAGGGCCGAGCTCATTTAGCTCCTGTGTATTCCTGGAATGCCTGATCGACTGTGCTTTTTCAAAGTCATTTTCTGTTGCAGATAACGGTCCTGAAACTATTCTGACCTTTAAACCAACATTCTTGGCTCTTTCCAGTAAAAGCAACAGAAAAGCACATTTTTCGTGCCCGGATATAGTCATAGGAATCTTTAATATCAGTTGAGATCTTAATAAAACAAAACCGTTCAAATCTGTATTATAAATCTTATGAAAGACATCAGCATAATATGCTGTCGCATCGAAATGTTTTAATTTGGCGGCATGTTTTTTTCTTTCTTTCATTAAATGATAATATGAAAAACTTCTGCCATCGCTCAAAAATAATAACTTATGCTTACCTAGGCTTATTCCCAACCATGGATCATTTGAACTTTCAGGCTCTTCAAACGGCCAACTACTGTAAACACGAGCCCGATAAGTTACACCGCGGCGGTATATAAATAGTAGCGTAACTTTATTGAAACAGTGTTTCCAAGGCTGCGCAATAGGAATAGTTCCTAAACTTGGCAAAAGAAGCATATTGTTAAGTAGTAAGGCCTCCCCCGCTTTTTTTTCATAAAGGCAGCAAACTCCAGCTTTTTCAATAAATTCTTGCGAAAAACCAGCACTTTTCTTGTGGCATGCTTTGGAATTTAGAATGCATATCTTCCCAAACTGCGACAAAGTCCCAACCACTGTGTTTAATGCGATCCTGCTAAAGTGCTGGTGTCCACGATTTTGAAATCTTTTTAAAACGATCCTGTTATTTTGTGAGATTACTGTCATAGTATCTGTTGGCAAAGTAATTTTTTTAATTTCACGAACAACATTTTGACTCAATATTAAGCATTTTTCGATTTGTTCGATCTGTTCCCCCCTTGGATAGATCTCAATATCACAATATTCTTTAGCCGCCTCCATTATGTTCCCTCCTCGTATTTATAAGGACACTCCAACAGGCATTATTAACCACTTTTTAGGACTAAAAGGATCAGTCAAAGATTTTCGGCAAATGACTACAATTTAAGCAAAGTGCCCGGTTACTAACTCTTCCAATTAATAAATACGCAATCCAAGCTTTTTCTCACCACGCTTTTTAAATTTACACAAAAAAGCCGCCATAAGCGACTTTTATTATTAATATTGAAGGTCATTTTAGTAAGTGATCATTCTACTTTTGATGGACATATTGACGTTTTCCTTCTTTAGTCCCAACAAAAACAAATGAAGAGTGATCGTTATTAGCATCCAGGGAAAACTCACGCTGTCCAACACAAAATGAGCGATAGATTTTTTCATATTCACGCACACTTATTTTTTCCCGTTTTCTCAGAGCCCCTAAAACATCGGAAGTGAAAACTGGATCTTTGAAATTAGGTTGTAGTATTCCAGAAAAGAACTCGCCTTGTGCGCCTGAACCGTAGCTAAATAAGCCTATCCTTTGCCCGGCAGCCAAATCAGAACTATTGTGCAAAAGAGATAACAGACTTAAGTATAGTGAACCCGTGTATAGATTACCAACATTTCTATTGTATTCTCGTGAGGATTCAAATTGATTTTTCAAATGTTCTGCAACTTCTGGTGAAACGTCATTTAGAGCAATTCTCAAGGCCTTTAAACCCATTTTGGTATAAGGCAAATGAAATACTAATGCATTAAAATCTGTGACCGACAAACCGGTTTTTTTCAGGTGATCTAAAAAAACAGTTTTAAAGAATTTTAAATACAGCTCCCCTGAATATTTTCCTTGTACCAGAGCTTCAGACATTCCCAGCGGTCGCCAAAAATCCATTGCATTTTCGGCCAAATAGGAACTGTCGGGTTCAAAGGCTAAGATAGCGGGCTCATTGCTTAAGAGTAATGCAACCGCTCCTCCGCCTTGCGTTGGTTCTCCCGAAGTCTTTAGCCCATAACGAGCAATGTCTGCTCCTAAAACAAGTACCTTTTTGCCCGGGTTCAAGGCTAGATACCCTTTAGCCATCGCAATGCCTGCTGTCGCACCATAACACGCTTGTTTAATTTCAAAGGCCCTGATATTTTTAGGTAATTCCAATAAATCAGCGACATACATCGCAGCCGCTTTAGAGTTGTCGATCCCGGATTCTGTCCCAAAAATAACCAAACCCACAGCTTGCTTATCGGCAGGTGTCAAAACCTGTTCCGCCGCATTGCAAGCAAGAGTAACCACATCTTGTGTCGGTGGTATCACCGCCATTTCACTCTGCCCTAATCCAATTAAGTATTTGCCAGGCTCTTCATGTCTGGCAATAGCCAACTCAGCCATATCAACATATAAGTTTGACGTGGAGAAGCCAATTTTATCAATACCGATCTTCATTGCTTTTTACCTCTGTTTCTTAGACTGTGCTTCAATAATTATACCGTACTTGTTCAGTACTTGGCAAAAGTTGGCAGCCTATTTATCTAAGAATGCTTATTTAAAGTTGTTAAGAAAGTCCAGTTAAATCAATTATTATGGAGAAATTGGTGCTCTTCAATTTGTATCAATTTATACAATCGCCATTGTTCATGTAGTATAATGACTGTGTATAAATTGGGAGGTGCCGTGCTAGTGAAAGCCATTAAAATGACAATCTCCGGTTTAGTTCAAGGAGTAGGTTTTAGATATACTGCTAAAATGCTTGCTGATCGGTTACAAGTCAAGGGGATCATCAGAAATTTAATGAACGGTGATGTTTATATTGAGGCACAAGGTGAGGAAGAAAATCTCAAAAGATTTGTCGCAGAAATAAAAGATTCACCCTCTCCTGCAGCTCGGGTCTCAAATGTGAAGATCAGCGAAATTAATTTGGGCGATTACCAAGATTTTTCAGTAGTTTTTTAAATCTTTGCCACCACTATAAATCAGTGGTGGGTTTTTTACCTGGTTAGAAACTTCAAAAAATCATCTGGAGTATAAGCTTTTCTAATAAATTTATGTCCATAGGATTCCTTTGGCTGATTCACTCTTGACAAAAAAACAGATACATATGAAATTAACTAAAAGAATATCCTTAATACTAATTTAACTTTATGCTTTATAGCAAGCTGCCTCACTTTATGATATGATATTGTTTGTGTATTTTAGATTAAGAAAGGATCTCAAAATGAAAAGTAAAAAAATAACCAAGCTTCTACCGCTTTTCATGATATTGGCCATTTTCCTAAGTGGTTGTGTAAGAAGGACAAAATCTGGTAAACCTTTTGGTTGGGTCTATCATAATCTTGCCTTACCAACCCAACATTTACTGTTGTGGTTATCTCAACAACTTGGAAACAACTTAGGCTGGGCTATTATCTTAATTACTTTTATAGTAAGACTTGTATTAATGCCGGTGATGCTCAGTCAAATGAGGAAATCGACCATTCAACAAGAAAAAATGGCTTCTGTTCAACCTTATGTAAAAGATATTCAAAAACGGTCCAAAGCTGCCGGCTCAAAGGAAGAACAGATGCAGATCAACCAGGAAATGATGGAATTATATAGGGAAAACAACATTTCTATGACCGGAGGCATCGGTTGTTTGCCTTTGCTGATCCAAATGCCCGTTTTTGCTGCGTTGTACGCGGCGATTCAATATTCTCCTGAACTATCGAGTTCCTATTTTTATGGTATCAATCTAGGCCAGCGCAGTTTTGCTTTAACTATCTTGACGTTTGTGATTTACGTCGCTCAAGGCTATATGTCGATGATTGGCCTAAGCCCCGAACAAAAAAAGCAGATGCAAGCGATGCTGCTAATCGCACCTATAATGACAGCCGGTATCACCTATGTATCACCAGCAGGATTAGGATTATATTTCTTCGTGGGTGGGATCTTTGCCTGTTTGCAAAGTTTAATGATCGTTTATATGCGACCGAGGATCAAAAAACAGATTGCTGCGGATTTAAAAAAGCATCCTATCAAGGCACCTGTTAAAACATCCGTATCAGTGAATAAAGTTAATTCACCTCGAAGGGAAGCAACTGGGCAAGAAACTATGCATAATAGAAACAGGCAGCGTAATGCTGGAAAACAACAACACCATCAAAACAACGATCGCAATCAAGACTGATATAATAACACACCCCATAATTGTTAGTTTGCATAATAACATTATGGGGTGTGTTATTTACTATTTTCTTTGTTCTACATCCACTAGGCTGGTCTGTCATTACGACCCTGCCGGTCATTCTTAGAAGCAAGGGGAAAGGAAATTTTAAAAAGTGAACCTTGACCTTCTGCACTTTCGACGGTGATCTTGCCATGGTAGCCTGTTACCAGCCTTTGCGCGATGGATAGGCCTAAACCGTTGCCGCCTTGGTCACGGCTCCGAGCTTTATCGACCCGATAAAAGCGATCGAAGATTTTTTTGACATCTCTTTCAGGGATCCCGGCCCCAAAATCCTGAACTACTAACTCTGCATAGCGATCAGTCTTCGATAACGCCACGTATATTTCTTTTCTATCTTGCGAATATTTGACAGCATTATCCATAAATATGACCATGATCTGTTCCAGGTGATCCCGGTACATTTTAACTTCAGTTCTACTGTTCAGTTCATTATCCAAATCAAAATGAAATTCCGGATGGATCATCTTAAAATTGGAATAGACTTGAAGGACTACCTCTCGAATATCGCTTGTTTCATTACTAAACTGAATGTTAACTTGACCGGCCCGAGAAAGGTCCAACATCTCTTGGACGAGGCTTTGCATGCGAGAGATCTCTTGCAAAGAAGCGGAGATCGACTCTGCCAAAACTTCTGGGTCATCTTTCCCCCATCGTTCAAGTAGATCAAGATGCCCTTTAATGACCGCTACCGGTGTTCTCAATTCATGGGATACATCCTCCACGAACTGTAATTGCTGTTCGATATACCCTTGCATCTGATCCAGCATGTCATTAAAAAGCTCACTGAGATCCGAAAGTTCATCGTTTTGTTTTAAAGGAGGTACCCGCACGGAAGCAATTGCCTTACCCTCATCACCATGAGTCAACTTACGCATTGTTGCATTTAAAACCTCGATCGGTCTTAACAACCAAGTGGATAAGCTTAAACTCAACAGGGCAATGGCCACGCCAGCGGTGATCCCAAAAACAATGAAAATCAAAATTAACTTGCTGCGGGCTTGATCATAATCTCTGAGAGTATTAGTAACTTGAACGAAACCAATAACTTTTTCCGTTGATTTTGAGCGTACTGGACGGCTAGCAACAAACAAATTCCTATTGGAAGATTTGATAACAGCGTCTTTATTCGAACCGCTTTTCTTAAAACGATAAGGTACGTTGCGGGAAGCAAAAACTAGATCCCCCGAAAGATCATAGACACTAACTGCTAAATTCTTCCTTGCCAACGATATAAAAGCCGCGTCAGAGTATGGTGCAGGAGTGTTTTGCGGTTTTGTTTCATTTTGTGGAACAACACCATAACTTAGGAGCCTTTTAACGTTGGCTGCATCCAGTTCTGTGTCCTGTCCTTCCAATCGCTGTGAAGCAGTGGAGAGTGCGTTATAAGAATAACTTTTTTCTTGCTTTAACAATATACTGGAAAAACTTTGAAAAAGTAAGACCGCAAAAATTGCAAAAATAACAAGAACGCCTAACCCCATTGCGATCGACCATTTTGCTTTTAGGGAAACAAAACGTTTGCTATCATTTGGCAATTCCTTAACGGAGTCTGGTGATAAATTTTTTTTAAGCATTAAGAACGCATGACGTAACCGGTACCACGCACCGTTTGAATGTAACTATCTTCACCCGGCCGGTCGATCTTATTACGTAGATACCTGATATACACATCAACAACATTAGTTTCAATTTGAGATTCATAGCCCCAAACCTTTTTTAAGAGAACATCACGCGCCAAGACCACGTTGACATTTTCCATTAAAGCCAACAAAAGCTCATATTCCCTTTTGGTGAGCTCGATTATTTCATCACCGCGCCGAACGACTCTATTTTCTTTTTCAATAGTCAGATCACGGTAACTGACGGTGGTCTGCTTAGATGAATTTTGTTCACTCTCCAAGTCGATCCGCCGCAATAACGCACGAAGTCGGGCCAATAACTCTTCGATAGCAAATGGCTTGACGATATAATCATCTGCACCGTGATCAAGGCCAGAAACCCGGTCGATCACTGAATCGCGCGCGGTCATCATAATTATCGGAGTATTCTTTACCTGACGAACACGACGACAAACTTCTAAACCGTTTAACTCTGGCAACATCAAATCTAATAATATGGCGTCCCAATTTTCTTGTAGGGCAGCTTCCAAACCTTCACGGCCATTTTTACATACTTTTGTGGTATAGCCCTCATGCTGCAATTCTAGTTCAACAAAGCGAGCTAAATTTTTCTCATCTTCCACAATTAAAATATTACTCATTAAATCGCACACTCCTAATCTGGTTAGCCAGACTTTATTTTTAAAACTCCAATTATATGCAAATGCAATTTTAACATTTTATTGTAAAAAGTTACACAGCTATTAGTAAACTCGATAATAAATTAGATTATAGACACTTATCCAGAAAAAAACCACCAAACATTAAACTATTGGTGGTCAATTAGTCAAAGAAAGACATTTGCTTCTTAATTTTTAGTTATTCTTCATGGTACCACTCAAAGTGAAAGATTCCTTTGCGGTCATTACGTTCGTAAGTATGCGCCCCAAAATAATCACGTTGCGCTTGAATAATATTAGCGGGCAAAAGCTCCGAACGATACTGATCATAGTAAGTGATCGCATTGGTAAAGCCTGGTGAAGCAACACCCGCTTGAACAGCCAAGGATGCAACATCTCGCACTGAACCTTGATATTTTTCAGCTATCTTTTTAAAATATGGATCTAAAACTAAGTTTTTAAGGTCAGGTTGATTCGTAAATGCCTCAGTAATGTTTTGTAAGAACTGTGCTCGAATGATGCAGCCTTCGCGCCAGATCTTAGCTAAATCGCCATACTTCAAGTTCCAATTATAATTTTTTGAAGCGACCCTTAATTGTTCAAAGCCCTGAGCATAACTCATGATCTTACTAAAGTATAAAGCCTGGCGAATTTTTTCCACATATTCATGTCGATTCAATTTAGAGGCATCAAAAGATGGACCATGCAAAACTTTACTTGCTGCTATTCGTTCATCTTTTAAGGCTGAAATAAAGCGCATGTAGACTGACTCTGTGATCAAAGACTGTGGGACACCTAATTCTAGAGCACTTTGAGAACTCCATTTACCTGTGCCCTTATTACCGGCGCGATCCAAGATCTTATCCACAATGGGTTCTCCAGACCCGAGATCATCTTTGCGTGTCAAAATATTAGCGGTGATATCGATCAAATAACTGCTCAATTCGCCTTGTTTCCATTCGTTAAAGGTCGCAGCGATCTCTTTTGTTGTCATGTCTAAAACATTGCGCATTAGGTTATAACTTTCAGCAATCAGCTCCATGTCGCCATATTCTATCCCGTTATGGACCATTTTAACGTAGTGGCCAGCGCCATCTGGTCCGATATAAGTGACACAAGGGGTCCCGTCTTTAGCCTTAGCAGCGATCTGTTTCAAAATTGGTCTCACTAGGTCGTAAGCCTCTTTTTGACCACCTGGCATTAATGAAGGCCCTTCTAAAGCGCCCTTTTCGCCACCGGAAACACCCATTCCGATAAAGTTGATCCCCGAATTTTTGAGTTCCTTATTGCGTCTAATAGTATTTTCAAAGAAAGTATTTCCGCCATCGATCAACACATCGCCCTTTTCAAGGAAAGGTAATAATTTTTTTATCGTCTCATCCGTTGGTTGTCCAGCCTTGACCATCAAAATGATCCTCCGCGGTGTTTGCAACGATGCAGCAAAATCTTGCAGTGAATAGCTAGGCACAAGATTCTTGTCTGGATGATCGGCAACGGTCTTTTCAGTCTTTGAAGAAGTCCGGTTAAAGATCGCAACTGAATAACCTCGGCTTTCTATGTTTAATGCTAAATTCTTCCCCATGACAGCCATGCCTACAACACCAATTTGTGGTTTATCCATTCTATATAGCCCTCCTACATACTCTTAAAATTACGTCCATGTGTAATCATAGCAAAAATAAAAAACTAAATAAAGCCTGACCATCATTTTGGTGTACTCAAATTAAACAATAATGCCTGCTTTTTCCGACATCTAGTTTAAAAATGATTTCTAATTGCCAACCTGATGTTTATAAAAAATGGCAACCCGTCTCAAACGGATCACCATAATTCTTAAGATGCTTTTGCATCCTTTTTCTCAAGCATCGGTTTTTCTTTGCCCAATACTGTATTCTTTGTCAGATATACCTTCTTAATATCACTGTGATTTGGAATATCATACATTACGTCACGCATAGTTGATTCAATGATCGAGCGCAATCCCCGAGCACCAGTATTTCTTTCGATCGCCAGTTTAGCTATTTCTTGCAAAGCTTCAGGCGAGAAATTCAATTCAACATGATCAAGCTTAAGAAGTTTCTGATATTGTTTAACTAAAGCATTTTTTGGCTCAGTTAAAATTCTTACCAAATCATCCTTATTCAATTTTTCTAATGCAGTCAAAATAGGGAGACGTCCAATAAATTCTGGGATCAAGCCAAATTTTAATAGGTCTTCCGGAATGATCTGCTGCATTAAACTTTTACCTTCATCATAATTTTGGCGCGAGTTTGCACCAAAACCGATCGTCTTATCACCCAATCGATTTTTGACCATTGTTTCGATCCCATCAAAAGCTCCGCCAACAATAAAAAGAATGTTGGACGTATCAATTTGGATAAATTCTTGTTGCGGATGTTTTCTTCCACCTTGCGGCGGAACATTGGCAGTAGTACCCTCCAAGATCTTCAATAATGCCTGTTGCACGCCTTCACCAGAAACATCACGTGTGATCGAAACATTTTCACTCTTCTTGGCAATCTTATCAATTTCATCGATATAAACGATGCCATGTTCTGCACGATCTACATCATAATCAGCGTTTTGCAAAAGCTTCAGCAGGATGTTTTCCACATCTTCGCCCACATAACCAGCTTCCGTCAACGTTGTCGCATCTGCAATGGCAAACGGAACATTCAAAATCTTAGCAAGGTTTTGGGCCAAAAATGTCTTACCTGAACCAGTAGGCCCAACTAAACAAATATTACTTTTTTGGAGTTCAGTTTCATCATCGTCTTCATCACTTAATGATGCGTTGACACGTTTATAGTGGTTATAGACAGCAACCGCCAAGGTCCGCTTAGCCTCTTCTTGACCAATGACATAGTCATTCAACATTGAAACGATCTGTTGCGGAGTAGGAACTTCGCCCAAACCACTCTTTACTTCTGACTTGGCCTCTTCATCGATGATCGACTGTGCCAGTGCAACACACTCGTTGCAAATGTAGACGCCAGGTCCAGATATCATACTTTTTACCTGATTTTCTGACTTTCCACAGAAAGAACAGGTAACTGGTCCGTTATCATCATTATTTTCATACATTAAATATCACCCTTATTTAATAGTTACGACCATTCTATCAGACACCTGCTAAAAAGGCGAATAGTTGGCTTAACTAAAAAAATAAATTCTCACCACCAAAAATCACGGCTATCCCGCAAGGATCACCGTGATTTTTACTATCTACAGGACAAAATTTATTTTTCGTCCTTTTTGCCTTTGTCACTTTCATCTGGTTTAAGAGTCTGTTTTGCAGAATCTCTAATTTCATCGATCACTTTGCGAATGGCGATGTCATGCTGCAGCATATCTTCAGAGAGTGCAGACCGAACTGCTTTTTCATCTAAATTATACTGACCAGCAAGATTTTCTACCTCTTTGTTCATCTCATCTTCAGAAGCTTTAATATCTTCGGCTTTAACAATAGCTTCCAAAACAAGATTGGTCTTGACCCGCTTTTCAGCGCCCTTAGCAAAACGCTTGTGTAAGTCTTCTTCTGACGAACCAGTTAATTGATAGTACATGTCAGCACTGATACCCTGCTGCTTGATGCCAGACATAAACTGATCCATTTGGCGATGAATATCTTCATCGATCATAACTTCTGGAATTTCGCCAATTTTAGCGTTATCCACAGCTATACCGATAGCTTCATCTTCAATAGCACTCTTAGCCTCGGAGACCTTCTTACTCTTCAGGTCTTCTTTGATCTTTGCCTTCAGTTCCTCCAAAGTATCAACATCTTCATCAACATCTTTGGCAAATTCGTCGTCAAGCTTTGGCAGCTGCTTTTCTTTGATCTCATGGATCTTAGTATCAAAAACAGAATCTTTGCCAGCCAATTCCTTTGTTTGATAATCTTTAGGGAACGTAACCTTCACGGAAACATCTTCACCAGATTTATGACCGATCAGTTGATCCTCAAAGCCTGGGATAAATGATCCAGAGCCTAATTCCAATGATTGATTATCGGCAGTCCCACCATCAAAGGCTTTGCCATCGACTGTGCCTTTGTAATCGATCACAACCATATCACCCTTGGCGGCAGGTTTATCTTCCTTTAATACCAGTTCAGCTTGCTGCTGGCGCTTGTCTTCTAAAGCTTTTTCAACGTCAGCTTTTAAGACGCGCGTAGGATGTGGGGTTACTTCAAGGTCCTTATACTGACCTAACTTGACCTCAGGTTCAACAGTGACTTTAGCACTCAAGACCCAAGCGGAATCTTTGTCCATTGACTCCACGTTGACCTCCGGTTGATCAACAGGTTTTATAGCGCTCTCCTTCACAGCTTTGGAATATTCTTCGGGCAAGATCGCATTCAGTGCATCTTGGTATAATGATTCTTCACCATACATTTTATTGAAAATCTGGCGCGGAACTTTACCCTTCCGAAAGCCTGGTACGTTCAAAGATTTTTTTACACGCTTAAAGGCAGTATCCAACCCTTCCTTTATTTTTTCAGGCTGAATCTCAAAGGTAAGTTTACCATTGTTGGTGCCTTCTTTTTTTTCCCATTTTGCAGACATTATTTTCCCTCCGAGCAAATAAGTTTGTACAATTTGTTAATTGCATACTAAACTAGTGTAACCTAGAAACATATAAATGTAAATGTTTCACCCAAAAAAGGCTGCTCCATCACTTAAGAGACTAAAAAAGAGCCCGAGCGCAGCCCGAACCCTTTTTTAAATCTGTATTAGTCGTCGATTTCAGAAACAACACCGGCACCAACAGTACGGCCACCTTCACGAACAGTGAATTTAAGACCTTTTTCGATAGCAACTGGTGAAATCAGTTCAACAGTAAATGTTACGTTATCACCAGGCATAACCATCTCAACACCTTCAGGCAATTCGATCACACCAGTAACATCTGTGGTATGGAAGTAGAATTGCGGACGGTAGTTGGAGAAGAATGGAGTATGACGTCCACCTTCTTCTTTAGACAAGATATAAACCTCACCCTTGAACTTCTTATGTGTTTGAATCGAACCTGGCTTTGCCAAAACTTGGCCACGAACAACTTGGTCACGGTCAACACCACGCAGCAAAGCACCGATATTGTCGCCAGCCTCACCAACGTCAAGGGTCTTACGGAACATTTCAACACCAGTAACAGTTGTCTTAATGACATCATCTTTTAAACCAACGATTTCAACTTCATCACCGATCTTAACTGTCCCACGGTCGATACGACCAGAAGCAACAGTCCCACGACCTGTGATCGTGAAGACGTCTTCAACAGGCATTAAGAATGGTTTATCAGTTGGACGATCTGGTGTAGGGATATAATCGTCAATAATATCAAGCAGTTCTTGGATATGCTTTTCTTCTTCAGGGTCACCTTGCAAAGCTTTAAGTGCAGAACCACGAACAACTGGAATATCATCACCAGGGAAATCATATTCGCTCAAAAGATCGCGAACTTCCATCTCAACTAAGTCAAGTAATTCGTCATCATCAACAAGATCTGTCTTGTTCAAGAAAACAACGATGTATTCAACACCGACCTGACGGGCAAGCAAGATATGCTCACGAGTCTGAGGCATCGGGCCATCAGTTGCAGCAACAACTAAGATTGCCCCGTCCATCTGAGCAGCACCGGTAATCATGTTCTTAACATAGTCAGCATGTCCTGGGGCATCGATATGAGCATAATGGCGTTTTTCAGTCTCATATTCAATATGTGAAGTATTGATAGTGATACCACGTTCTTGTTCCTCAGGAGCAGCATCGATCGATGCATAATCCTGGAACTTAGCCAACCCTTTTTCTGATAAAACTTTAGTAATAGCAGCAGTTAAAGTTGATTTACCATGGTCAACGTGTCCGATAGTACCAATATTAACATGCGGCTTTGTTCTTTCGTAATGTTCTTTTGCCATTAATACGAACCTCCTGTGATTTTGCAAAGAAAACCCGCAAAAAATTTGCCGATAATCTTTTGTGCTTAATTATACTACTTCTCATCCATATTTCCAAGCACCTTAAAGCACCTAAAACTGAAGTTTAGAGAAGAATCCTTGAACTATTATATAGATTGAAAAACTATTTGTAAATACCAAACAACGAAAATAACAAAAATTTTTGCTGTTTTCAGCGATTTTGCTTCGGTTCCCACTGTGCCAAACTATTTTCTAACTGAGAAGCTACCTCAAAATAACCTGCTGCATTTGCAGCGACCCAGCGCCGATCCAACAAAATGTGATACCAGAGCGCGTTATTTTGTTTTATCTCAGAATAACTCGGATAAAGAAGCATTAACTTGAGTGTCAGCTCACGTAAGATCTGTTCTGATACATCCGGTGGCCTGTCTGCGTCATCCAATAGTTTGTTCTTATAATTTTTGAAAAAATCCATCTGCTCAAGATCTGGTAAGTTTGCAGGTATCAACGCAGCCCTTTTATGCATGAAGGTCAAATATCCCATTTTTTCTTGAACTTTGATCAGACGCAAATCATTTAAAAATGATGCCCTGATCAAGGGGTGAACATTTGGATCAAGCATTACTATGCCTGCAACTTTAACAAAATCAGACCGCGAAAATTGTTGTGCCTCCTGGACGGCCCCGCGCTGTTTTATCGGGGACAAGCTACCCAAGTACCGAATATCTTTAAAAGCCTTTTTCAGGTTAGATGGGTGAATAGATGAAAATTCAGCTACCTCTTTAGCAAGAGTTGTGTTAAACAGGCGACTCTCATATTCAGTCATATAAGGGGTTAACCGTGCTAAAATTTTTTCGATCCCAATGCCATTTTTGGCAAACACAGCAACGTGAATATAAAAGATGAATCTATCATCTTCACAGAGATAGCTTTTGAGATATTCTTCTGCAATCTCAAATGCTTCCTTAAACTCACCCTGACCGGCTAGAGAACGAACAAGAAAGAAGTTTGCTCTGGCTGAACTTCTTTCCTGATATAATTTGGTAAAAATTTCAGTAGCTAATACATAGTTTTTCTCAGCAAGTGCCTTTTCAGCAAGCAATTGCCGTTCTTTTCTACTTTTTGCCATACTACTCCTCAAATAAGCTATTTGGCCGGAGTTTTGGTTTTCTTCTTATAGTGATGATGCTGATTTACTTCCATAATAATAGGCAATATCACCGGATGACGGTGCGTTTGCTCATATAGGAAATGATTCAGATTTTCCCGAATACCTTGTTTTAAATGGCTCCAATCGAATTCCTTGTTGTCAAGATTTTTTTGTACGACTTTAGCAACAATTTGTGCGCTTTCGGTCATTAAATCACGACTTGTTTTCACGAATACAAAACCACGCGAAGTTATCTTAGGAGTATCAATGATCTGACGCTTCCTCCTATCAATACTTACAACGGCAATGAAGATCCCATCATCAGACAATGACTTCCGGTCACGTAAGACAATATTTCCAATATCCCCTACACCGCTGCCGTCTATCATTGTGCTGCCAGCTTCAATAGAAGAACTCATGATCATTTTATCTTTGGTGTATTCCAGAACATCGCCCTTTTTTAACAGAAAAATATTCTGTGGTTTAACCCCGACCTGCTCAGCGCTTTGCGCATGCGCAGACATCGAACGATACTCACCTTGAATAGGAACAACGTATTTAGGATGCAATAAATTTATCATCAGCTGAAGATCGCGCCGGCTAGCATCGCCAGAAGAATTATACTCATCTGAAACTGCCTTGACTTCTGCCCCGGCCCGGTAGATCATGTCCCGAGTCTTAGCAACTTTAGTATCCATGGCATGTGGAGGCGTGGTGGTAATAAATGCCAAGTCCCCCTCGGTCAGATTGATTCCTTTATATTTCCCGGTAGCCATTCTATAAAGTGATTTCAATGGTTCACCAGAGCGTCCTGTTTCCAGAATGATCAATTGCTCAGGTGCATATTTCTCCATATCAGCAGGTTTAACCAAAAGATCATCTTTCGGAAGGTGAAGTTTGTTCATTTTCAGGGCGGTATTGACTACCCTTTCAGCATCAAAACCCGTCAATGTTACCTTACGCTGGTTAACTGCAGCAGCGTCCAATACTTGTTGAACGCGCATTAAATTGGATGCAACACACGCCACGATCACGCGCCCTTTATGGTACTCAAAGGTTTCTGTGATCAAATCAGCGATCACGTGCTCATCGACTGTTTCACCGGGATTTTCGGCGCTAGCAGAATCACTGAGTAATGCAATGACCCCTTCCTTCCCGATTTCTGCTAGTCTGCCGAAATCAGTCCGGTAGCCTTCACTAGCAGTTTGGTCAAATTTAAAATCTCCAGTATAAACAATGTTTCCCTTCTCAGTTTTGACCACTATTCCTAAAGACTCAGGAACAGAATGGGTCGTACTGAAAAACGAAATTGTTGCATTTTCAAAATCTATCTCAGTCTTATTGTTGATAACATGAAAATCATCAAATTTTTTTGCATTATCTTCACTTTCACACGCAATTCTTGCTAAAGCAATCGTGAGCTCAGAACCAAACACGGGAACATTAAACTCACTCACAAAATATGGCAATGCCCCAATCGCATCAGCATGGCCATGAGTTAAGAACACACCGACGATCCGGTCTGCATTTTGACGCAGATATTCAAAATCAGGGATCACAGTGTCGATCCCCAGCAATTCATTTTCAGGATATTTCAACCCACAATCGAGAATAAATATTTCATCTCTAACTTCAACAATGTACATATTTTTTCCGTTTTCTCTCACACCGCCAAGAGCTGAGATTTTTATTTCACTCATTTTTTCACCTCACTTAATTACTTTTCAAAATTTTCATTAAATCATGTTGCTGTCCATCTGTTAAGGGCAAAATCGGCAAACGCGGAGCACCTACAAAAACCCCGGCATTATTCAGACCTGCTTTAACAGGTGCCGGTGAAGGCAGGCTGAATAAAGCCTGAATTTTTGGCGTCAACTTCCGCATGATTTTGCCTGCAGCACTGATATCACCCTGATCAACATCACGATACATTTGACTTATTTCATTACCAAACAAATGACTAGCTACCGAAATAACACCAGCACCGCCAAGAGTTTTAACTGCTAAGGCATCCTCATCTTCACCCGAATAAACCAAAAAGTCGGCAGGTGCATTTTCTATCAACTGCGCGAGATCGGAGGCACCTGTACAATTCTTGATCCCGATGATGTTAGGATGCGCAGCTAGTTTCAATACTGTGTTAACTTCCATCGTGACGCCCGTTCGTCCTGGGATATTATAAATGATCACCGGTAAACTGCTTGCATCAGCCACCTTAGTAAAATGCGCAATCATGCCAGCCTGGTTGGGTTTATTATAATAGGGAACAACTACCAGTATAGCCGACAAGCCCCGGACATTGGCCAGTTCATTCACGTATGCGACCGTGCCAGCGGTGCTGTTTGAACCAGCACCCGCTATGATTGGAACCCTATCGTCAATAATTTTGACCGTTTGTTCGATCATTGTCAATTTTTCAGCATTACTGAGGTTGGGTCCCTCCCCAGTAGTCCCGTTTATCAAAATTCCCTGAGTTCCATTTTTCAATAAATGTTCTAATAAATTTTTTAGTTGTTGGTGCTCAATTTCATCATTATTATTAAATGGAGTCACCATTGCTGTAATTATCTGCGCTTCTTGTAAACTTTTCATTTACTTTTGCCCCCTTTAATTATGCGGGACCCGCAAAAGATTCATTTCATCTAAGCATTCCGCGATTTGGACAGAATTCCAGGCAGCGCCCTTCAACAAATTATCTGACACACAATACAAATGAAAAGCATTGGCTTGTTCTTCATCAGCTCGAATACGTCCAACAAAAGTATCTTTTTTGCCCGCCGCGTTGGCAGCTTGCGGGAAAATTTGATGAGCTGGATCGTCTTGTAAAACAACACCGGGTGCCTGAGCTAAAAGGTCTTGAAGTGTCGAAACTGTGGCACCTTGTTGTTCTAACTCAAACCACACGGATTCAGAGTGTGCCACTGGTACTGGTACACGAACACAAGTTGCGGTAACCTGAATACTTTCATCTTCCATGATTTTTTTAGTTTCGTGGATCATTTTCCATTCTTCATGAGTGTACCCATTATCTTCAAAAACATCGATCTGAGCTAATGGATTAAACGCAATTTGGAAATGCTTTTTATCACCGCTCACCGGTAAGACATGCGGTGTATATTCTTTTCCGTGCAAAATTGCATCAGTTTCATCGTGCAATTCTTGCAGTGCAAGGTTTCCTGCGCCTGAAACAGCCTGCATTGTGGTAACAATAACTTTTTTCAAACCAAATTTCTGTTTCAACGGTTCTAAAGCTACCACCATTTGAATCGTCGAACAATTAGGATTGGCTATCAGGCCGTGATGGTTGGCTAAAGCAGCTTTATTGACTTCAGGTACAACCAAAGGAACATCAGGGTCCATCCGAAAGGCACTGGTATTATCAACAACCACTGCTCCACGCTTAACTGCTTCAGGAGCAAATTTCTTGGAAACACTCCCGCCGGCGGAGAACAAAGCGAGATCAACACCCTCAAATGAAGAAGGGATCGTCTCTTGAACCACCAGATCTTTGCCCTTAAACTGCAGGTGTTTACCTGCAGACCTTTTGGAAGCTAATAGTTTCACACTTGAGATAGGCAGGCTGGTCTGCTCCAACATCTGAATCATTCGACCTCCAACAGCTCCCGTGGCTCCGACAACAGCAACATTATATCCACTCACAACTATTCCCCTCTTCATCCTTTTTAAAACTATATTATAGCATACTTATGGCACAAATTTAGCCGAAAAACCAAAAAGAGCCTTTAAAACGGTATTGGGTCTTATTTTTAATCTTTTTGTTTGATTACAAATTGCGGGTTTTTCTGTGGATGGCTATGTTCCATTGCAACTGCCCGGGAGGTATGGGCTTCCTTGTTTCTGCTGCCTAATGCAGCCCTTGAATGTGATCCTGTATGTTCTAGTAAAGCTTTGTGAGAAGCCTTGATGCGATCGTGCAGGTCTACGTCAGTGACTTTGACTTTCATTTTATCTCCAACCGTGACGACGTCCGCTACTTCATTTACTCGATGGTCTTGTAACTGAGAGATGTGTACTAATGCTTCTTTACCATGGAAAAGCTCAACGAAAGCGCCGAATTTTTCGACTCGAACCACAGTTGCATCATAAACTTCTCCCACTTTAACTTTCTTGGTCAACATTCTAATAATATTCTTTGTCCGATCGATCTCATTTTGTTCACTCGACATGATACGAACTGTCCCGTCCTCGTCGATATCGATTTTGACTCCAGTTTCAGCGATAATTTTATTTATCGTTTCTCCACCCTTACCGATCACAACCTTTATTTGATCTTGATCGATTTGCATCGTTGTAACCTTTGGAGCATATGGAGATAGGTGCTTGCGCGGAGCAGCAATAGTTTTTTCAATTACTCCTAAGATCTGCAATCTGGCCTTCCGTGCTTGCTGTAAAGCTACTCCCAAAATTTCACGATCTACACCGTCTACTTTAATATCCATTTGCAAAGCCGTAATACCGGTTTTTGTCCCTGCAACTTTAAAGTCCATATCTCCTAGATGATCCTCTATTCCTTGAATATCAGTCAAAATAGTATAATTTGAACCATCCTTGACCAGACCCATTGCAATTCCTGCCACAGGCGCCTTTATTGGAACACCAGCAGCCATCAAAGCAAGGGTCCCAGCACAAATACTGGCTTGAGAAGATGATCCATTTGATTCCAAAACATCAGCAACCAATCTAATAGTATATGGGAAATCATCGGTCGAAGGAATCACCGGTTTGAGGGCCCGTTCTCCTAGTGCCCCATGACCGATCTCTCGCCGACCTGGTGCTCGCATCCGTCCAGTCTCACCCACTGAAAATTGGGGAAAATTGTACTGATGAATAAAGTTTTTGATTTTTTCTTCGCCTAAATCATCGATCGTTTGACCTTCAGACAGAGGTGCTAAAGTTAGGGTCGATAAAACTTGCGTTTGACCGCGGGTGAACAAACCAGAACCATGGACTCTTGGAATGTAGTCAACTTTAGCATCCAACGAACGGATCTGATCGCACTGACGATGGTCAGGGCGAACCTTGTCTACAGTTATCAATTTACGGACGATTTTTCTCTCCAAATCATCCAATATTTCGGATACTTCATCCAGATCAATGTCATCCACACTTGAATTACCTTCAGATAAAGCGGCATAATGATCTAATATCATGTCCTTGACTGCGGTTACATTTTGATCACGCTCTTGCTTATCGTCTGTCAAAATAGCTGAGCGTAAACTATCGGCAACTTGGGCAGTGATTTCTGCAATTAGATCGTCATCAGGGTGTTCAACTGAAAATTCCATTTTTGGAAGGCCGATATCAGCAACGATTTTTTGTTGAAACTCACATAGTCTTTGAACCTCTTTTTCTCCAAACTCTAAGGCATCCAAAACATCTTCTTCAGAAACTTGCTGGCACCCGGCTTCGACCATGTTGATATTGGCAGCTGTCCCAGCAACGGTAATGTCCATGTCAGATCCTGCCAATTGTTCCTGTGTTGGGCCGATCACTAAATTTCCTGCGATCCGGCCGACCTCGACACCAGCCACCGGTCCCTCAAACGGAATTTGAGAAATGCATAAGCAAAGCGAACTGCCTAACATAGCCGCAAGGGCAGGAGAACAATCTGGCTCAGTACTTAGTACGGTATTGGTGATTTGAACTTCATCTTTAAACCCGTCTGGAAAAAGGGGCCTAATTGGCCGGTCGATCATTCTGGCAGTTAAAGTTGCTCCGTCGCTTGGTTTACCCTCTCGCTTAATAAAACCACCAGGCATTTTACCGCTCGCATACTTTTTTTCCTCATAATTGATAGTCAGCGGGAAAAAACCGGCATTGGTGGCCGGTTTACTGACGACGGCTGACAAAACAGTCGTTGCTCCATACCGGACCAAAACAGCACCATCCGCTTGTTTTGCGACCTCACCATTTTCAACCGTCAAATCATGTCCGGCAAACTTGATCGTATATGTACTCTTGACCATAGTCTAGTACCTCCATATAATTACTTAACCGTAAAATTTTTGAATAACTTTAAATTATTTATATTATACAATTTTTGAAACCGCTTTTGCACTCTCCTGGTTAGATAAATTATTAGTAACAATAAATTTGACTAGAAAGTCATCCTGCAAAAGATAAAAAAAATCGAAAACCGCCTAAACGATTTTCGACTTTCTTATTATTAACGACGTAAGCCAAGGCTTTGAATCAAATCACGGTAACGGTGAATATCTTCACTGCGCAAGTATGCCAATAAATTACGACGATGTCCGATCTTCTTAAGCAAACCACGTTGAGAAGCATAATCCTTCTTGTGAGTGCTGATATGTTCGTTCAATTCATTGATATCAGCAGTCAAAACTGCGATTTGAACTTCAGCAGAACCTGTATCGCCATCGTGGCGAGCGTACTTCTGCATTACTTCGTTTTTCTTTTCCTTAGAAATTGCCATTGGTGATTCCCACCCTTCCAAATTTTTTACACCTTGAACCGTGTAAACCGGCGGTGAGTTCCGAGTATACTCAGTCAAAGGCTGGTACCTTTAGCACCTCTATTAATCTACTAAATATCGAGACAAAATGCAAGTTAATTTATTTTTCAGGCATATATTCATTTTTTGACAACGCTCCCGAACAAAATATCCTTTGTTACTTTATAGTGTCAAAAATAACTTTTTACACCTGGCATAAAGCTCTAACATTAGACAATAACTAGTTATGATCAGAACAATTTTTTACATATACGAAAAATGTCCGCAAGTCAAGACTATTTTCTAACAATAACAATTTTTATTGCATTGTGAGTCATGCTCTTGTATAATTGTTGATGTTGAAATTAAATGATTACCGTTACTGGAATCACACAAAGTGGAGGTGACATCAATGCCAATTATTAAATCCGCAATTAAACGTGTTAAAACAAACGAAAATGCAAATGCACATAATTCTGCTCAATTAAGCCAAATGCGCAGTGCAATTAAAAAGTTTGAAAGTGCTAAAACCGCTGGAGCTGATAATGCTCAAACATTATTCAACCAAGCAGTTTCTGCAATTGACAAGGCCTACTCAAAAGGCTTGATCAAAGCTAATAAAGCCGCTCGGGACAAATCTCGGATGGCCGCTCGTTTAGCTAAATAATCTTCAAAACCCCATCGCCAAAAAGCGATGGGTTTTTTTCACCTTCCTGATTTTTTCCTCTTGTTTAACCTACGCCGCCCGATGCTGATTAAAATTTAATAAAAAAAGTTGAAAAAGTAATTCTGGAGCAATCGAAGTTGACTTCATTTTTTCTTCGACATGAATCAATCCTAAAAAAGCATTTTTCAAATCATCTCGTTTGAAAGACCGATCCTTACGAAGAGCCAATTTAACGCGGTATGGGTGTGCTTTAAGCTGTTTTGCAATAGTCCCTTGATCATACCCATGTTCACGTAAAATCATTACTTGTAACATCAGTCTAAATTGACCTTCTAAAATTGCATTGATCTTAAGCGGCTCCTCTCTTTGCAAGAGTAATTCTCGATACATGACCAGGGCTTTGTTTACTTTTCTGCCCAAAACTAAGTCAACTAAATCAAAGACATTTTGTTCGAAAGAACGCGCTACTAACCTAACTATTTCTTCCTTGCGAATCATTTTAGTATCAGCAGTTGAAAGCAGCAGTTTAGGCAGCTCATTCATTATAGCGGTTAGCTTTGCACCTGTCCTCTCTAATAAAAGATCCACGGCGCCTGGCTCGATCTGCCAATTTTTCTTTTGTAATTCTTTTAAAAGTGTGCTCCGGACTTCATTTTCCTTTGGTGGCTTACAATCAATAATTTCTGCTATCCGCTTTAACTGCTTGGTTATTTTTTTCCGTTCGTCTAACTTCGGATACGGAGCCAAAAACACCAAGATCGTGGCAGTTTCTGGATTCTTCAAATATTTCACAAGTCCATCTAGATCATGTTCTAAAGAATTCTTCGGTCTAATTGCAGTTAAAAAATAAGGCCGTTCAATAAACACAAGACGATGATCTCCGAAAAAAGGCAAAGACATTGCATCATTTAGGGCAACAGATAAATTAACTGATTCCATGTCATAACGCCCCACGTTAAACTCTCTTTGCTCTGGTGGGACCAAATTCGACAAGAAATTTTTAAACTTGTCTTGCAAATAAGACTCAGACCCTAAGGCAACGTAAACTGGGGAAATATTTCCCTTCGAAATGTTTTTAATGGCTTGCTCAACTCGCATGATAAACCTTCTTTATTATATTTCTTATTAATAAACAAATTTTGTGATTTTGACCTGATTAGCTGGGTAACGGATAACTTTTATCATACCATCACGGGCGGTCAAAAGATAAGGAACGTGAAACTTTTTTAGAGTAATCATTGTTTCTTGATTAGGATGGCCGTAGCGATTATTTTTTCCTGCTGAAATAATGGCTAGTTTTGGCTGCAGATGCTCAATAAACTTTGGAGCACTTGCTGTCTTACTCCCATGATGACCAGTTTTCATAATATCAGCGTGTATCGCAGGATATTTTTGCATGACCTTCAATTCATTTGGTTGATCCAAATCTCCAGTAAAAAGGACAGCCAAACTATAAAAGTGATATAACAAGACTAAAGAATCTTCGTTTTTCCCTGCCCCACTGCTAAAAGGATGCAAAACTTGCAAGATGTGATCATTACCTGCTTTTATTCTGTCGGTTACTGGTAATACATTTTTCATGGTCAGACCTGAAAGTCTTAAGCGTTGCCTAAAGCTCGTCAGCTCTTCCATTCCAGCTGGGACAATTATTTGTTTAACAGAAATACCCCTGCTGATACTCGGAAAATTTCCGACATGATCGGTATCTTGATGTGTCAAATACATTTGGTCAATATGATCGATACCTTTACTATGTAAATAGTTTACGACGACAGTTTCACCACTAGTTCGGCTATTTTTAACCTGCCATTTTTGAGAAGCAAAGGAAAGCTTACCGCCAGTATCGATCAAAATTATCTGCCGATCAAAGCGGGTCCTGATCAAGGAACAATCTCCCTGTCCGATATCAAAATAAGTGACTTCACTAGTCAATGGAAAATGGAGCCCACTAAATACAGCCAAGTAAGATATTCCAAGGACGGCAGTTAATTTTCTCGGAAATTTTGTGACCTCATAAATCAACATTAATGCCAACCAGAACAAAACAAAAAACAACGGTGGTTTGCCGAATGTAATCGTTCCTGGCAAACCTGCACCCCAACCCAGAGACCCTTGTAAAATCAG
Source organism: uncultured Ligilactobacillus sp. (assembly GCA_934215475.1). Lineage (GTDB taxonomy): Bacteria > Bacillota > Bacilli > Lactobacillales > Lactobacillaceae > Ligilactobacillus. Next base: position 25,670 of record CAKPZY010000001.1, read on the forward strand.
CAAAATTTTATTGCAGAACATTTCCAGTGGTGGACAAATTGCTCCTCCCAGCACTACCGGAAAAATGATCCAATCAAAGATAGGGCCAATAAAGATCGACAATGGTATTGTCCAGATGTTCCAAGTAAATGTGTGCCACAAAATTACCGGAATACTATACCCGCCCATTTTAAGGCCAACTAGAAATTGATTATTCTTACGGTCCAGTAAAAGGATCAACGTCAGTAAATAACTGAGTTGTGCAGCCAAAGAAAATACAGCTGCCGGTCGAAGATACAGATTAACTAGCAAAACAAGTGACCAACATTCAATTCCACTCAACTTCCAAGGGCTAAAAGAAACACTAAAAATATGAAGCCATGACATCAAGATAGAACGGACCAGCCCCAATGAGCCTCCACCAATGATCCCATAAACAGGCAAAATGATCAGTAGGAGAATGTTCGTTGTTTCCCTAGTAATGCGTGCTTTTCTCATTAGGTATCTAATAACACTGACTAAATAAAAAACATGCATGCCTGAGAGAGTGAAAAGATACAGCAATCCCAGCTTATTGATTTGATCCATCGTGTCTTGAAAATTCTGACTCTGATATCCTAAAAGAAGGACTTGGATAAACCAACCGAGAGGCTGGGGCATCTTTTCCAGACGATCAACCATCTTCTTCCGTAACGTGTGGAAAAAAGCATTGAATTGTTCAAGCCGATTCATTCTATGTAAAGAGCTACTATAGTCGCACTTCTCTACCTGAATTTCATTGCTGACGCCTTTTCCTAACATATACTGGCGAAAATCAAACTCATTTTCGTTGGTTGGTCCAGGAATTGAGGATACTTTACCGCTAACTTTAAGCGTGAGAGGAATTTCTATGTTATTAAAATAATTTTTTTCTTCTTCAGTCTTAAAATGATAGTAAACCAAGATTGGTTGATGCTTCTCATTCCAGTACCCAGAGACCTTGAGTAGATCACCATTGATCAAATACTCGTCCGGTTGCAAAGAAATATGAATATCAGACACGTTAATTGGGTTATAATATGTGTCATTTTGCATTCTTTGTTGCCACAAAAATAAAAAAATTCCCCAGCAAACACAAAAGCAGATATTAGAGGCAAACAGCAGCTGTCTATCAGTTTTCCAGATCCTGACCTGCAACAAAAGCCAAATCAAGAACCATAATAATGAATGCGCAAAAATGGCCAGCGTTAAAAATAATGCAGCAAGACTGTAAAAGAAAAGATAAAACTTGCGCGTTATTGTTGCTCCTGGTTATTGAAATGTTCATCTGTAAAAATATCATTCAAATATTTCGGATCAATTTCAACATGCTGAGTAGCAATATGTTTTCTCTCCAATAAACAAATTGCGTATGGATCATTATGATAGTTGCGTAAATAATATATTTTATGAACTCCCGCTTGTAGCAACATTTTTGTACACTGCAAACAAGGAAAATCTGTGACGTAGATCTCTGCTCCATCACTGGCAACTCCAAATTTTGCGCATTGCAAAACAGCATTCATTTCAGCGTGGATCGTTCTTACGCAATGACCATCAACTAAATAACATCCTTCATCTATACAATGAATGTCCCCTGAAACAGAACCATTATATCCTCCAGCAATTATCCTTTTATCGCGCACCAAAATTGCACCGACAGAAAGGCGTGTACAAGTACTGCGGGTTGATAATAGAACAGCCTGGGCCATAAAATATTGATCCCATGGGATCCTTTCTTTTCGCATATTGAACCACTCCCAATTAGTATTGAAACAAGTATAGCATAACAAAATTTTTGTTTAAAATTCACTACCGGAGATCTACCTTTAGCCGTATTTACACAGTAATTTGATCTGCCAAAGCAGCGTATGTTTTATCCCCGATGCCCGAAACGCTTTTTAGATCTTCAATGCTTTTAAAATTACCGTTTTGCTGCCTATAGGCTATAATTTGGTCAGCCTTTTTATCTCCAATACCATTTAACTGCGTCAACTGCTCTTTGGTAGCAGTATTCAAATTAATTTTCACCCCTTGCTCGCTGCTGTCTGTTTCTGTGTTAATTTCATTACTGGCAAGATCAGAGTCTGTAAGATTATCATCAGCATTACTTTGCGTGATCAAGACAGGGCTTTTTAACGTAGTTTTTTCTCCCTTAACTGGTATATAAATCAGCATTTGGTCGACCAGTTTATGAGCAAGGTTGACTTGGTCCAAATCGGCATTTTTAGTGGTACCTCCAGCTTGCTTTAATACAGCATCTACTCTTTGATCTGCTCGGATCTTGATCACGCCTGGATGGATCACCGCACCTTTAACGTCGACTTGTATTTTTTGGTGATCATTTTTGTCTGTTCCAGCAGTGCTTGGAGGAGTAACGGTACTAGATTCGACAGATACCGGACTGCTAATGCTGCTTTGACTTTCCAATTCTTTCTGACTAGTTGATCCTTGGTTGTCAAAAATGGTGGTTTGCGCGTTGATCTTAGCCATCATCATTGTGATCACAACTGCTAAACATACAATGACAACAGCAATTGTGACTTTATGTTCTCCCCACAACTCTTGTATCCTTTCCATAAATATTCTCCTTTCATTGTTTATAAATACGCAAAAAAGAGAAATTTCCATCTGAATTTCTCTTTTTGATCAATTATTTTTTAAATAAGAAAGGACTTGAGAAATATTTCTAGCAGGTATGACCTTAAGATTTGAATGCAGCTCTTTGCCAGTCTTTACAGCTTGAGTATAATTATTGTCTCTGCCAATTTTCGGATCATCAGGGGCAAAAAAGATCTGTGCACCAGCACGATCAGCTGCAACGACTTTTTGCTGCACACCCCCGATTTGACCGATACTTCCGTTTGTCTCCATCGTCCCTGTCCCGGCGATTTTCCTGTGTTGCAGCAGGTTTACATGACTGAGCTGGCTGTACATCTGCAGTGTCAGCATTAGGCCAGCTGAAGGACCACCGATCCCCTGCATATCAGTTGCGATGTTAACATTACTGGTGGTTTTAACTCGGTCGGTCAATGTAATACCTAACCCATTTCTGTTGATCCCCGGCAGCTTGATGAGTCGGCCTACAGCGCTTCTTTTGGCTTTATCCCGCAAAAATTCGATCTTAACCAGTTGGTTTGGCGACATTTTTTTTAGCACGTTGATATACATTCCGGAATTACCATAATGTTTCCCATTGATCTTAGTGACAACATCACCAATTTGCAATTTATGAGAAAAATGAGAATTTTTGAGGACAGACATTACGTATAACCCAATATAATGGCGTTTGACAGGTAAATTTGTCAATTTCAAGGCACGATATTTAGCCTCAGCCACCGATGCATTCATATAATATTGTTGGATCCGTTCCATTTCCCTGTCGTTGTAGTTTCCAACCTCTTCTTTTGCTGGCACCCGAACAGCATGTTTATCAGTGAAGCTCACTAACCATGTCAAAGGAGTTGCTTTGGCCTCTTTAACGTAGACAAGCATGAAACTCCCTGGTCGAGTGTCTTTTTTGTGCTCAACTCTAACAAAATTAGCAACGTCTTTGGCTGCGCCCGGCGACTCAATATAAACGGGCAGCGGCAAGAACAGAACAGCAAGAAACAAGGCAGCAAGTGCAACATGCCAAAGCTTAAACTTGTACTTTTTCTTCATTTCTCCCACTTTTTCTTCAATGCCATTGCGACGTTAGTTGGGACCATCCCACTGATATCTCCGTTAAATTGGGCTACTTCTTTGATCATACTGGACGAAAGAAAAGCATATTCCGGCTTAGCAAATAATAAAACAGTTTCGATTGCAGGATCCAACTTATTGTTTATCGCGGCTATCTTACGTTCATACTCAAAATCTTTAACATCACGTATACCCCGCACAAGAACCGAAGCATTCAAGCGATGCATGACATTGACCGTGAGATCCGCTTCGACTGCTACTACCTCAGCATTAGCAATGTCAGCAATATTTTCATTAATAAATTTAACCTTTTCTCCTACCGGAAATAATGGTTTTTTAGAGGTATTGGTCATCACAGCAATGATAATTTTATCATAGGCTCTGGAAGCACGCCTGATCAAATCCAAGTGTCCATTAGTTACGGGGTCAAAACTACCTGGAAAAACTGCATTCATTTTACTTTTCACCACCAACATATTTGTAATAAGTTAATTCTGTGATCCCATAATCTATTTGTTTCTTTAATTCAAAACCAGTTAAATTAGTGGGTAAATGAGCATTTTGGTCGGTTTCACAAATAACTTCTGCCTTTTTGGCAAGTAAATTTAAATCGAGCAGTGAATGGATCATCTCAATAATTTTCTGCTGACGGTAAGGAGGGTCAAAAAAAACAAGATCAAACTGTTGATCATCACTTTGAGCAAGCATTCTTAACACTCTGAAAGAATTCCCTTTAATTACGGTAAAACGCTGCTCTTCTTTAGTAATTGAAATGTTTTGCTGGATCGTCTTAATAGCTTGAAAAGACCGGTCGATCAAAACTGCATGCCCAGCCCCCCGCGAAACAGCTTCGATTGCTAAAGCACCACTCCCCGCAAAAACATCTAAAACACGACCTCCATCGAAATAAGGACCAATAATATTAAACATAGATTCTTTGACTTTATCCGTAGTTGGCCTAGTCTTCAGACCATTTACGGCTTTAAGCCTTCTACCTTTATAATTTCCTGCAACTACCCTCATAATCGTCTCCGTAATATTATATGTTTTTGTTTTTGTCTTTGTCCTCTTCTGTCAATTGGAAAACAGAACCGCTTTGAAAGTCTTTTTTAATATCTGATCGTGGTGACTCAACCACAGACTTAACAAATTTCAACTTTGAAATTTTATCCACCGTTTCCCTTATCCTATCTTCATCAAGGTATAAAACAACATACTTCATCTTACGGGAAACATATTGGATCGTGCCATACTTACGTAAGCTTTTACTTTGTTTTAGATGATACAGGTAAATAATCAGACTCTTGCGTTGTTTGATGTTAAACGGCATTCACACACCCCCTATTATTGAAGTTCGGTACTGTATTTACATCTGAGGTAACTGCATATCATGTTGTTTTTGTTCTGGACTGACCTCGAGCAACAGATCTCCTGTTTCCAGCAATTCTCCTTTTTTAACGTAAATATGTTTAACAGTTCCATCAAATGGAGCCTTGATAGTAGTTTCCATTTTCATTGCTTCAGTTACCACCAATTCGTCACCTTTATTGACTTTCTGCCCGTTGTGAACCAAGACTTCTAACACCGAACCACTCAAAGTGGCCCCAATGTGCTCTTGATTGGTTGGCTCTGCCTTAGGCACTGTATCACTAGTTTTAACATGTCCTTGATCTTGCGTGATGATCCGGGCAGTTTCACCATTTACGGAGTAAAATAAAGTCCGCTTTCCCTCATCATCGGGCAAAGATATCGAATCTAATTTAACTATAATACTTTTGCCATGGCCAAAATCGATCTGAGTAGTTTCACCTGAACGCATTCCTTGATAGAAAGTCCCTGTATCCAAATGATCAACCGCTCCATATCGCTTAGCAGTTTCATCATACTCCATAAACACATCAGGATATAAAATATAACTTAAAACTTCTTCTTTGGTTGGTTGACGTTTGATAATACCTGCAAGTTCCTTTTTGATCTGTGCAAAATCTACCGGTTGTGCTAAGCTTCCAGGGCGAACGGTCAAGGGCTTTTTACCCTTTAGGACTACTTTTTGCAGCTCAGGTGGAAAACCGCCGACCGGCTGACCGAGGTCTCCAGCAAAGAAATTAACAACTGATTGAGGAAAATCCAACCCCTTGCCCCGTTCAATAATATTCGAAGCATCCAAATTGTTTTGCAGCATAAATAATGAAAGATCACCGACAACCTTAGAACTTGGAGTCACTTTGATAATATTGCCTAAAAGCTGATTGACTTGGCGATACATACGTTTAACATCTTCAAAATCCTTGATACCTACTGCTTTTGCCTGCTGCTGCAAGTTAGAATACTGGCCACCTGGCATACCTGTTTGATAAATATCCGTCTGAACAGCTCCTGAATTAGTCATAAACTCATGATAATATGGTTTAACTCCTGCCCAATAGCGATCTATAGCTTCCGCAGCAGTTACATCTAATTGGGGCTGACGTTTGTCACCAGCCAAGCCGTAATATAAGCTGGTCATAGACGGCTGACTCGTAGTTCCTGACAAAGCGCTGCTGGCAACATCTGCGATATCTACACCGGCTCTAGCGGCTTCAATGTATGTTGCTACCCCATTTCCTGTTGTATCATGCGTGTGCAAGTGAATAGGCACGTCGATCGCATCTTTTAAAGCACTGATCAATTCATAAGCAGCCTTGGGTTTTAATAAACCAGCCATATCTTTAATAGCGATGATCTGTGCACCTGCAGATACCAGATCCTTGGCCAAACCTACAAAATAGTTCAAATCATACTTGTGTTCGTTAGGATTTAAGAGATCTCCAGTGTAACACATTGTCCCCTCAGCAATTTTACCGGTATCACGAACATACTGGATACTTTTTTCCATCTGTGCCACCCAGTTTAAACTGTCAAATATCCTAAAGACATCGACTCCTTGGGATGCACTTTCTTTAATAAATTCACGTAAGACATTATCTGGATAATTCTTGTACCCGACTGCATTTGAACCGCGAAACAACATCTGTAAAAGGGTATGCGGCATTTTTTTGTTCAAGATGCCAAGCCGTTCCCACGGATCCTCGTGCAAGAAACGATAAGCAACATCAAATGTTGCGCCACCCCAGACTTCCGCAGAAAATACATCCGGAAAAGCATGGTCAAAAACATCAATTACGGGCTTCATGTCCTTGGTCCGCATCCTGGTAGCAAATAAACTTTGATGAGCATCACGCATTGTGGTATCTGTCAGCAATAATTTAGGCTGCTTTTTGACCCATTCGACCATGGAGTCTGCGCCTTGTTTTTGTAAGACTGACTTTGCATTCTTATGGTACTCTCCTTGAAATTGCTTCTGGGTCAATTGAGGGGCCGGATAATATATTTTTTTGTGCCGGCTCATGCCTGGGAAACCATTAATAGTCACATCACTGACATATTTTAGGAGCATATTGCTGGTATTTGGTTTTTTAGCCGGCACAAATAGTTCTTTAGTATCATCAATAAAAGTTGTGTGTGCCAGTCCCTTTTGAAATGTCGGGTGATTCAAAACCTTCAGCATAAAACCGATGTTAGTTTTGACACCGCGAATTTGGAATTCATGCAAGACCCGGATCATTTTTTTGACAGCATCAGGAAATGTCCTGGCTTGAACACAGGCCTTGACCAAAAGGGAATCAAAAAATGGAGTGATCGTGGCTCCTGTGTACGCAGTCCCGCCATCTAGTCGAACGCCAAAGCCCCCGGGTGACCGGTATGTCTCGATCTTACCCGTATCTGGGAGAAAGTTATTTTCGGGATCTTCAGTCGTAATACGGCATTGAATTGCCGAACCATGCATCGTAAGCTCACTTTGGCTTGGCAATCCCATGTCGGCATATAGATCTTGACCGTCCGCGATCTTGATTTGCGATTGAACGATATCGATATCCGTAATCATTTCCGTTACCGTGTGTTCGACTTGGACACGAGGGTTGACCTCGATGAAATACATGTCCGAAGCAGTAACTAAAAACTCAACGGTCCCAGCATTTTGATAATTTACACTAGCCATCAGTCGTACTGCCGCATCACAGATCTCATTTCTTCGCCGCTCGTCTAAAGTAATAGCAGGTGCAAATTCAATGACCTTTTGGTGCCTTCTTTGAACAGAACAGTCTCTTTCAAACAAGTGCATAACATGCCCGTGCTGGTCTCCTAATATTTGAACTTCAATATGTTTGGGGTGGGCTAAATATTTTTCAATATAAAGATCGGCATTGCCAAAAGATTGCTTTGCTTCACTTTTAGCGCGATCATAATTCGATGCCAATTCTTTTTCACTGTTGACGATCCTCATTCCGCGACCGCCACCGCCCAAGGCTGCCTTCAACATTATTGGATAGCCGAACTTTTTGCCAAAAGACTGCACTTCTTCAAAGGAAGAAACAGGCTTACCTGTCCCGGGGATAGTATGTAAGCCAACATTGGCAGCAATGTGCTTGGCAGCGACTTTATCACCAAAAATATGCAGCTGTTCAACTGTCGGCCCAATAAAAATCAAACCGGCTTCCTGACACTCACGAGCAAATTCTTCGTTCTCTGCCAAAAATCCATAACCTGGATGGACTGCGTCTGCACCCGTCATTTTTGCGACCCGAATAATATCGGCAATGTCAAGATATGCTTCGATCGGCTTTTTACCTTGACCTATTAAATATGCTTCATCAGCTTTGAACCGATGGACTCCGTATTCATCTTCTTTTGCATAAACGGCAACTGTCTTTAACTTTAATTCATGACATGCCCGGATGATCCTGACAGCAATCTCTCCGCGATTTGCGATCAAAACTTTCTTCATTATTATTTCCCGCCTACCTTCTAAATATAAGTCAACTAATTAATCTAAACCACCTGATCATGATCCATTCAAATGTTTACATTATTTTTTAAGAATATCTATTTCTGCTCCCCGGTTTTGATTAGCAGAAATATTCATGACCATCCCAACAGCAATGGACAACACCAACATACTCGAACCGCCATATGAAATAAATGGCAAGGTAACACCGGTGATTGGCAGCAAACCCAAGACTCCACCGACATTAAAAACAGTTTCAATTAAAATAAAGGTCCCGATCCCATAACAAAAAAGAGTATTGTAAGTATTTTGAGATCTTATTCCGACTAAAAAGATTCGCGTAATAATAACACACAACATAGCCAAAATAATGCAAGCTCCTATCAAACCCAATTCTTCAGCAATAACTGCTAAAATAAAATCAGTGTACGGCTCGGGCAAATATCCCCGTTTTTGGATACTGTTTCCTAATCCAAGACCTAACAAGCCTCCATTACTGATCGCATAATAGGAATTCACCAATTGCTTACCTGAAGACTGTGCAACACTAAATGGATCAAAGAAGGCCTGAAAACGCCCATACATATATGCATAATTAGTCCCACTTAAGGGATTATGCAAACGTAATAACTGAATTGCCGCCATAATACTTATCATACCGGAGACCCAAGCAAAAAGCCTTTTTTTATATGATAGTCGGCCACTGCTGGTCGAGGCTGTAAGGATAACCAAAACTATCATTAGATTTATCATAAACCCACCTAAGTCAGGAGCAGATAAAATAAAAAATAGCATTACCAACGCTAAGACAAACGGCTTGATTTTTGCAGCGGAAGAATATCTAGCACCGCTCAACAAACCTTTTTCCCGATAAGTCATCAAACGTGCCATAAATAATACCAGATATAATTTACAAAACTCCGATGGCTGAAGGCTCACTGGCCCAACATTGATCCATCCATGGGCACCGTTGATCGGATTCGTAAAGAAACGTGCAAATCCCAGTAAAAAAAGAAGTGCAAAATACGAAATAGTGATAAACTTCCCGTCAGCCCACCAATGTGGATTCAAATGATAGACCGCAAGCAGTCCCACCACACTAATGACTACAAAAATCAGTTGTCTCCATAGATAAGAATCTGTCTGAGATCCGCCATAGGAAAGATTGATCGAACTAGCTGAATAAACCATGACTATCCCGATCACGCACAACGTGATATATGGAATAAATAAATAATAATCAAAATATTTTAATTTTTCTCGAATTTTTCCCATTTGTATATTACTCACTGAGCAGAACGATTTATAGTCTCTTGTTTGATCGCAGCTAAATCATTTTCTAAATCAGTTACCATTCGTTCTCCATCTTCATTAGTCAATAGACCGCATGAAACTGCAAAACGAACCTGACACGAAAACCCATAGACCCTCGTATCGGCAACCTCATCGAATGCAGGGCAATCCGTCAAGCACAAAGCATACTTCTGATGACCGATCAATTGTCTGATGCCCGTTGCACTGGCATGCAAGGCATCTAAGGCCTCCTTTTTAGTTACCGTCTGCTTCATGTCTCTTCTCCTTTCACCGCTTAGGCAGATTTTATTGGCGTAAGTTGAGGAACGGCACAATTTCATATTACCGTTCATTTAAACCAATTCATGTTACATTATCCTGATTTCTCTATTATATTGCAAATTCGGTAAGCATTACAGTCCGATGCAACTTTTAGTTAAAATTTAAAGGCATCGCTGAATAATTATCACGCTGATTTTTTCTGAAGTCTAATGGCTGTTAAAATTAATGCTTTCCAAAAACAAATATTGCAAAAAGGCTGGAAGCATTTTTTGCATCCAACCTTTTTGTCGTTAAACTATTTAGTTTCTTTTTTTGCCTTCTTGGCTTCTTTTTCACGTGCGTTTGTGTTCAAAGTCCGCTTACGCAAGCGAATAGATTCAGGTGTAATTTCCAAAAGTTCATCTTCGTTCAAGAATTCTAACGACTCCTCAAGTGTCAGGTGGGTCGGCTTTTTGATCGAAGCAGTTTGATCTTTATTAGAAGAACGAACGTTAGTCATGTTTTTACCCTTAGTAACATTCACAGAAATGTCACGTTCACGCGAAGACTCGCCAATGATCATGCCTTCATAAACCTCTGTCCCTGGGTCAACAAAAATCGTACCCCGGCCTTCAACACCCATAATAGCATAAGTTGTCGCCACCCCTTGATTGATGGAAACAAGTGCACCATTTCTGCGGCCAGGTTCCCAGTTTCTGATCAAGGGTTTGTATTCTGCGAAAGTATGATTCAAGATCCCATAACCGCGAGTCATCGAAAGAAATTGCGAATCAAAACCGATCAAGCCACGAGTCGGGGTTGAAAATGTCAAACGAGTCTGGCCGTTATTGCCAGTCTCCATGTTAGTCATTTCACCTTTACGTTGGGCTAATGCGTCAATGATAGAGCCAGAATATTCATCTGGCGTATCAATAGTAACATTTTCAAATGGTTCGCATAATTTATCATTAAATTTACGTAAAATAACCCTTGGGCGAGAGACCGCCAATTCAAAACCTTCCCGACGCAAAGTCTCAATCAAAATCGAAAGATGCAGTTCCCCACGGCCTGAAACGACCCAAGTATCTGGCGACTCAGTATCTTCAACCCGTAAAGAAACATCAGTGTGCAACTGCAGTTTCAGCCGATCTTCAAGCTTACGAGCAGTAACTTGGCTGCCTTCACGCCCCACGAAAGGTGAATTGTTAGTGATAAAGTTCATCTGCAGTGTTGGCGGGTCGATCCGTAAAATAGGTAAAGCATCCGGATGATCTACCGGGCAAACAGTTTCCCCCACAAAGATATCTTCCATTCCAGAAACAGCCACTAGATCCCCTGCTCTAGCTTCATTGATTTCTAAGCGCTGGAGGCCAAAATAACCAAAGAGCTTAGTTACTCGGAAATTCTTCTGGCTGCCGTCTAGCTTCATCACGGTAACGTTATCGCCCACTTTGATCGTTCCGCGAAAAACTCGGCCAATACCCACACGCCCAACAAACTCATTATAATCCAGCATCGCTACTTGGAACTGCAAGGGTTCATCAGAATTATCGATCGGAGCAGGAATGGTATCAATGATCGTATCAAAAATTGGATCCATCGTGTGTTTTTGCGTGTTGATATCTGGATCCATAGATGAGGTACCGTTCATAGCAGAAGCATAGATGACTGGAAAATCTAACTGATCCTCATCAGCACCTAATTCAATGAAAAGGTCCAGTACTTCGTCCACAACTTCTTCTGGGCGAGCCCCTGGGCGGTCAACTTTGTTGATGACCACGATTGGAGTCAAATGTTGTTCAAAGGCCTTCTTTAAAACAAAACGAGTTTGCGGCATTGTACCTTCAAAGGCATCAACGACTAGAACAACACCATCTACCATCTTCATGATCCGCTCCACTTCACCACCGAAGTCAGCATGTCCAGGCGTATCTAAAATATTGATTTGTTTATCATGGTAACGCACCGCTGTATTCTTAGAGAGGATCGTGATCCCTCTTTCTTTTTCGATTGCGTTAGAATCAAGCGCACGATCGCCTATCTGTGTATGTTCATCCAAAGTATCAGATTGCTTGAGCATTTCATTCACGAGCGTAGTTTTGCCATGATCGACATGGGCAATAATGGCAACATTACGAATATCATCGCGTGTTTTCAAATTTCTTCTTCCTTTCGTTTCATTAAAACTTAACGAGCAAAACATTAATTTTCATATTTTTGTGAAAATAATAGCATCGTTTTCATAATCTGACATAAAAAAACTGTGACAATGAAGCCACAGTCAACGGCTATCATTTGGCAGACAACAGTTCACAAACTTGCCCAAAGGCATTTTTGGTAGCTACCAATACATCTTCTGATGATACCACGTCTAATGGCTTTCCGTCAATCGTTTTCACAGTTAAATCTAGACCAGTTGCCAAAATGCTTCCAGCAGCATAGTCCCATGGACGCAGGTGCGACAAATACCCGACACACTGTCCAGTCAGAACGTGTATGAATTCGATCCCTGCACTGCCGTATATTCTTGGCCCTGAGCTTGCTTTGACTGCGGTTTGTAAATTACGGTAATTTGACATTAACATTGGACCATTGACCCCTATTAATCCTTCCTTCAGATCAAGGTTTTTGGGCGGAGTTAATTTGGTCTGATCACAATAGACGCCCATTTCAGGACCGCCCCAGTATAAATGGTCTTCTAATACATCATAAATATAGCCTAAAACTGGTTTGTGGTCCTGATAAATCGCGATCATGCTAGCAAAATGAGCGCCCTGTTTGACAAAATTCATAGTTCCATCGATAGGGTCAAGTACCCAAAACATACCTTTGCTTTGTGCAAAATCATCTTTGGAGCCTTCCTCTCCGAGTATTTTGGAACCAGGAAAAAACTTTTTAATTTGTGCACGGTAAAATTTTTCCGTCTCCTTGTCAATATTCGTTACCAGGTCCAACCTGGAAGACTTATTTTGTACTTTCAACCCTTGTTTTCTGCCTGCTAGTATCTGTGGCCTTGCTTCGCGAAACCATGACGTAACTTTTTCGTGGATCTCTTTCCATTCACTCATTAAATCTTCCTTCCTGAAACCTATTTTTTATAACTAATAAATTTCTGATCATTCTGAAAAACAAACTGCACGCCTCGATAAATACTTAGTCCAGAAACTTCCTTAAAACGTTTATCTAGTTGTTTTTGAATCATTTTTGCCGGTTCTAGCTCGCTAAAAAGTCGATATTTGTGTAAAAAATCAACTCGCTTGATCCCGGCCCCATAAAGTTTTTCAACTGCCTGATAAAAATCCACAGCTATAATAACATCTGTCACTGACCAATCAGGCAGCAAAGGGTATTCATAATTTTGTGAGTCCACTTCTATTTACCACCTGTCAATCCTTGAATTGAAGCTAAAACATCACCTTTAATAGCCGCAAGCTGTTGCTTTTCATTTTCAGAAAGTTTTATCCCCACCATACTTGAAACTCCTTGATTGGACAATAAGACCGGCTCACTTAAGGCAATCGTCTGGTCACCAAACTTAATTTGATGCGTCAGAGGCATGACTAGCCCAAATCTAGAGAATAATGCGTCAAAAAGACGGTCCAAACTACCCAATACTGCCGGCAGTAAACTTTTAGCAGTCACTTTTTGCAGCTTATCATCGATCTCAGTGAGATAATCTTGTTTAAACAGACTATTTTCTTGGGCAACCAGTGATAGTAATGGGGCTCCGGCTATCAAACCCCTGCTCCAAGCAGGAACAGTCTGGTGGGCTGTACCTAAAACATCTACATGGACCTGAGTAACGTCGATCTTTAATATGCTGCTCAAAAGATTTTCAGCCAAAAGTGTTACTGGCAAGGTTCCTAACCCAAAGATAGAGCTTACAGGAAGACCAGAAAAATGAAGCGCAGAAAACACTTGCTCCTCACTGTGTTCACTTAAAAAACAGACCTTGCCAGAAAAATTATTTGCCATTGCTTGATTAATAATTAATTGAGTCCAGTGGATCTCTGCACGTAGAGCCGCATTTTCTTCAGGGTCCTTTTCAATTCTAGAAATTGGTTTGCCTATCAGTAAAAGGTCGATATCTTCCCACTTAGGAGTATTTGTGGCTGTTAAGCTAAAATTTTTAGCCATCACGGCAGCAGACAAAATTTCTTGGACAAGCGCAGGAAACTCCACTTCTTGTTGGTACCAGGTGAATTTTATATCTTTGTCTTGCAAAATGTTATGCTGAATGATAGCTTCCATCAACAAGTCATTTCCACAAAGCAAAATATTTTTAGTCATGTTCAAGCCCCCCCAAAAATTTAACACCGAACATTATGTATCCGTATTATTTTACCATAAAATTAGGGATGTTAATATTGTTTGTTACTTGTGTGGGTGTTGCTGATCTAAATCATGTTTCTGACCCAACGTGAGAGCAGATCTCAGGCATTTACATTGTGCCACGATACAACAAATTCGCATGCAAAAGAAACAAACAGGAAGTTTAATGATATTCTGAGACGTAACAATTTCAAAAATAAGAAAGCAGACGGGCTGATCCCTCTGAAAGGATCTAAACTCCTTTATTATTATTTTTTACAAGAAATGGTTAACTTATGCTAAAATAAAGTATAAAACTTTAATTTGGAGGCATTGTACACGTGATTTTAATGGACGATATTACTCGCGATGGCGCTCCTGTCCTGCGCAAAAGAGCCAAGGAACTGTCTTTTCCACTCTCTGAAGAGGAAATTCATATAGGCAAGAAAATGATGGAATATTTAGAAGTGAGTCAAGATGAACAGAAGGCGCAAAAGTACCACTTACGGGCCGGAGTTGGTTTGGCTGCCCCTCAAGTAGGTGTTCCAAAGAGAATGGCTGCCGTGCTTGTTCCCAATGATAATGAAGAGGAAAGCGAACCTGTTTTTAAGCAGATCCTAGTCAATCCTACGATTTTAAGCGAGTCAGTTCAGGGAGCAGCCTTAGGCACAGGAGAAGGTTGTTTATCCGTCGACCAGGATGTACCAGGCTATGTATGGCGTCACGACCGGATCAAGCTGCGTTGGTATGACTTAGAAGGAAACAAGCATGTCGAGCGCTTAAAAGATTATCCAGCAATCGTAGTTCAACATGAATTTGATCATTTAAACGGGGTCTTGTTTTACGACCATATCAATAAAGAGGATCGTTTTAACACACCTGAGGGTGCTTTACTAATAAATTAAGCTCATAGGATGCATAGTTTTTTCAAAAAGCTGGCAGCGGTTTTTACCGCGCCAGCTTTTTCCTTAATCTAGGTTTTCGAGTTTTCTAACATCATGCAAGTACTCCACAGTTGCTTCATTGATCAAAAAGGAGATCTCTATGTACAGCTTCCCCACTCTTGACCACATGTCCGAAACTACAAAGGGATAATGACCCTGTATACCATTTTGATGACTTTTATCAGCATAGCCATTCAGCAACTCTGCTAATTTTTGCTTAATATCTATTACTTCACTCTTTTCCAAAAAACTGACTGGCACCTCATAACCATAAACGACCACATTCATGCCCCAGACTAAGGCCACAGGTGTCCCTATCAAGTCATTAACTTTTATTTTCGAACCATTAAAGTTCTTTGTTTTAATTTTTTTCAAGTTTATTTTAACAGCCTGACTAACGATTTTTTCATAATTTTTTTGTTTAACGCTTAAAACGTGCCGGCGGACGACCCGCCAAACGATAAAAGCTGCTGCTACTGCAACTAATATGAATAATATAGAAATCAAGATCTTCATTCGCCAAACCTCGTCCTTTCCGTAACAATATATAAAACAGCAAAGAAGTATCATCACAACTTATTTTACCATAAACAGCCTTTATTCTCGCCATGACTAACTGAGGATCATTATTTTCATTGAACTGCGATCGAGGCCCTTGCTTTTTTGCAGACTAAAAGTTATTGACATATACTCCAACATTATAAAGCACATAAAAAAATTTAATTCAAACTGGGAAATAACCGCTGATGAACAAACGGTGCAATTGCGCGGTTCTATACTTGAACAACTTTCTATGCTAAAATAATACTAAATATCGGTTAAGCAACCATGTTCGGGATTTTTATTTTTGCGTTGCCATAATGCAAAACAGTTAGATTAAGTAAATAAAGGAGAATGAAAAATGATTTTTAAAGTATATTATCAACCTACTAAAAACGTCAGTCCACGACGAGAAAGAACAAAAAGCTTATATTTAGATGCTTCCTCTGAGGTTCAGGCTCGCTCTCTGGTTGAGGAACAAACGGAATACAACATCGAATATATTGAACAACTCGATGACGCTACGCTGGATTACGAACGGCAAAGCGAAAATTACCAATTAACGGAGTTTAATAAATGAAAAAGCTGAATGTCAAGAATAATGAAACAGCTGTTTTCGCGGTTGGTGGCTTGGATGAAATTGGAAAAAACACCTATGGGATCCAATTCCAAGACGAGATCATCTTGGTCGATGCGGGGATCAAATTCCCTGAAGATGAACTTTTAGGGGTCGACTACGTGATTCCAAACTATCAATATTTAGTGGCAAATAAACAAAAAATAAAAGCCCTTGTGATCACCCATGGTCATGAAGATCATATTGGCGGGATCCCTTATTTATTAAAACAAATCAACGTGCCAATATATGCAGGGCCCTTGGCCTTAGCGTTGATCAAAGGCAAGTTAGAAGAACATGGTTTGCTCAGAACTACAGAACTGCATGAACTCAAAGAAGATACTGTGATAAAATTCAGGAAAAGCAGCGTTTCTTTTTTCCGCACCACTCACTCTATTCCTGATACTTTAGGTGTGGCGGTCAAAACACCTTCAGGGACCATAGTAGTTACTGGTGATTATAAATTTGATCTGACTCCTATTACCAACCAGCCGCCTAATTTACAGAGGATGGCCAGGTTAGGGGAAGAAGGAGTTTTGTGTTTACTGTCTGACAGCACTAATGCTGAGATCCCTAACTTTACTAAGTCAGAACGCTGGGTCGGCAAATCCATCCGCAGGATCTTTGAAAAAGTCGACGGACGTGTGATTTTTGCAACATTCGCGTCAAATATCTCCCGGGTTCAACAAGCGGCAACTGCGGCTGTTAATCGAGGAAGAAAAATAGCGGTCTTCGGACGCAGTATGGAAGCTGCTATCGAAAATGGACGAGAATTGGGTTATTTGGATATTCCTGATGAAGCTTTAGTTGATGCACGTGCCATCAACCGCTTACCAGCTAATAAAATAATGATCTTATGTACCGGTTCCCAAGGTGAACCAATGGCTGCTTTGAGTCGCATCGCTAATGGCACCCACCGCCAAGTTTCTATTCAACCCAATGATACCGTGGTCTTTTCCAGTTCCCCTATTCCGGGCAACACTTTAAGTGTTAACCACGTGATCAATGAACTAGAAGAGGCTGGTGCAACTGTCATTCATGGCAAAGTTAATAATATTCATACTTCAGGACACGGCGGGCAAGAAGAACAAAAGTTAATGCTGCGCTTAATGAAGCCAAAATTCTTTGTTCCGGTTCACGGTGAATATCGCATGCTAAAAATTCACACTGAATTAGCCGAGCGTTGTGATGTTCCAAAGAAGAACACATTCATCTTACAGAACGGTGATGTGCTGGCTTTGACGAAAGATTCTGCTCGGTTTGCCGGTCATTTCGATGCCAGCGATGTTTATGTTGACGGCTCAGGGGTTGGTGACATTGGTAATGTCGTTTTACGTGACAGACGAGCCCTTTCCAGAGATGGGATAGTCGTCGTGGTAGCAACTATCAATATGCGAAAGAAAGCTATTTTGGCTGGTCCAGACTTGTTATCGCGTGGTTTTATATACATGCGTGAGTCAGGTGAATTGATCAGCAAAGGTCGTCGGTTATTAACTCGTTCTATCAAGCGCACCTTGAAGAACAAAAATGCCACCGAAGCTATGATCCGTCAAGCGGTCACTTCAGATCTGCAGTCTTTTTTGTATGAACAAACTGAACGACACCCGATGATTTTACCGATGTTTGTCACCGTTTAACGTGTTTAACAGGAGACCGGGGTTACCATTGGGTAAATCCCGGTTTTATTTGACTCTGGCGGGTAGCTAATAAATTATAAGGGGGTCAGTGAATTTGCGTTCATTTTTCATCATTGTTAACTGTCATGCCAATCATGGCAAATCCCAGAAAATTTGGGAGATGGTTAAAAACGAGTTACACACAAAGCAGATCGATTACTCTTTTAAGCTGACCCATCATCCTGGCGATGCACGCCAACTGTCGCGAACATTTACGGACCAATTGCCGATCAGAGAACAAACCAATTATGTGATCATGGTCGTCGGTGGGGATGGAACTTTAAACGATGCTTTAAATGGGATCAAAGAAGCTAATAAAGCGGAGATCCCACTGTGCTTTATTCCTTCTGGAAATAATAACAGTTTTGCACGCGGAATTGGTTTAGCAAGAAACCCGCTTGCTGCCTTAAATCAAACTTTAAATGCTTCCGAACCATCCTTTTATGACGTTGGCTACTATCAAGAAATGACTCATAATACACAAGGCTATTTTCTCAATGATTTCAGTATGGGACAAGATGCTTATCTAGTCAGCATGCTCCATAATAAAAAATCATCCAAATTGTCTGAAAAATTGCACTTTTCTTTCTTTAGTTATATATTTGCCCTTTTTAAAGCTTATATGGATCAGGAAGCTTTTCCAGTGACACTTAGGATCGGGGAAAAATATGAATTTTTGCAGCATTCATATATTGTCAACATCTCTAATCAACCTTTTTTTTCAGGAGAATTATTGTTTTCGCCCGTGGCAAATGTTACTGACCATCAATTAGATCTGATTGTAGTAGATAACATGAACTTCATTAAGTTCTTTCTCTTGGGAATCTTAGTTTATTTCAGAAAACAGTTAAAATTTCCGGGAATTCACCATTATAAAAATAAGGTCCTTCATGTAATAGTAAATTCTCTGGAATTTGGACAAATCGATGGTGAGCAGTTGCCTAATCAGTACTTTGACCTCTTTTTTAAATCCGTCAAGTACCCCTTTTGGATCGATGTTGAAAGCATTCCAGTCAAAGAACGTCATTAAATTTAAATTGTAATACAAAAATGCCCTGACTTTACAAAATCACGAATACTTTGTAAAGCCAGGGCATTTTTGGATATTTATTGTGAAAAATTACATAAAATCATTTGGTATCAGATCACCCATCCCAATCATTGGGTCGATTTTTTGAGATCTGACCAATTGTGGTGTCAAAACTTTTCCGATCCCTGGTTCTTCTTGCGGGATACTTTTTCCATCAGGAACGCTTTTTGTTACATCACCTGAACCAGTTGTTACCTCCATTTGATGCTGTTCTTTTTCTGGAAGAGACTCTTTGGCAGGTGAATTTTCTGAAACTCCCAGCTCAGTTTGCAGTCGTTGCTTGAGAGTGGTCAACCGATTTTGAGAAACTTTGGTGACACTTTGCTGGAAAGATTCAATATCACCGACCAAGATCAATTTTTCTTTGGCCCGAGTTATTGCGGTATACAGGAGGTTTCGGGCAAACATTCTGGAAAACTGCTTGACCATAGGCAAAATGACAATTGGAAACTCACCACCTTGAGATTTGTGGATCGACAGGCAATAAGCCAAAGTCAAATTATTCCAATCCTTTTTCTCTACGGTAACTTCATTTTGTTCAAATGATACGGAGATACTATCCCGACCTTCGCTTTTCCCTTGACCGCCGACATCGATGGACACTACTCTTCCAATATCACCATTGTAAATATTTTTTTCAGGATCATTAACAAGTTGCAGCACCCTGTCACCAATTCTTGCACGTTGATTTCCTAACTGAATTTCTTTTTGCCGTGGATGTTTATGATTCATAATGCTTTGCAACAACTGATTCAAGTTATCGATACCAGCTGGCCCGCGATACATTGGTGCTAAAACTTGAATATCATCTTTAGAATTACCCTTACGCAAAGCAACTTTCACCACCTGGGCAATCACGTCTGGTACTTGCAAGGGACCACATGGTATAAATGAGCGATCACCTTGCTGCTCAGTAAAATCTGCTGGTAATTTGCCTTGATTAACAGCGTGAGCTAAAGAAATGATTGAGGAATACGCACCTTGCCGGTAGATGTGAGTTAATTCCTTTTTTGGTAGGACGTCGCTGGCCAATAAATCACCAAAAACTTGACCTGGGCCCACTGAAGGCAATTGATGCCGGTCGCCTACAAAGATCACTTGCATATGGTCAGGAATACTTTTTAGAAGAACTTTCATTAGGTCAGTATCTACCATTGATGTTTCGTCTATGATCAGCAACTTTCCGTCTAATTCATCTAAATCCTCTGGCAGCTCATCATCGTGGCCATTGATTCCCAACAAACGATGGATCGTACTAGCAGGCAAGCCAGTCATTTCGCTCATCCTTTTAGCTGCTCTACCAGTCGGCGCAGCCAGTAGGATCGGCAGATTTTTACTTTCCAAATCAATTTTATTTTCATAGGCATATAAGGCAACTAACCCATTGATGATCGTCGTTTTTCCGGTACCTGGTCCACCAGTTAAAAGGAGGATTTTTGAAGTCAACGCGCTGACTATTGCTTCTTTTTGAGCCGAATCATATTCAATATTCATTTCATCTTCAACGTGGGCCAAATCAGCAGTTAATTTTTCTACACTAGTACTTTCCTCTTCATCATCAGATAGTAAACGCGCCATTTCTGTCGCAATATCCCATTCGCCATAATAATATTTCTTCAAATAAAAATTATTGTTCTCCGTTACTAATTTACGTTGTTGCGCTAATTTGACCATTTCATCAGCAATTTTATCAGGATCAATTTCCAAATTCCGTCCTTCTTCTAATAGCTGCTGTGCTTTTTGTAGTAAAATCTGACCGGGAATAAAGATATTTCCTTCAGACGAACCATATTCATAAAGAACTTGAAAGATTGCCCCTCTCAAACGCCCGGCAGCATCTGAAGCAAATCCCAGTTGTTGCGCAATTTGATCAGCACGATAAAAGCCTATACCATTGATATGAATGGACAGCTGATAAGGATCCTCATGAATAGTCTTAAGTGTATCTTCCTGGAAAAAAGCATAGATCCTCGCGGCCATATTACTGGAAAATCCCAAACTGTTTAAACCGATAATTGTCTGTTCTACACCTTGGTCAGCTTGTAAATTTTCTAGTAAACTAGATTTTTGTTTAGCACTCAACCCCAAATTTTGAGCTTGTTTTGGATCTTGCATTAAAATATTTACTGCATCTTGACCTAATTTTTTCACAATGTTTTGAGCTGTCTTTTTGCCGATCCCGGGAAATTGGCTACTTGAAAGGTAGGTGATCAGGCCTTCCTTGGAAGTCGGTGTCTCAGTTTGATAATTTTCTGCTTGGAACTGTTGACCATATTTGGGATGTTTCACTAAATGCCCTGTAAATCTATACTCTGTTTCCTCCCTAATATCAGCAAAGCTCCCCGTAACCGTAATGGTCTTTTCTGGCCACTCAAAATTCCTGTCTTTAATAGTTATCAGCAGCACTTTATAAAAATTTTCTGCTGATTGAAAAAAGATCTGGTTGACCTGCCCAACAATATACGCGGTACCATTCATCTGTTCTGTACTAAACAGCTCCATATTTTGTTGTGCCATAATTTTTACCCCTTAACATCCTTATCATGCTTGTCTTTAATCAGCGTAGCTATATCATTCAGACGCTTTTTGTTTTCAGCAAAATATTTTGGGTCAGTATTTTTGACCCGTTTAAAAAAAGTTGAGGCATCTTGGCCTTGGGTTAATGCAACAACTCCACGCTGAAAATTTACCCGGGCATTATTTTTCCCCAACGCTAGGGACCGATCATAGAATTTTTCTGCATTTTTCAAATCACCAAGTGCCAAAAAACTATCTCCTAGCAAAGCCTCAGCGGTTGGATCACTCGGGGAATTCTCGCTGACAGTCAATGCAAATGCTATTGCCTGACGATACTGTTTTTGTGCATAATAGCCCTGAGCGATCATCAGTAATGCATCTGTCCGCAATTTTTGATCCTTGACTTGAGAAAACTGCTGGCGCGCCCGGTCATAGACCCCAGCAGAATAATAAACGTTTCCCAAACCGTAATGGAGTAATGCTTGCTTGGCAGGTTCTTTTTCAAAAACATTTAATCCTCTAAGAAACAACTCTTCTGCCTGTTCAAAACTGTGCATTTTAGTTAGCATACTACCCAAATCATAATACCTTTTAGGATCATACGGGTCTGCATCCAAAGCCTTGACCATTTTACTGGTGATCTGTGAATTTCTTCTTTGCAAATCTTTTCTTTCAGACAAGCTCAAACCTCCTGCAATGTAATAAAAATTATTGCTAAACCAATTCGATTACTTTCTCCATTTAACTGTTATTAGTCAGAAATCAAACAGTGTCATTTTTGGTAAGTTTTCTTGACAAATAATCTGTTTTATTCCACTCCAAACATTTAAAATGTTCACCCGAGTCGCGCGTCTCCAAAATAGTCGTGCTAGTGTTCGTTAATCCGCCGCGACTACGGATCCGTTCTAGTGGTACACCTTGTAAATAACGGATCTCCGCACATAAGGCAGCTCCATGAGAAACAATAATTACATTTTCTGCCGGATATCTTTGACAAATCTCCATAATTTTAGGAGTCATTCGGGCAAATAACTCTGGAAAACTTTCCGCTCCAATTTTACGCGGGTCATACCGATCTGCGTGATGCCTAAAATCCTCGATTTCTTTCGGATATTTAGCCTCAACATCATTAAACAACATACCCTCCATTTTGCCTAAATTAAATTCTGCAAAAGCTCCATCAACCACAATTTTGACCGGCTGGTCAAGCTGTTCTTCCAACTTTTGGGCTGTGATCCGTGCTCTTTTGATAGGACTGGTATAGATTTTAGCAAATCTATATTTATTTAAAAAGCCAGTTAGTTCAGTGATCTCGTGCAAGCTCTCCGGTAATAGAGGTGAGTCGCCATGTGCCCCTTGGTACCTCCCCTCCAAATTCCATTGCGTGCGTCCATGTCTGACAAAAAACAATTTGGTCATATTATGCCGTCCTTTATAAGAATAATAATCTAATTATCTCACAAAAAAAGATAAAAATAAAAATTTACCTGGTATTCTCTTTTATTCAAAAAATTCACTTATGATGCCGCCTAAAATTTATAAAAAAACAGTAAAAAAAGAGAAAACAAGCTAATACTCATTTTCTCCTGAATAAAATCAAACATATTGTAAAGTGCGTTCTTGTTGAAATGCATGATCGATCGTGCCGCTGCCTAGACATTCTTCTTCATTATAAAAGACAACTTCTTGTCCAGGTGTGATTGCACGTACAGGACGGTCAAATTCTACAGATGCTCCTGTTAATGACTCATTTAAATGCACAGTAACACCTTCATCTTTTTGCCGGTAACGAAACTTAGCCGTACAGTGAAAATCATGTCCATATTTATCAATTGGCGCAATAAAGCTGAGCTTCGAAGCATCCAAACTGGTGGCATAAAGATGCTCATTTTCATATCCTTGGCCAACGATCAATTCATTGTTGTTCAGATTTTTACCAATAACAAACCACGGGTCATTGCTTTGACCGTTGCCGCCAATCCCTAAGCCACGCCTTTGCCCAATCGTATAATTCATTAAACCAAAGTGCTCACCTTTGACCTCACCGTCAATAGTGACCATCTTACCAGGTTTGGCTGGTAAGAACTCGCCCAAAAATTTGCGGAAGTTTCTTTCTCCAATGAAGCAAACTCCTGTCGAACCTTTCTTTTTAGCGGTTGCTAACCCTGCACGTTCTGCAATCTTTCTAACCTCAAATTTTTTCAAAGCACCAATCGGAAACATTACTTTTTGCAGCTGATTTTGACTAAGCTGACTTAGAAAATATGTCTGATCTTTGTTATCATCAGCACCTCTTAAAAGATGGAGAGTCCCGTTTTCGTCTTTTCTCAGTTGGGCATAATGCCCCATGGCAACGTAGTCCGCATCGATCTCAAGTGCATAATCTAGAAAAGCTTTAAATTTAACTTCCTTATTGCACATAACATCAGGATTGGGAGTACGCCCATGTTTATATTCATCCAAAAAATAAGTAAAAACGCGATCCCAGTATTCTTTTTCAAAATTCACTGAATAATACGGAATACCTATCTCACTTGCCACTTTGGCCACGTCTTGATAATCCTCGGTTGCGGTACAAACCCCACTATCATTTTTGTCGTCCCAGTTTTTCATAAAAACTCCAACGACATCATAACCTTGCTGCTTTAAAAGGTAGGCACAAACAGACGAATCAACTCCCCCGCTCATACCAACCACAACTCGCGTTTGGCTATGATCTGCCATTATATCACCATCATTCATTTAGATTCTGAATCTATACGATTTGAAGGTCGCTTTGTTCAGTAACTTTTAGTGTAGCACAGGCATCACTCTTTTAAAAGGTGAAAGTTTTAGCAAAGACGTACATGAGAGTGCCTGTCATAAAAAAGCCCCGCTGCAACTGCAAGATGCGCCAAGTTAGCTGATAAATTAGTAGCTCAAGCTTTAGTTAAGATATCTCTAGCCTGGAGATCATTCAAAATATATGTCAATTGTTCTGACTGAGCGCTCACATCACCTGTTTTAAAAATATTGACTTCTTTTAGGCCATTAGCCGTAGTCGTGGACATCTTAAACTTTTTCAGATTTGGATCGATCACAATTTTCAACTTTAAGCCGACATTCAGAGCAGCATTGGGATCTAAATTTCTTTCCAACTGAAATTTACCGGTTTTTTTCTCGGAAAAACCAGCATCTCGCAAAGCATATTTTTTAATGCCTGGTGCCAAACGATAATCTTGCTGGTTTCCCAAGATACGTACTTTTTCAGCTAATGCCATTTAAGTCACTCCTAAATTTATTTATTGTTGATAATGTCTGTTAGTGCCTCCACTACCGCTGCGATATCTGAGCTTGTATTAAATACTCCAAAACTAAAACGTAACGATTCATTGATCCGTGGGTCATCTGGACCATACATCGCCGTTAACACATGGGAAGGCTGTAGTGAACCGGCAGTGCAAGCAGAACCAGCGGATGCAGAAATACCTTTGAGATCTAAGTTGGTCAACAGTGCGTCTGATTTCTTTCCTTTAAACCATAAGTTGATCACATGGGGTAATTCTCCCGCGTCAATTTTACCATTGACCGCAACATCGATCCCGTTTTTACTTAAGCCATCGACCAATTGATGTTTAAATTGGTAGTAGCGCCGCCGATGCTCAGACTTTTTCTGAGAAGAGTTTATTTTCACTGCTTCAGCAAAACCCGCGATAGCAGGAATGTTTTCGGTACCGGCACGCCGCTTTAATTCCTGGTCGCCGCCCTTGATCAATGGCTCATAATTATGATCAGCCCGCCGATATAAAAATCCGCTCATTTTGGGACCGTTTAATTTGTGCGCGGACGTCGATAAAAGATCGATCTGATCGGCTTGTACATCAATATCTAACAAGCCATAAGCCTGAACAGCATCTGTGTGAAACCAAGCGTTTGAATCCGCAACTATTTTACCGATCTCATGAATAGGCATTTTGGCTCCTACTTCATTATTGCCTGTCATGATCGATACTAAGATCGTATCATTGCGGATGGCATTTTTTAAGTCGTCTAGCGAGATCTCTCCATTTTGGTCAACCGGTAAATAGGTAACTTCAAATCCTCGACTTTCCAAAAAATGCATTGGCTTTAAAACCGCCTCATGTTCGATCTGAGTCGTGATCAAATGACGGCCTTCTTTTTGCCGAGCTAAGGCCGTACCGACTATTGCTGTATTATCGCTTTCAGTGCCCCCACTGGTAAACACTATCTCATTATCGTTTTGTGCATTGATAGACTGAGCTATTACATGGCGGCTGTTATCTAAAATTGTGCGCGCCTTACGTCCAAAATAATTTGTGGCAGATGCATTGCCAAAAACTTTTTTCATCGTCTCAGTCATTTGCTCGATCACTGCAGGATCCATGGGAGTGGTCCCTGCATTATCAAGATATATATGCTCCAATTTGTTAAAACACCTCTATAATTTCTAAAGACTTAACAATTAATTTCTTGTTATCGTCTTCTTGTATTGCTCATTTTACCTAATTATTCTTGTGGATCAGTCTTTTTTGCAATTTTTTATTTGCAGTTATTATTTAAAAATGTTGAGGAGCATTTGAGCCGACCGCCTGCCAGCATCAATGATAAACTCATCAAAACTTTGACCGGCATTTTCATCTCCTACATCTGACATCGCGCGAATTATCGCAAATGGTACTTTGAACTGATAAGCAGTTTGCGCAACTGCACAGCCCTCCATTTCGCAGCATAAAGCCTGTGGATATATTTTTTTTATTCTTTTTATCTCAGTACCATCCGCTACGAATTGATCACCCGATACGATCAAACCTCTTTTAGTTTTTAAACCGACCTTAAAAGCAGCTTTGGCTATTTTTGCAACCAAATCTTTGTCAGCTTGATAGATCTGTGGTTGCTGCGGCAATTGACCCATCTTATAACCAAACGCCGTAGCATTAACATCATGATAAGCAGCCCCGCTAGACAAGACAAGGTCTCCAACATGTAAACCAGCACCAATACCACCCGCTGAGCCAGAATTGATCACAGCACTAACTTTAAAATCAACGATCAACAAAGCTGTCGTGATGGCAGCCTGGACCTTGCCAATCCCACAACGAACTAAGACAACAGGCTGATCGTTTATCAAACCCTCATAGAAATCAGTCCCGCCGATCTCGGTCTGCTTTTTTTCAGACAAATGAGCTAATAACTCCTTGATCTCTTCTTCCATCGCGCATATAATTCCATACTTCATTACCGCTTACTTCTCCTTTTGTTATTTCATTTACGCAAGATAATTTCCAGTAACTAAAAATTTACAAAGCGCATGAATAAATAAACTAATACGATCAAAATAACTAGCACAAGAATTACCTTATCAAGCTTGCGGCCTAACCTTTTACGCTTTTCATCCTGATCGTTTAACTCAGACTGTTCTCGAACCTGACTGCGAGATAATCTTTCTTCATGCTCCATCTCATTGTTGTCCAACGCATCGTCCCTTCGAAGTGAGTGTTTACCGCTAACAGGGTCATGCTTAAAAAATTTTCTCCAAAGGCTGCCATCATTTTGCTTTTCGT
Source organism: uncultured Ligilactobacillus sp. (assembly GCA_934215475.1). Lineage (GTDB taxonomy): Bacteria > Bacillota > Bacilli > Lactobacillales > Lactobacillaceae > Ligilactobacillus. The sequence continues at coordinate 52,985 of CAKPZY010000001.1, forward strand.
GAGGCCTTCTGCGTCGCCGTTCATTTTTATCCATGTTACTCTACTCCATTAATTGCCAAAATAAAACTGCCATAATCGTTTTGGCATCACATATCTCACCATTTTTAATTGCTTTATTGATCTCGGAGCGTGATAATGCTTCAACATTTAAAAATTCATCCTCATCTTGCGGTAATTGCTCTTCCACAGGTGTCAGTTCACTGGCATGATAGAGGTACATTTTTTCATCGGAAAAGCCAGGAGAACTATAAAATGTCGACAATAACTCATAATTTTGAGCTCTATATCTTGTTTCTTCATTCATTTCTCTTTTTGCTGTCTTCAAAGGATCAGAATTTTCATTGGCTTCTATCTTGCCCGCAGGGATCTCTAACGTTTCTTTTCTTAAAGGAGAGCGCCATTGCCTGATAAAGATCATTTTGTTATCAGGAGTTATAGCAATAACTGCAACTGCTCCCTGATGTTTTACGATCTCACGTTTAGCCAGCCGTCCGTCCGGCAGTTCCACGGTTTCAAGGTCTAGGTCTAAGATGTGTCCTTGATACAAATGCTTGACCTGTTTGACTTTTTCTTCATATTTCATTTTTCATTGCTCCTTCAAGCTATTACTGTTTAATTTGACTTCTGATCAAAGAAGCAAAACAATCGTATGCTTGACCTTCATTAGTTTCTTTCCACTTTGCACCCGTAAATTGACTCTTTAATGCGGAGCTGATGTCCAAGTCCACACTAGCTGTGATCGTCGCATTTCCAATCAAAGATATCCAATATTTGCCATTTTCTCGTTGATGAACAACCGTTTTGACCATTCCACCGGGATTGTACACTTTTAACTCACGTTCCAGTCCAGCCCGACCCAATGCCTGGATAACGTAAATCAAACTCGATGCACTCATCGCAGTCCCGCAAGCATTGGTCAAACCCACACCTCGTTCATACGTCCGGACGAAAATTTGATTTTCAGAAAGAACATTCACAAAGCTAACATTCACTCCATTTGGAAAGTACGGGTTTTCCCCATTCAAATAAGCTGCTATTTCAGGAAGTGTATCCCCCTGCAGCTTTTTTTGATCAACAAACGAAATTAAATGCGGATTTGGAACAGCGACGGCTGAAAAATGAAGATAACTTGAAATTTCAGGAACTATCTCATCGAGCAAACGGCTTTTACCGATATGCATGCCGATCTTTTCTGCAGCAAAACTAACTGGGGATATTTCAGCATCAAACGCAGGCACATTATTTGCCAAGGACGGCGCGGATTTGACACGTAAATCTGCATACATTGTTTCGATCAAAAAACTGCTGGCAGTTGACAAATGATTCTTTCTGGCGACATAGCGGGCAACAGTGCGAATTCCATTGCCGCACATGCTTGCTTCACTGCCATCGGCGTTAATGACCCGCATCTTAGCTTGCGCCTGATCATCTGATTCAGTGACTAATAATAGTCCATCAGCTCCACCGTGGAGGCCCTTTTTACGGTCACACAGGTGCTGAGCCAACTCTTTCAGCTCTGTTTCTGAAATTTGTCGACTTAATAATGTTTGATCGAGCAAGAAAAAGTCGTTACCCGACCCATGCACTTTTAAAAGCTTTGTCATAAATAATTCCTCTTTTAATAATAATAGATACCAAGGCAAGTTGACCCAAAAACGAAGTGAAACCCAGGCCTGGTGTATTTAGTACGTGAATTAAAGAAAAACTTGTCATTTTTAACACGTTTCGCTTTTATAATAACAGCTTAACACTTCATATCATAGCAAACTTTTCAATCTTCTGCGAAACTTTTTACTTAAAAAGCCAAGCAAGGAGTCCCCTTGCCTGGCTTAAAAATAAAAATATTTTACTCCTCTAATCCTGTTTGTATTGCTTCAGGATAATTATCTTCTACGATCGACGCACAGCTTCGACAAAGTTGCGGAAAATGCTCATTTTTCCCCAAATCTGTTTTGATCATTCGACACCGTGGGCAAACATCTCCAGCAGCGTGTTCAATTTGAACAGCAACTTTATCAAACTTAAGTGCGGATGAAGGTGCATCTGCCAACGCCTTGACATCTAGCCCAGAAACAATTAAGGCTTGCCGTACATTCGCATTTAAATCCTTCAGAAGTTCTCTGACATCATCAGTTGCGTACAGATCAACATGTGCCTCAAATGACTTACCGATCAATTTCTGATCGCGCGCTTCCTCCAAAGACTTAAAAACGTTGGAACGGATCTTCATGAAAGACTCCCAATTTGCTGCCAATTTTTCTTCACCATTATAATGATTTACCGGTGGCATTTCAGATAACTGGGCGAATTCCTCAGGTTCCTTAAGATACTTCCAAATTTCTTCCGTAGTATGCGGGATGAGCGGTGTCAAAAGCTTAGTCAATCTAACCGCAACATCATACAATACTGTTTGCATGGAACGTCTCTTGTGGCTATCTGCGGCCTCAATATAAACAACATCCTTAGCAACATCAAGGTAAAAGGCAGAAAGATCAACTGTAATAAAATTGATCAACCTCTTGTAAATATCCATGAAATCATAGTTAGCATAATCATCCAAGACACTCTTGGTGAAATGATTGGCTTCGATCTCCATGTACTTATCGATCGATTCCATTTCATCGTATGAAACAGTATTCTTTTCCGGATCGAAATCCGTAGTATTAGCTAATAAGAAACGGACCGTATTGCGGATCTTGCGGTAGCTTTCAGAAATTTGCTGAAAACTGCCCATAGATACACGAACATCCGCGGAAGAATCTACGCTCGCAGTCCAGAGCCGGATGATCTCAGCACCCATTTGCTTGATAACCTTATTCGGAGCAATAGTATTGCCTAAAGATTTACTCATCTTGCGGCCTTTGCCGTCTAAAGTAAATCCTTGCGAAAGCAGCTGTTTATATGGCGCTTTCCCTGAAAAAGCCACACTAGTGATCAAACTTGAGTTAAACCATCCACGGTATTGGTCTGAACCTTCCAAGTACATATCAGCTGGATAGGTTAAATAGTCGCGGTCCGCCAAGACCCCTTGGTGTGATGTTCCAGAATCAAACCAAACATCCATGATGTCACTTTCCTTGGTAAACTTCCCATGAGGAGAATGTTCACTGGTAAATCCTTCTGGTAAAAGATCTTTAGCTTCTGTTTCAAACCAAATATTCGAACCATGTTTTGCCACTAAATGTGCCACATGTTCAATCATTTCTGGTGTCATGATCGCTTCACCGTCTTCACCGTAAAAAATAGGCAATGGAACACCCCAAACTCGTTGTCGTGAAATGACCCAGTCACCCCGGTCACGGATCATGTTATGCAGGCGTTTTTGTCCCCATTCTGGGAAGAAGCGGACCCCATCGATCTGGTCCAAGATCTGCTGTCTGATCTTATCAACAGAAGCAAACCACTGCGGAGTTGCCCGGTAAATAATTGGCTTTTTGGTACGCCAATCAAAGGGATAACTATGTTCATAGTCGACTTCTTTGAGCAGCAAGCCTTCTTTGGTCAACTTGTCTAAAGCAATCTGGTTAGCATCTTCGTAAAAGACACCCGCAAAATCACTTCCTGCTTCGTCAGTCAAATACCCTTTATCATCAACGGGAACAAAAATATCTAACCCATACTTTTTACCAACATTAAAGTCATCTTCACCGAAACCTGGGGCAGTGTGGACCAGGCCTGTCCCTGCATCAAGCGTGACAAAACCACCTAACATTGTTACTAACTTACGCTCTGGATAAAATGGATGTTGAGCCAAAACTTTTTCTAATTCAGAACCCTTGAGTGTTTTTAACACTTGAACATTTTTCCACCCAAAAAGTTCGGCATTTTGCTCGACCAACTCAGAGGCAATAACAAATTTCCTGTTCTCACCCTCAGGTTGTACGACTGAGTAATCAAAATCGGCATCGATAGTGATCCCTTCAGAGCCAGGAATGGTCCACGGTGTGGTCGTCCAAACGACCATATAAGTGTCATCTTCGTCTAAAACTCCCCGACCATCGACAACTTTTTCAGCATAGAAAGCTGAGGGAGAAGTAACGTCATGATATTCGACCTCAGCTTCAGCCAAAGCAGATTCAGAAGACCAAGACCAAAAGACTGGTTTCTTGCCCTTGTAGATCAATCCCTTTTCTGCCATTTTGCCAAAGACTCGAATCTCATGAGCCTCAAATTTAGGGTCGAGCGTCACATAAGGATGGTCCCATTCACCAGTAACTCCCAAACGTTTGAAGTCGGAGCGTTGTTTATCAACTTGTTTTAAAGCATATTCACGACATTTTTCGCGAAATTGTCCCACAGACAGGGACTTCCGATCGACGCCAGCTTTCTTTAGTTGTTGTTCGATGGGCAAGCCATGGGTATCCCAACCGGGAACATATGGGGAGCGAAAACCCATCATAGATTTAGAGCGGACGATGAAATCTTTAGAAATTTTATTCAAAGCATGTCCCATATGAATGTTGCCATTGGCATAGGGAGGGCCATCATGCAAAACAAAGGTTGGTTTCCCTTCGTTCAACTTCTGGCGTTTTTCATACACCTTATTTTCTTCCCATTCTTTTTGTCTTTCAATTTCACGAACAGGAAGGTTACCACGCATAGGAAATTTAGTCTTTCCCAGGTTTAAAGTATCCTTTACTCTCATTGTCTTTCCCCTTCATTTGAATAATTTTTAAACGATATCCTTAATGTGATCAACCACCTATTCAACCGGTGACACATAAACAGTCAAAATAAAAAAACCTCATCCGCTAGGGACGAGGTTCTCGTGGTACCACCCAAATTTAGCGTCTGCCTAAAACTGGCAAACACCCTTATCTCATGTGATAACGGTCATGAACCGGTCGCATCTACTAATTACCATATGTATCTTTTCGATTCGACATGAACCGGAGAGGATAAATATTCAGCTCACCAACGTCGATCTTCCACCCATCACCGACTCGCTTAGAAGCTTACTGAAATCCGTGTTCTCCTTGTAACTCTATTGTGCCTGGTTATCACTTTTACTCTTTTGTTCATCAGCTGCACCAAAATGCTGGCCTTCATTTTCAACCGTAGCATCAGGAAAAATAACCACCGTGTCATCATTGTCTACGTCTGGTTCCTTGGCTTCGGCGTGGCCATCCGTTTTGTTCGAAACGTCAGCTTGGTTTGATTCTACTTCACTATCTGCTTCTTTGTCAAGGTCCTCTTCATGCCGCAAAGCATCCTGAATTTCCTCGTAACTGCTTGTCTCTCCTTGTTTTAAAATATCATCCCACTCAGAGCCCTTAACGACCTCTAACTGAGATTCCATCATAACTTGCAATTTTTGACGGAATATCCTGGCTTGTTTTCGCAAGCCATCTGTTTCGGTAGCCAGCTGTGTTGCCTTACGAGAAGCCTGGTCAATAATATGGCGAGATTTTTCATTTGCCTGATCGATTGCGTCTTGCCCTTCTTTTTGAGCTTCACGTTGTATAATATCAGCTTCTCGCTGCGAGTTGGCTTTCACCTTATCCGCAGCCTCTTGTGCAACAATGATCGATTGATTCAATGAATCCTTCAAATCATTAAAATATTTGAGCTTCTCATTGCTTTGCTCCAAACTAGCGTTCAGTTTCTCGTTTGCTTGAAGAGTCATCTCATAGTCTTTAATAATTTGATCTAAGAAATCATTTACTTCATCTTGATCATAACCATGAAACTTAGTGCGAAATTCTTTATTGTGAATGTCTAACGGGGTCAATGTCATTGACCAGCACCTCCTACTTTGGATAAGAATACTACTTTTTTAGCACTGCTGCACTGATTTTAAGCTTGCCCTTTTTTGAAAGGCCACTTTGCTGCTTGAATTTGATCCTACCATAACCGCGGATGGAGAGAATATCATAATCCGACAACTCGTAATCAGGTTTGTCCAATCTCATCCAGTTCAACTGAACTTTGTGTGCATGGAAAAGATCTTTGGCGTGTTTACGAGAAACTTTAAAAAAATGAGAAATCAATGCGTCTGCCCGTAAAGAAGCCACTGTGTCTTCAATGTTTTCCCACTCGCTGATCTGATGAATTGTTTCAGAAAGTTGCCTTTCCTCTAAATGAACCTTGAAGTGAGAGATCCTATCGATCTGTTCCACCAAAAAAGGGGCAATAGGAGCCTCTACAAAAAACTGCCAGCGGACTGAATCGGTGATAATGTCCCCTAATACCTCACGTTGGATACCGCTGTTTACCAAAGTCCCTAATATGCTTCCGTGGTGCAAAACCGCAAATTTATGGGGATAAACCACCTCCAACAAGGACAAATGGAAATCAGTCTGTTCGGGGAAATAATAATCAGGAAAGAAAAGGACTCTTTTTCTTTCAGCACCAGAAAATCCACCCCAGCTCTTCATATTGACCCCCTCATGCATGTTGATCAAAGTGTGCACGATATACAATTCACGAGGATTCAAAAAATGGGTTAAAATCGGCCGATACTCAGTTTCTGCTTGGTTTATCAAATCATTTAAATTATCTATCAACTCAGCTTCTTCTGGTCGAAAATGCTGATAAATAGAACCACTAACAGCCGCCATGCTCAATATACACCAACCATCTGGAGCAGATATATCAAACCGCGTTCGATAAATCCTAATGCTATCAAGGCAACCCAAGGAGCAAAGCTGATCCCAAAAATTGGAGGGATAAAATCAAACAAGCTGAGATATGGCTCGCATATTGGGCCCAAAAATCCACCCAACTTTGTTTGATAGGCTCCAGGAAACCAGGACATCAAAACATAAACCAAAATCGCCAGGAAATATAACTGAAATAAACCATTTATAACGCTGAAAATCACCCTTAAAACTCCTTATAAACCAGACTTGCGAGAATTCTCAGTAATATCACCTTCAACTGTAAAATCGTGTGGTGTACACAAGAAAATTGCTTCGCCGATTCGTGAGATCTCACCGTCGATGGCAAAAATCACTCCCGACAAGAAATCAACTACCCGACGCGCCTGCTGATTATCCATTTTTTGAAAATTAACCACGGCAGCCTCACCAGAAAGAAGGCGAGCTGCGATAGCCTTGACATCTGAAAAAATTCCAGGTTCGAACAACATAATTTTTTTGTTAACAGTGTCACCGTTTTTACCATTGCGGATAGACATCACCCGCGAACGCTGCCCATGGGAAGTCTCGTTTTCCGCGGTCGATGACTGAAGTCCCTGTTCTGATATGTCGTCATCATAGCCCCCGAACCAGCTGTTGATCTTATCACCAAGTGACATTTACTCCACCCCCTTAAGAGATCTGACGGTCATTATTGACGCCGATGCCTCAAAAACGGTGGTGTATCTAAACCATCATCTTCGTCATCATTATCCTTTGACTTATCTTTGCCGCTATTGTCAGAACTTGAACCAAAAACATTAAAATCTTTCTTTTCAATATCCTTAAATTCGTTTTCACGAGAATTTTGTGAAACTTTCCGATCACCATTGATCTCTCGATTCAGGTCCCAATTCTCTAATGGATCATTTTTCGCCTGTTTATTATCCCCTGAGGCTTGAGATTGAGACTGTGCACTTCTTGATCTGCGCCTTTGACCGTTTTTTTCGGCTTTTTTCTTGTCGATGCCCGTAGCAATCACCGTTACGATCACGCTATCATCAAGGTTTTCATTGATAGAAGTCCCAAAAATTATATTGACATCACTAGTAGCAGCTTGAGCCACTATATCAGAAGCAGCTTGAGCCTCAAAGAGACTTAAATCTGGGCCGCCAGTAATGTTCAATAATACTTGTTCAGCACCATCGATAGACACTTCTAGCAGTGGTGAAGAAATAGCTTTTTTTGTCGCTTCTTCCGTTCGGTTCTCTCCGTTGGCGGTACCGATACCCATTAAGGCTGACCCTTGATCTTGCATCACAGTCTTAACGTCGGCAAAGTCTAAGTTGACATAGCCAGGAGAAGTGATCAAGTCTGAAATTCCCTGGACGCCTTGCCGCAAAACATTGTCTGCTTCTTGAAATGCCTCCAACATTGGTGTCTTTTTATCAACGATCTCTAATAAACGATTATTAGCAATAATCACCAGAGTATCCACGTGCTCCTTAAGCTTAGCAACCCCTTCAGCTGCATAGCGAGCACGCTTAGGCCCTTCAAAAGTAAATGGCCGGGTAACAACACCAACGGTCAAAGCGCCCTGTTCCTTTGCAATTTTAGCGATGATGGGAGCTGCGCCAGTGCCTGTGCCTCCGCCCATACCACAAGTAACAAAGATCATGTCTGCATCTTTCAAGCTTTCAGCGATTGCTTCTTCGCTTTCTTCACCTGCTTTGCTGCCGACATCCGGGTTGGCGCCTGCACCTAAGCCTTTTGTTAGTTTTGGTCCGAGTTGGATCTTTGTTTCAGCTTTTGAACTTTGTAAAGCTTGAACGTCCGTGTTAGCAGCAATAAATTCAACACCTTTAACGTCATCTTCGATCATACGGTTGATAGCATTACCGCCGGCACCGCCGACCCCAATAACTTTGATCGTTGCTCCCGTAGTATTTTCATTAGCATCCAGTGAAAATTCCATCTTGATTCCCTCCTATAATAACGCGCATGTTTAATCAAAGAAATTATCAAACATGTGCTTGAGTTTGTACCCAAAACCATTTTCTTCATTAGGAGCAGTGTTGCTTTTTTGCTCGCTTGCCTTAGAATTCTTTTTTACTTTCTTAAGCGGTTTGCGTGGTGTTTGTGGCAGTTCGCTTGAATTACTGTTAGTAACTTGCCTGACTGCTTTAGCAGAGCCTAAAGTCTGTTTAACTATCAGATCTATCTCACTTTGTTTGGTAGCATACTCAACTAATCCGATCACTTGAGTAAACGAAGGTATTCGTAAATTTATCTCTTGGGGAATGTAAACTTTCACGTGAACCTGAAAAATCTCCTCAGCAAGTTCCTTGATCCCTGGCAACGCCGCCATGCCGCCCGTCAAAACGACACCGCCTGGCAAGGAAAATGCATTGATCTGATTTAAGGCTCCCGCGAGCTTTTCAAAAATCTGCCTTAACCGAGCCTCGATGATCTCTGCCAAATACTCCTCTGTGATTTTTTCAGGTTCTTGTTTACCAACAACTTGAACAGGAAAAGACTCGTCATCAGAAGATTCGGAAGTTAACGCATACCCGTAATTTCTCTTTAACATTTCAGCATTCTCGATCGAAGTATTTAATACTACAGAAATATCTCGGGTGACGTAATCCCCGCCCTCTTGGTCCAAATATGTGTATTTCAACTTATGATCATGGACTACAGCAGCGGTGGTTTTACCTCCGCCAAGATCGACAACGATTGCTCCAAAATCTTGTTCGCCGTCATTAAGGGCAACTCGTGAGAGGGCAATCGGAGCAACGACAAGATCGGCGACATTCAATCCTGCACGTTCAACACATTTTTTTGTGTTATGTAAAATTGTCTTGGGTCCGGTATACATGACACCCTGCATTTCCATCCGAACGCCAACCATCCCGCGTGGATCTTTAATACCGTCAAATCCATCTACAACAAATTCATCAGGAACAATATCTATAACTGCCCTTTCTGGGGGAAGGCTTTGCACAAGAGCCGCCTGAGTGACCTTACGGACGTCATCTTCATTGATCTCTTTGGAACTGCCGTCTTCTTCACTCACAGCTATCATGCCATGGCATTGTTCGATCTGCAACATATTGGCCGGTACCCCAACAGTAACATCCGTGATATCAATATTAGCCCGCTGCTCAGCCTGCTTGACTGCCTCTTTAATTGAGGCAACTACTTGGTCAATATCAACTATCACCCCGCGATTCAAGCCCGCAGATCCTGTATTCCCATAACCGATAATGTTGAGCTGATTTTTTATATACTCTGCTATGATGACCTTGATAGATGTTGTGCCGATGTCTAAGCCGACGAATATATCCGAATTATTCATCATTCAGCCCCCTAGTCATTTTTTAATATTTTATATCACAAAAAACTTATTATAGAAATTCTACCATAGAAACCGCTACAATTACCACGATTCTGCTATTAAATCAACAATTTTTTCACTTTTTACCGTATGGATAAGAATATGCACCTACTTCCAGATCGATGATCCCTGGACTATCCATACTTGCGGCCATGTTAGGATAATACTTCATTTTATCCGATAACGTCGAGATCTTCGCCAAAACCTGATTTCCGTCATTCATATAGAGTCTGACCCTTTCTGGATCCACTGAAGTTGGTACAAAATGGACCTCTGAGATTCCCTGTTTGACCTCAGGAGCAAGTTGCCCAATTTGCTGTGCCACTTGTTTTAACTGTCTTGGTTTATGAAAAGAATAAAAAAAAGGATATTTGCCTGATACTTGGGATATTTTTTGCTTAGAAACCGACCCGGACGCAGTGATCCGATAATAATTATCATTTTGTTTAAGGTAACCCACCATCGGATATTCCGCAGCTTTGATCGTTATGTTACTACCCTGATAAGAAATATCAGCAGCTTTAACAGCTGGTACACGTTGCTTGATCTGTTTTTCAATCTGTGATGTTTGCGGCCATATAACAAAAAGCGACTGATAATATTTCAAATCACTTGCTTTTAAGATCTCGTCTTTGCTTTCGGAATAAGAACCATTAATTTTAACAGATGTGACCCGGCTAAAAGGCAGAATAAAATATAAAGTTATGACTGCAATTAATGAAAAAATAGTTAACAGGACTTTTTCATGTTTTTTTAGCCTTTGCTTCCGTTTTTTTTTCATTTTTGGCAAATTCTTGTCATAACGAGGCCTTAAAATTCTTTTTTTGCTAACAGCCTCTATACTCTTTTGCCTGCGTAGTTGTTCTTGTTCCCATGGTGTTAAGGGAGCGGAAGTCCGACGCATTTTATGTTGATGCTTCCATTTAAAAAACACGTTTTCCGACCCCCTTGCAGTTTATTTATTAAACTTAGCTTAAATCAAAGCAAACAAAATCAATATCTCTTGATCCTATAATATTACTGTATAATTTCCTTCAAAACATTGAGCACCTGTTTGGCTGCATCCGGAACCCCAGCCTTTTTTGCATTACCGGCCATTTTCGCTCGCAATTCAGGATCGCTCATTAATTTATCCGCTTGCTTGAATAATTTATCAGGATCCAGATCCGGTTCTTTAATTAATTCAGCCGCATTTTGTTGAACTAAACTTAAAGCATTTTTTGTCTGATGATCGTTCGTCACGTACGGACTAGGGATCAAAATACTTGGGATGCCCAAGGCGGTGATCTCTGCTAAACTTGTTGCCCCTGCCCGACCAACAATTACAGCAACTTCGGGTAAAATTTGCGGCATATCAGGAATATATGGCTGAATCACAAAATTATTGGGTACTTGTTTAGCTGCAGGCTGTTGCATCAGCTTGTCGTAGTGCACACGCCCTGTGACAAATAATACTTGATACTTGCTGCCTTTAAACATTTGGGCAGAAGCTAACGCCGTTTGATTAATTTTTTCTGCACCTCTAGAACCACCAAAGATCAAGAGCGTTGGCCGATCACTTCTCAAACCGTATTTGATCAGAGTTTTATTTGGCTTGATACCGGATACTTGAGAGGCTCTGGGATTACCAGTAAATACGACTTTTGGCTCAGGAAAATCCTGCTTGACTTCTGGAAAACAGATGCCGATCTTATCTACAAAATGACTCAAAAATTTATTGGTGACGCCAGACACACTATTTTGTTCATGGATGAATGTTGGTATCTTTAACTTTGCTGCAGCATATACTACAGAGCCACAAACATAACCCCCAGTTCCCACCACTACATCGGGTTTAAATTGGCGAATGATCTTTTTTGAATCTTGAACACTTTTTAAAAACAAATAAATGGTCTTAAAATTTTCTAAGCTTAAGGAACGTTTAAAACCTTGGATCCGGATGGTCTTAAAAGAAATACCAGCATCAGGCACGATTTTGCTTTCCAAGCCGCGCTGTGTGCCAACGTATAAAACTGCTGCATCCGGCTGCTGCTTTTTCAATGCTTCTATCAAAGCCAACGCAGGATAAATATGTCCACCAGTTCCACCACCAGATATCAGTAACCTCATAATTTCTCCCCCGTTTTTTTGATCAAGTGCTCGACTGATTCGATATATTTATCGCCCCGTACTTCAAAAGTCGGCCATTGATCCCAACTTGCACATGCTGGTGAAAGAAGGATCACATCGCCTGGTTTGCTTAAAGTGAAAGCCTTAGGAACTGCTTTAGCAGCGTCTTGTTCATAGGAAATACTTGTGATACCCGCTTTTTTGCCAGCTGCAGCCAGTTGCTTGGCAGTTTGTCCAAAGACTATTAAGGCACGAACATGTTTTTTCAAAGCAGGGATCAGCGGGTCAAAAGATAATCCTCGGTCTAAACCTCCTGCCAGCAAAACGACTGGCTGCTTGAAACCTGCCAAAGCCTTTTCGGTGGCTTCTAAGTTTGTCGCTTTCGAATCATTATAAAATGTTCTATCTTGGAAGGTCGTTAGATATTGTGTTCTGTGTTTGACACCAGAGAAAGTTTTTAACACTTCGCTAATACGAGCAATACTTTGTCCTAGGAGCTTGGCAACAGCAATGGCAGCTAAAGCATTCTCAACATTATGCTCACCAGGAATTTTGATTTGATCAGCAGGCATGATGAATTCGTCTTTAAAGTACAAGTTGCCACCACGCTGATAGGCACCCCTTTCAGTAGTATCGTTAACAGAAAAAGGTACTCGAGTTGCTTTTGACGCAGCAGTAGCTTTTCTGGCTTCTTCGTTGTCCCAGTTGACCACGAAAAAATCATTAGGCTGCTGATTCTTTGTAATATTCATCTTTGCCAAAACGTACTTTTCATGAGTTCCATGGAAATCAGTGTGTGCTTCATAAATATTAGTCAAAACAGCTATGTGCGGGTGGAATGCGGTGACACCATTTAACTGAAAACTTGATAATTCTGTAACTATAACGTCTTTTCGGCCAGCCTTTTGAGCGATCAACGAGACAGGCGTCCCAATATTACCAGCGGTAAAAACATGGTCAAATTTACTAAGTTTTTCAAGCATCAACCCAATTAAGGTAGTCGTCGTAGTTTTCCCGTTAGTTCCGGTTATTCCTATCAGGGGAGCCTCGGACACCTCAAAAGCGATCTCCGGTTCTGTAATGACGGGCAAATGACGTCTGAGTGCCTCTTTGACTAACGGATTATCGTAAGGGATCCCAGGATTTTTGACCATCAGATCACACCCGTCAAGCAAGTTCAGCGGATGACTTCCCGTGACGACTTTGATACCTAGTGTTTGCAATTCTTTGACTGCCTTCGGATCGCTAGCTTTGTTTTTATCGTTCACAGTCACCACTGCCTGCACTTTATGTAATAATTTAGCAGCGTTTACTCCGCTTTTGCCTAATCCTAAAACTAAGACGTTTTTTCCTTGGTAGCTCGTCACTTTTTTCATTTCTCTAACTCCCTTAAATGTCTCTTTTGTAAGCAAAATCAACCTAAAATAACTAAGTCAAAATGATCTTAAACACGGCCGCCTGACCTTTTTGCCAATTTTACGGCGACTATGTTCCTTCACATTGCTATAATATAAACCATAATGAAACAACTGCCATTATCAATCCAATACCCCAAAATGTCCAATCTATCCGCCATTCGCTCCAACCACTCAATTCAAAATGGTGGTGCAGCGGACTCATTTTAAAGATCCGTTTCCCGGTCGTCTTGAAAGAAATCACTTGGAGTATCACACTGGAGGTCTCGACCACGAATATCAAGCCAATGAATAGCAACGACAATTCATGGTGAACAAGGATAGAAACCGCGGCCAAAGCACCGCCCAATGCGAGTGAGCCCATATCCCCCATAAATATTTTAGCTGGTTTCTTATTAAACAAGAAGAACCCGCAAAGGGCACCAATGATGGCAAGGCAAAATAGTAAAACATCAAACTGTTGTTGAATATAGGCAATCACACTATAAGCTCCAAAAGATATGATCGACTGGCCAGCAACCAGACCATCGATACCATCTGTTAAGTTGACTGCATTTGAAAAGCCTATCAACCAAAATAATACAAATGCTGCATAGATCCAAGGCACACTTAGGTGGATCCCAAAGATGTTGAGTGAGAAGGGCAAATTTTCAAAATGATAAACGATCAGGAAAATTACTCCCCCAAGGATCTGCCCTGCCAACTTTTGCCAAGCTCGTAAGCCTTCATTTCGTTTTTTCAACAATTTTATCGAGTCATCAAAAAAGCCTAAGAAACCATAAAGGGCCGAAATAAAAACTAATATCAAGAGTTGGGGAGTTAGTTCGTGCATTATAAGGGATGCGACCACAGCTGTAAAGACGATCACGATATTAAAAACCAATCCACCCATAGTTGGTGTACCAGATTTTTTTTCGTGCCAGCTTGGTCCCTCTGGCCTGATCATCTGCCCAGCCTTTTTTTCATGAGCATAGTTAATAAAAAAGGGGGTAAATATGATCGTTAATATGAAACTGGATAATGCAGTTCCAAACATGTTTAAAAAGTTCATCTGAGCTGCTCCTTTAAATTTACAAATTTTATTGACTCGTTAGATCAACTTTTAACTCTTGTCCAACCGTTATCCTCCTTCCGGGTGCCACACTTTGAGTGTCCCCATAACCGGAGCCGGTCAGCTTGAGCTTCAAGCCGAACATTTGACTGAATTTCAAAATATCAGCTTGTGACCATCCTTTAAGGTCGGGTATTGTTGCCGGACCATTCGTGACTAAAATGATCCTTTCTCCTTTGATCACTTTAGCTCCCTTTACTTGCGACTGTTTAGTGACTTTTGCACCATTTCCAACCACTTCAGCCTTTAAGCCGGCTGCCTGCAACTTTTTAGTTGCGCTTGACACACTAGTTCCAACCAAATCAGTAACTGTATCAGTAGCTGTTTGCGAATCAGTACTGTCATCATCTAGCGTGCGCTGCATTAAAGGATTAAAGATGGATGCGATCATTTTGGTAGCTGTGCCATCTGAACTAAAAGTTTTCGGCCTTTCAACGGTAATGTAAAGAACGTATTTAGGATCGCTCGCGGGAGCTATTCCCACGACAGAAAAAGTGTAATTAGTCTCTCCACTTAAATAACCTGAACCATCTGGTTTAGCGATTTGGGCCGTCCCAGTTTTAGCTGCAATCGAATAATCATTTAATTTATAATCATGGCCAGTTCCATTAGGATCTGTGACAACCTTTTCCATTAAATTCAGTACTTGCTGACTGGTTTTTTTGGTGATCGGATGCCCGACTATCGTTGGTGATGAGTGATAAACATCCTTATGTGTATTAGGATCTGTAATTTTGGAGATCAAACGAGGCTTCATCATCTTGCCGCCATTAGCGATTGCTGAAAAGCCCTGCATCATCTGCAAAGATGTAACATCGATCCCTTGGCCATATGAAGTATTAGCCTGATCAATAGGGTACTTATAACTTATGGAACCAGACGACTCATCTCCCAGGCCAGCATTTGTGCTCCGTAAAAAGCCGAATTTTTTTAAATATTGTTCCCACCGGCGTGCGCCGATCTGTTGTTGTAAATGTGCCATTCCAACATTAGATGAGCGGATGAATGCCTGATCATAGTTGATCGTGCCCCAACCTATTCTATTCCAATCATAGATCGTCTGCTTATCTATCTGGTAAGTTCCAGAATGGTATGTGGCATCACCATTAAAGACATTGCTATTTATAGCAGCTGCTGTAGTAAAGACTTTCATAGTAGAGCCTGGTTCATATGCATCTTCTAACAAAGTGTTGCGCCAAATGTCACTGATGCCCTGCTTTGTTTGAGGATTAAAAGTCGGTCGTTGAGTGGCTGCGATAACAGAACCCGTTTTAGAATTCATCAGAATAGCACGGATCCCCACCGGATGATATTTGTTTTGTGCTCGATCTGTCAAAGTTTCCAAATAAGTCTGTAAACGCTGGTCGATAGTGGTATAAATGTTATCCCCATTCTTAACTTTTCTTGTTTTCCCTCTTCTGCCTGTGATCGTGGTACCTTCGCTATCAAAAGAGGATTTTCTAACACCGTCTGTTCCACGCAATTGTTTATCATACTGCTTTTCTAACCCCATAACGCCAATCAATTTGCCATTAGTGTTTTCAGACAAACCAATGATGTGTGAGGCAAAATTTCCATTTGGATACAGTCGGGATTGAGAAGGAATAAATTTGATCCCAGGTATTTTGGCATCGTCGATCGTTTTTTTAGTCTCAAGTGAAATATTTTTGCCCTTATTACCTAATTCGACTTGATACAGATCCTTATTTTGTGGATTAATAGCCTTCCAAACCTGAACATAACTCATATGTAAGTTTCTGCTTAGTAACTTGGCCGCATCACGCTTTTTTGAAGTTGGTAAATAATCGACCTTTCCATTATAGGTTGCTTTTCTTGAGAGCACAATATAAACAGAATAGGTGGTTGTATCTTCTGCGATCGGTTGCGAATTAGAATCATAGATCGTTCCGCGCTTCGCCGCCAATCTTGTCGTGGCGTCATAAAGTTTGGCAACGTTTTGGTGGAGATTTTGTCCATCCGCCTGGTGAAAAACCGAGATATAAAAAAAGCGCCCAGCAAATATAATAAAAATGCCAATAATCGCAAAGAAAATAGTCCTGCCAATGTACTTGCGGTTATAACTTACACCTTTATTTTTTACCGATCGCTTCTGTTTATTGTTCATTTTGAAACATTCCTTGTATTTTGCTCATTCATAGATAGACCTGCCGACTTGGCAACTGCATCTAGCCTAGAACGGCTGGTCAATTCACCGACCTCTTGCTTGGTGTTGGCATTTTTTGCGTGTACGGATGAGATTTCAGCATTAATATGCTGTAAATTAACCTGTGAAGAGTTAAGAGTGATAGCAGACGCAACAACCAAACAGGCTAGAATACTGACCCAAGCAGAGATTAATACTACCATAAATTTCTCTGTTTTTAAATAATATCCCTTTTTAGGTTGTCGTTTAGGTTGTTCTCGTGTCGTATGTAACGGTCTTGGGATCGGTTCCGTAATAATTTTTCTTGCAGTATTTTCAGCCATTTTATCACACCCTTCAATGATTATCCTCATGATTCTTAGTGCCTAATTTTTCGATAATACGTAATTTAGCGGAATGAGCACGGTGATTAGACGAAACTTCCTCTTTCGTAGGAATAATTGGTTTCCTATTGACCAACTTAAATTTAGGCTCCATCCCTTCAGGTATCACCGGCAAATCTGGTGGTAAGTCCGGTAGGCTTGATTTTTCCTTGAACAGATTTTTGACCAAGCGATCCTCCAAAGACTGGAAAGTGATCACGCTGATCCTTCCCCCCGGTAACAACAGATCCAATGCTTGTTCTAACGAATCCTCTAGTGCTCCCAATTCATCATTCACTGCGATCCTTAAGGCTTGGAAAACTTTTTTAGCAGGGTGACCTCCATGCCGCCTGTTCTTAGCGGGTATCCCTTGCTTAATTAATTCTACTAACTGATCTGTGTTTTCTATCGGTGCTTTTTTTCGAGCAGTTTCGATCCGTCT
Organism: uncultured Ligilactobacillus sp.; assembly: GCA_934215475.1. GTDB lineage: Bacteria > Bacillota > Bacilli > Lactobacillales > Lactobacillaceae > Ligilactobacillus. Next base: position 70,563 of record CAKPZY010000001.1, read on the forward strand.
GGCAATGGACTTAGAAAATTTTTCTTCGCCGTAGCGGAAAAAGATCCTTACCAGATCTTCATATGGCCAATCGTTTACGATCTCTTCAGCCGTTAAAGCTTGCCGCTGGTCCATTCTCATATCTAATGGAGCATTTAGCCGATAGCTAAAACCACGGGCAGCCACATCAAACTGTGGTGAAGATACTCCCAAGTCATAAACGATCCCATCCACAGCTGGAACATTAAATTGTTCCAATGAATACTTTATTTCTCGAAAATTTTGCTGAATCAGCACCAACTGTCCATTTTGTAAGTATTTTGCTAATTTTTGCTGATTAAATGAAATAGCTGTCTCATCTTGATCAAAAGCATATAACTTACCTCGCCGATCAAGTTTAGATAAAAGCAGCTCTGAGTGACCGCCCCCACCTAACGTACAATCCACATAACATCCGGACGGTTTTACCTGCAAATTATCAATTGCTTCATTCAACAAAACTGTCTCGTGTTTAAATTCTGCCATAATGACTCCTTGCACCGCCATCCCGATATTAAATATCAATACCCACGAATAGACGGATGAGAATATTAAAGTCCAAAGTCGATCATATTTTCGGCGATATCATCAAAGTTTTCTTCAGCACTAGCTGAGAAACTTCTCCACCTGTCTTCAGACCAAATTTCAAACCGACTGGATACCCCAACGATCACACATTTTTTATCTACCGCTGCATGAGCTAATAATGACTGGGGAATATTGATCCGTCCTTGCTTATCAAAATCACTTTCAGTGGCAGCTGAGTAAAAGAAACGGACAAAGGCCCGAGCATCTTTTTTGGTAAGCGGAAGCTGTTTCAGTTTTTCTTCGAGGTTCTGCCATTCGTCCATGGGATAACCGAACAGACAGCCATCCAAACCGCGGGTCAAAACACATTTACCTGCTAATTCATCCCTAAATTTAGCGGGAATTATTAACCGGCCCTTTGTGTCGATCGAGTGTCTAAACTCTCCCATAAACATTGGCATCACCTCCAAATCTACTAATTAATTTAAATACTACCACATCTCCCCACTTTTAACCACTAAATGACACATTATTTCCACTAATTGTGCTTGATATCTCAACAAATTGTATTATTCAAACTGATGTTCCCCTTCTGCAATGATTTTTTGGCAATCAGCTGGATCTCCTCCCTAAAAACATGAAGTAAATAAAAGAGAGATTTTGCTTTTAAAGTGAGCCGTTAAAATAATGCCCAATATCGGGTTTTAATTTTTCCTTTGCACAAGCAGATGTAAAAAAGCACTAAACTAGGGATCAGCCTAGCTCAGTGCTCCTATCTAACTATTCAGATGTAGACGAATGTTTTACCTGCTAGTGAGTACTAAATAAATTTTCACCAACAAAAAAAGTATGTAGGTTGCGAGTACGACAATACCTGCTATACGAATATATCTCACAAAAAAAGCGGAATAAATAATATCCCCTTCTAAAAAAGCATAAGTCAACGTCATTGCGATACCAAAAAGTGCCATTGCAAAAATAATAAAAGGTACTAATGATAGGCCCATTATTTCTTGTGATAGAAAATGAAGTCCACAAACCGTTAATGGCAAAGTTAAATCTAACACATTTATTCTTCTTGACCACCTATCCGAAACGATATTTTTGACTGCCGCTAATAAAATTATCCAAATAAGGTTTGCCATTAACCAAAAAAGCCAATTATTAAACATATATACCACCTTCGCTGCCTAACTTTCTCGCAATGACCGATGCTTCCACAATATTTTAACATGTATTGTGTTTAATGACAGATCCATTCCACATCCTACCAATATCAAAAACTCCAGAAACTTGATTAATTTATGGCGGACTCGCATTTTGAATTAACAGACTTTTATAAAATATGTTGTAAAAGATATATTTTTAAGATCCAAAATTAAACTCTCCTATAGTGCAATATTTTGAGGTTTGACATTGCCTCCAATGAAACGGTAAAATATACAATAGAAAAAATTAAGGGTGATTTAAATTTGCGTAAAAAGAAAAAACGTACTACTTTTCAAAAAATTACATTGGTAGTGGTCTGGCTCATGATAATCTTCACCGTCGGAGCTGTGATCCTAGGTGCTGTGGGACCCTTTCTCGGTAATTGATCTCGCATAAAAATCAAACATAAGGTAATTTACACAGCAAGGCCAGACAAGTCTTGCTTTTTTTAGTGCCAATACTTTGAGAAAAAAGCATTGACCTTTTCCTGGTATTGCCTCGGATAATTGGTCATAGAATCTGCATGTTTTGTATGCGGTGTGATCCACAACTGCTTTGGCCCGCGCGTGGCAGCATAATTATGATAAACCATTTTGGTCGGAACAAAGGTATCATTTGCACCGTGGATCAAAAACAGCGGAAGATCATTTTTTTTCAGAGCAGCAACTGAATTTCCCTTGGTAAAATCATAACCGACTCTAAAACGTGCTATGAACAAACTTAAGGCGATCAGAGGTTGTTTTGGCAAGTTAAACTGCTGTTTGAGCTGATATGCTAATTCATTTTCGACGCTATCATATCCGCAATCTTCCACAATAGATTTGACTTGCTGAGGCAATTTGGTCTTGCTTACCATCATAACAGTTGCTCCACCCATGCTGACTCCAAACAAACCGATTTGTGAACCCGTGCCATTTTTAGCGATGACTTGGTCGACCCAAGACTTATAATCGTGGCTATCAGGATATCCAAAAGTCACATACTTTCCTTGGCTGACTCCACTTCCTCTGTCATCGGGAGCTAAGACATTATATCCGTCATAGTGAAACATTCTAATGTAAGAGGCCATAGAATAATGGCTTCCTTTATAACCATGGGACACAATAATCGTTTTTTTGGTCTGTTTAGAAGCAGGATAATAAAAAGCCGTCAAATTCTGCCCAGTCCCACCAGCTCTCTTGTGCCACTTGATGACAGGATGCTGTACACTGAGCCATCTCTGATCGATTTTTTCTTGCCCTTTTCCTCGTAACTGCGCTTCGGTACGTGTTTGATTCTCAAACGCATAAGTCACTAAATAATTTGCCCCATAAAAAAGACTGGTTATGATTGCCAAGAATAACACGATAACAAAGCTTATAATAATTTTTTTCTTTTTGCCCATAATTAGCACTATTATTACTTCTCCAAATTTGAATTTTACAAACAAAAAAATGCTTCCCCAGTGAGACCATTATATTATCACTGAGAAAAGCAAGACCAATAGGATCATAAGATCGGTGATAGCAAGCGTGAAAAATACTGTTTAAATTTCATCCACCTAGTTTGATTTTCAAAGAATTCCGGAGTCAACTTAGAACATTTTTCCAAATCATGATTAAAAATATCTGTTAGTGCAACCGTCAATGCGCGGTCATAACAAAAAGCATTGACTTCAAAATTTAGCTTAAAACTGCGAAAGTCAACGTTAGCTGAACCGACCGAAGACATTTGGCCGTCCACTACCATAGTTTTAGCATGCATAAATCCATCATTATATTGATAAATTTCAACGTCCTTATCCAACAGATCTTTAGCATAATATTGAGTCGCACGATAAACAAAAGCATGGTCAGGTTTGCATGGGATCATAATTTTTACTTTGACACCGGACAAAGCCGCGACACTCAGTGCCTCCAATACTGAATCATCCGGGATCAAATAGGGAGTTTGAATATATATATAATCATGAGCATTGTTGATCAACTTCAAGTACCCCAGTTTGATCGCCTCAGTTTCACTGTCTGGGCCCGACGATACGATCTGTATCCCTGTCGTTCCCTTCCCCCGCTGCAAAGGAAAATATCTATCATCGTAATCGATTGGACGTGAATCAGTTGAATTTTTAACGGTAGCATTCCAATCCATGAAAAATTGTGACTGCAATGCAACAGCAGCATTCCCAATTATGCGGAGGTGAGTATCACGCCAATGACCAAATTTTTTCACTCTTCCTAAATACTGATCGCCAATATTAAAACCGCCAACATAGCCAATCATACCATCGATCACTACGATCTTCCTATGGTCACGATAATTTAGCCGCGGACTGTGAAAGTAAGCTCGTTTAGATCCAAAAAACGGTTCAGCTTGTCCTCCCATTTCTTCCAAATGTCTAAAGAAATGCCTGCTTTGCCCACGAGAACCCATACTGTCATATATCACACGGACGGTGACCCCTCTTTTTTGAGCAGCCTCCAATGCCGCCAGTAATTCATGACCAGCAGTATCACTGTAAAAAGTATAGTACTCAATATGTACGTGATCTTTAGCGTTATTGATATCATCCAGCAAGCAAGAAAACTTTTCGTTGCCGTCTATCAAAACCTTAACTTGATTATTATTGGTAAATATCGACTGATCCGCTTCGAGAAAAAGACGAGAAGTCTGCTGAGCCTCATTAGTCAAAATATCGAATGGAAGTAATTTTTTTTGCTTCCATTGATCCTTTTGAAGAGCAACTAACTGGTAGATCCCTAATTTTTCTTGTGCCTTAATGTCAAAGATCCGATCCCGAGAAATTTTCTTTCCAGCAAATAAGTATATCAAAAAGCCAATACCTGGCAGAAGGTTCAAAACAAGCAGCCAAGCCCAGGTGGCAGCAATATCTCTTTTCTCTTTAAAGACTGTTACGATGGCAAAAAGAGTATTTACTAAAAAAACAAGGAAAATGATATTAACTATCAAGCTCACAATGCTCACCATCCATAACTTAATTAGATACAAAAATTATAGCAAATAAAGTTGTTAAAGTATATTAACATTGGTATTGACTAATTTGGTGCAAGCAACGTCCCTTTGATCCTGGGATGAATAAAACCGGGCGTTTTCTCTATTTAGTAAATAATGTTAATAAAAAAGACCATCTCTGGTCCTTATAAGTAAGTGAAACATAACTGATCATCATTTATCTTTTTTGAACCACGCACCGATCCGTTTAAATAAGCCAACCTTTTTTGTCCCTTTAAGAGACATTAAAGGAACCGTTTCTCCTTGCAATCTCCGAGCAATATCACGATACCCCTGAGCTGCTGGATTTTTTTGATAAAGTACTATTGGTTCTCCCTTATTAGAAGTGGCAATCACTTGATCTTCATCAAAAACTATCCCTAAGAGTTCCAATGAAAGATGCCTGGTGATCTCATCGACATCCATCATTTGTCCGTCGTTGACCATATTTTTGCGAATCCTGTTGATCACTAACATCGGCGGCTTATCCAAATCTTTCTGTTCAAGCAGACCAACCACGCGATCAGCATCACGGACTGCTGAAATTTCCGGTGTCGACACTACGATAGCTTCATCAGCTCCCGCTACGGCATTCATAAACCCTTGTTCTATCCCGGCCGGACAATCCAAAAACACATAATCAAAATCACTTTTTAACTCTCCCACGATCTCGGCAGCCTGTTTCGGGGTAAGTGATGTCTTATCCGCATTCTGTGCAGCGGGAAGGAGAAAAAGCTTATCATTAAAACGTTTGTCCTTGATCAAGGCTTGGGGCAACTTAGCGCGGCCTTCTGCGACATCAACAATGTCATAAATTATTCGATTGTCCAGTCCCAATATAACATCCAGATTACGCAAACCAATATCTAAATCGACTAAACACACTCTTTTATTCATCAAAGCCAAAGCCGTTCCAAGGTTAGCAGTAGTGGTCGTTTTACCAACACCGCCCTTACCGGAAGTAATAACAATTGATTTCCCCATTCTAAAATCCTCCTGCCTTTACAAATAACTTTGGTCTAATTGTTTTCAGTTGTTCAATATTAGTCCAGGCTAGTGCATGCAGATCATTGACAACAAGTGCGCTTGTTTCATTTAGCTCACCAATTTTTTCATCTTCATTGACAATCTCTACCAGATCAGCTATTCTCAGCTGCTGTGCTTGCGCAATATTTCCTGCGATCACAGCACGTGTGTTATTTTCAAAGCCTGCACACAAAATTCCATTTATAGAGCCCAAAACAAAGATACTGCCGGTGGCACGCAAAATGCCGCCCTCATGCAGATCCCCCAAAAATAACAAATCTCCTTGAAAGAGTTTATCCTGGCCATTGCGTATGATATCACCATTCACGTGAACTGTAGTACTATCTACGATTTCCTGTGCTTCATGTTTGTCGATGACGGAACTTTGCACATGGTGGATCGAAAAACGAGGATAGTCGGCAAAAATATTCTCCAATTCTTGTTTTTGTTCAGCCGTATAGAGAGACATGCCCGTATTGATATTAAAAGAATACTTTTTAGTCCTATCTGATGTTTCATCATTATGCAAGTTTTCCATTAAGTTATGAAGTTCGCTCTTTATTTCTGAAAAGCTCGCGTCTGGGTTTAAAATCAGTTCGTATCCATTTTTATACCCTTTCAAGACCACTGCTTGCATATTTTTACACGTCCTTATTTGTTTTTTCAAAAAATATACTTAAGGGCCAAAACAAGACCACATACGCAGCAAGGTTGTAAGCTAAAGTAGGTCCTAAAGTTCGGCCAATAAAAGTTACTGCGGAAACTGAGGTAAATCCAATCAATATATTTACCCAATAAAAGAGAACAGTAAACACGGTAACCTCTATCAAATATATTAATAATACCACAATGAAGGACCGATTAAAAAAGCTGAGGACACTGCGAGTCAGATATACCATAAAAGGCAGTAACAAGGTACAAACTCCAAGTACACCTGCGTAATAAAGGTCAAAAACAAACCCGGCAATAACTGACCAGAAAAGTAGGTGGTCAACGTGTCCATAGCAAATGGCCAGCACTAACCACAATAAGATCAGCCGACTTTCGATCGAAGTATCGGGTGTGAAAAATGATTGCGAAAACAGTTGACTTAGTGAGCCATCCAAGAAAAGAAACAAAAAAGTCCCAAGTGGAAAAAAATATCTCATTTTTGAAATTCTCATCTCACAAAACTCCTATTCAGCCCTTCTAGCAACAGTGACCACATCAAGATCGTTAAAATCAGCTGCTGGTTTGATATAGATCTTAGAAGGAAGCCCTTCATCATCATTATCCACAGTCGTTACCTTCCCAACAAGCAGCCCTTTGGGGGTTATTCCCCCCATACCAGAAGTGATAACATTTGTTTTTTTCTTGATCTTAGCTTTGGAAGTTATCTGCCCCATGATCAACTGATTTTTTTCTGAACTATATCCTGTAATTAAACCATTAATGACAGTGCCACCCTCACTGATCAACCTAACAGCAAAACGATTCGACGTATCGTTACTGGTAGAGAGAAGCTCAACTTTACTATTAGTGTGGTTAACTTCCGTCACACGACCCACCAGTCCGCGCCGTGATAAAACTGAATCATTCTTTCTCACCCCTGCTATTGAGCCCTTATTGATGATTACTTGGTCCTCCCAAGAAGAAGGCGTCCGAGACAAGACTGCTGCATTAATTTTATTATATGACGTTAAAGTTTGATTGAGTTTTAACTCTTGTTTTAAACTATTGTTTTCTTCCCTTAAATTTTGGTTCTCCACTTTTTGAGTCGCTACAGTTGAAACTTCCTCTTTCAGTTTCTTGTTTTCTGTATAAGTGTTATAAAGTCCCTGAAGTGAATCAGCCGCGTGTCCTAATCCGGACACCGGTACTTCTACGACTCGATCTACAATTCCAACTGCATCATTACCTATCTGCTGCACAAATAAAGGTGCTTTCCGGTTATTCCTGGCGCTGATCGAAAGAGCTATCAACAAAAACCCTATGATCAAAATGATCATTGTTATTACCAATCTCTTATTGAATGAGAATTTTTGCACACCTAAACCTCCTGCCTAAAATGAAATCAGAAAAAACATTGTGATCGTACTCAATGGTTTTACAAAACTTCTGAATCACATTTTAGTAAAAAACATATAAAAATTAAGAGGTCGGAGACAAGCGACTCCAACCTCCATTTATTGTTCCCTCAAACTAATTTTTTTTCATTACGTCAATACTTTTAAGTGATTCACCGGTCCCAATGGCCACACAATCTAACGGCTCAGACGCCACAAATACAGGTACTTTAGTAGCATCCGAAATTACTTCTGGCAAGTGACGTAATAAAGCCCCGCCGCCAGTCAAGACGATCCCGTGATCAATAACGTCGGCAGCAATTTCAGGAGACGTTTCTTCTAAGGTTTCTTTGATTGCTGTAATAATTTCCTGAATTACTTCTTGAATTGCTTCTGCAACTGCAACTGCTTTAATTTCTATAGTCTTTGGCAAACCAGTGACTAAGTCGCGGCCACGAATTGTTTGAGAATCGAGTTCTTTTGCAGCCTTGACAGAAGCCGAAGCAATATCGATTTTTAATTGTTCGGCGGTTCTTTCACCGATCAATAAATTGTAGTTTTTACGAACATAATAAACGATTGCTTCATCCAAACGATCACCGGCCATCCTGATAGAACGGCTAGATACGATGCCTCCCAGCGAAATAGTAGCAACATCAGTAGTACCGCCGCCAATATCAACGACCATACTACCCGTTGGATCCATCACAGGCAATCCTGCACCGATCGCTGCTGCAAAAGGTTCCTCGATAACATAGGCATCCTTGGCCCCTGCTACACGAGTAGCATCGATCACGGCACGTTTTTCAACCTCAGTAACTCCACTAGGAACGCAAACCATCACGTACGGCTTTCCACCGTGCTTCCCCAAAGCTTTATCAATATAATACTTCATCATCGCAGCAGTTGTATCATAATCTGCGATGACCCCATCTTTCATTGGACGAATAGCTACTATACTAGCTGGTGTACGTCCGATCATGTCGCGGGCCTCTGAGCCTACCGAAACGATCTCGCCAGATTTAGTATTTTTGGCAACAACTGAAGGCTCACGTAAAACTATTCCCTTTCCTTCAGCGTAAACTATAGTATTTGCTGTACCGAGATCGATCCCGATATTTTTTGTACCCATTCCGAACACAATCTTCATCCCTTCACAAATTCTAATTTAATTTCCTTTTTTATAACATTATAATTGAAATATAGGTAACTTGCTCACCTTAGAACAATTCTTTAATATTTCTTCAAAACAGAAGCGTTTAAGCAAACTGGTTCACTCAATAATATGAACATCACACGCCTGGGGCCCTCTTATTCCCTGGACACTAACAAAGCTAACACTTTGACCACTTTCTAACACCTTATATCCTGCAGATAAAATCGCAGAAAAGTGGACAAACAAATCATCTCCGCCATCATCTGGGATGATAAAACCATAACCCTTATCTTTATTAAAAGAACGCACTTTTCCAGTTAACATTTTCGTTTCCTCTCAATACGCTTACTTGTGCTAGCTTACCACATTTCAAGGCTTTCGACAACATTCAAACGTAGAGTAAGTATGTAATAAGTCTGAGCTGACACAGATGATAAAGTTGAAATCCCCAGCATATCATATTGGCGCTTTCCTCCTGAAAATTTCTCATAAAGGTCCAGTGAGATGTACAGTTATCTTCCTTCACAGATCATATAAAGCTCCCCGTCGCTGAAAAGAATGATATTAAACCAATAGAAAAAGAACCCCGCCCATATAGCAGCCTCACTGAAAGTCAAACTTTTAGTTAAACTTTTAAAAAGCACTATATAAAGATGAGTTCTAATAAACACTAATATCTGCTGTAAGATCTCCAAAGCATACCGTATTTTAAATTAGCTCCGCAAATTTATGATACGATATACAAATGATTCACACAAAATCAAGCAATGATCTCTTCTTCACGCATGCTCAAATACGACGTGTCTCCAACAATAATATGATCAAGCAAGGTAATTCCTAACATATCGCCACATTTAACGAGACGCTTCGTTAACGCCAAATCATTTTTAGATGGCGTCACATTTCCACTCGGATGGTTATGAACCACCATAAAACGTGCCGCACTGCATTTAACTGCTTCTTTAAAAATCTCTCTAGGATGCACAGTAGCCGAATTTAGTGTTCCTTTAAATAAATTTTTCTGCAACATGACCTGATTTTTAGTATCTAAATATATTCCGATCAACAATTCTTGCTTAGCTGACCCATACATTTTAGTCATATACTCTCCAATCTTTCGACTTGAATAAATAGTTCCTACGGCTAGCGCAGGTCTTTGCTCAAATCTTTTAGCAAATTCACCCATTACCTCAAAAAACCAAGCCTTGCTTTGGACCGGCATTAACTTACGCAATTCATGATTGGTCAAATACTGAATTTGCTCAAGATCTTCATATTGCCCAAAAAAAGTGTCAGTGATCTTGGCTGCATCTCTTTTGCAAAATGCCGCGCAACTGACACAAAAAAGCAGCTCCCGATCCGTAAGGCCTTGTGGGCCATAGCTTTTTATTTTCTCACTCAAATATTCTATATCCAACGAATTTATCAATGTCATATTTACCCCTCCATTATATATATACGCAAAAAGGGGCAATATTTTTTAATTTAGTATATTTTTTAATTCTTTTAAATCAGCAACAACTTCAAATGCTTGCTTTATATCAGATGAAATTGGCGCCATCAAACCTTTAACCTCGTTTCGACCCGCGAAAAAATCTTGGCTGCCTTTGCATGTTTAAAATCAACAGCAAAAAAGAAAAACCGACTTTGTCCCTAACAGAAATTACTAGTTTGGTTTCAAAGTTATTACCATCAACTTCTATTTGAAATACTTTCGGACCTCTGAAACAAAATATAATGAACCTGTAATCAACAACATGTCATCTGCCGACATTTCATTGACCAGTCCCACCATGGCCTCATTCCAATTATCGATGGCTCTAAGGTTAGGATGTTTAGCGGCCAAAGTTTTGGGGGCAAATGTTTCCCTGGGAGAATTAAATGTGGTGACCACCACCGTCACATTAGCAACTTTTTCTAATTCTTTGATCATTTGTTCAAACTGTTTGTCTTGCAAAATTGCCAGTAAGACATAGATCTTAGTTGATGCAAATTTTGAGCGCAAGGTTTTCACGATTTCTTGCATGGCTGGCAGATTGTGCGCGCCATCCAAAATGATCAAAGGTTCGTCATTGACTTTTTCAAATCTCCCTGGCCAGCTAGTCCTTTGTAAAGACTTACTCAACTGAGATTTCTGAACTGATTGGCCCATTTTTCCCAGCAAGACAATAAAACACGTTAAGGCAACCGAAGCGTTGGCTGCTTGGAAGTCACCCACCATCTGCAGTCGAACATTTTTTAGTATGGTCTGACCAAAGCGGTAATCGAATACTTCACCCCATCGATTACTGATATTTTTGGCTTTGTATGAAAAATCTGTTCCCAAAAAATAAACATCAGATTCAGTTTCTTGCGCCTTTGATTTGACAGCTTTCTGTGCTTCTACCGGCAAAAGGCCAGCAACTACCGGCACCCCTTTTTTAATTATTCCAGCTTTTTGTTGGGCGATCGCTGTTATAGTGTTGCCCAAGATCTTCATATGATCCATTCCAACCGTTGTGATAACCGATAGCAGCGGAGTAATAATGTTAGTGGCATCAAACATGCCGCCTATACCAACCTCAACGATCACAAAATCGGGCTGATGCTGGCTAAAATATAAAAGCATCATCAAAGTGATAACCTCAAATTCAGTCGGTCCTCCACCATTTTTTTGATATTCATGATCCACTTTTTCGATCACTGGCAGGATTTTCTGGACCAGATCAAAGATCTCTTGGTCCGTGATCATTTGCCCATTTACAGAGATCCTTTCATTGAATTTGACTATAAATGGCGAAGTGAAAGTCCCAACATCATAACCCTGACCAAGCAAAAGATCTCGTAGATAAGCAGCGACAGAGCCTTTGCCATTAGTACCGGTAACATGGATCATATTTAAATTATTTTCTGGGTGTCCCAAAAGCTCAGCCAATCGCCGCATTCGCTCTAAAGTTGGATCTTTAGTAAATTTACGGCGGCTATGAATAAAATTGATCGCTTCAGAGTAATTTCTTATTTCTTGCATGATCTTCTGTCTGACCTCTTCAATATTCCAAATTTTTCCGAATGATCCATAAAATGACAAATACTTCATTGAAAATAAGCTATCATTTAAAAAGCAAGGAAAGCAGAATTTGTTTTCCTTGCCGCAATTACTACATTGCTTGCTTAACTTCAGTTATTCGTGCCTCGGTAACAGACAATTTCTCCTGATAACCGGCCAGTTTTTCTTTTTCTTCAGCAACAACCGCGCTTGGAGCGTTGTTAACAAATCCTTGGTTGCCCAATTTCTTTTGACCACGCTTAACCTCATTGGCTAATTTTTCACGCTCTTTATCTAGACGCGCAATTTCTTGTTCCAAATCAACTAAACCTGCCAAAGGAATATAAACCTCCGCTCCAGAGATCACAGCAGTCATCGCCAAAGTAGGTGCTTGAACATCACTGGCAATTTCTAAATGCTTCGGATGGCAGAAGCGTTCGATATAATCTTGATTAGCTTCAAAAATAACTTTTGTTTCAGCAGAATTTGTTTTAATTTTAATATCCACCGGAGCTGAAAGGGGCGCATTGGCATCTGCACGAATATTACGAACAGCTTTGATCAACTCGATCAAGTTTTCCATTCCTTTTTCAGCCTCTGGGTCTGCAAATTGATCATTTGGTTCTGGGTATTTTGCAACTACCAGCGAATCGCCAGTATGCGGCATTGACAACCAAATTTTTTCTGTAACAAATGGCATAATTGGGTGTAAAAGCCTCAATGTTTGGTCCAAAACATAGCATAAAATATTTTGCGTATTATGTTTTAGCGAACGGTCTTTGCCATAAAAGTCTTCTTTGGCCATTTCAATATACCAGTCACACAGATCGTTCCAAATAAAGTTATATAACGCACGACCGGCTTCTCCAAATTCAAAGGTATCAAATAAGCGGGTAACGTCTTTGATCGTAGTATTTAACCTGCTCAATATCCATTTATCTGCTAACTGCCACTCATCTTTATCAGGCAGCTCTGCCTTAGTATCACTATCAAAGTTCATAATAGCAAAGCGGCTGGCATTCCAAATCTTATTAATGAAATTCCAGGCCGAATCCATTTTCTTGTAAGAAAAGCGGATGTCTTGTCCCGGTGTAGACCCTGTTGCCAAAAACCAACGCAAAGAATCGGCACCGTACTTTTGGATGACATCCATCGGATCAATACCGTTGCCCAAGGACTTACTCATTTTGACCCCTTTCTCATCACGGATCAAACCATGAAGCAGAACGGTTTTAAATGGACGTCGGCCCGTGAATTCTTTACTCTGAAAGATCATTCGCGATACCCAGAAGAAAATAATATCGTAGCCTGTAACTAAAGTATCTGTTGGAAAATACCGTTTGAAATCTGGGGCATCCTCATCAGGCCAACCCATGGTAGAAAAAGGCCACAGAGCACTCGAAAACCATGTATCTAAAACATCGGGATCTTGTTTCCAATTCTCAATATCGTTCGGGGCTTTTTCACCAACATAAATTTCACCTGTTTTTTTGTGGTACCAGGCTGGGATCTGATGGCCCCACCACAACTGTCTTGAAATGACCCAATCGTGGACATTTTCCATCCACTGATCGAAGGTGTGCTCGAATCGTTCCGGAACAAAATTTACCCGATCAGAGGTCTTTTGGTTCTTTAAAGCCAACTCAGCCAATGGTTTCATTTTAACAAACCATTGGGTAGACAAACGAGCTTCGACCTGGACACCTGTCCGTTCAGAATGACCAACACTATGAACTATCGGCTCTTCAGAAAGAAGGTACCCTTGGTCCTTTAAGTCTGCTACGATAGCCTTGCGGGCATCAAAACGATCCATACCCGCGTATTTGCCCGCTTTTTCGTTAAGTGTGGCGTCCTCATTCATGGTATTGATACGTTCCAAATTGTGACGATTACCAACTTCAAAATCATTAGGATCATGAGCAGGGGTAATTTTAACCATACCTGTCCCAAATTCCGGATCGACATACTGGTCAGCAATGATCTCCAAATGTCTGCCCTGCAATGGCAAAACGACCTTCTTGCCCACAATATCGTTATACCGTGTATCAGAAGGATTAACAGCGATGGCAACGTCGCCCATCATCGTCTCCGGACGAGTCGTGGCAATTTCGATGTAATCCTTTCCCTGAAATGTTGTTCCGTCTGTGAAGGGATATTTAACATGATAAAAGGCACCCTGGTCATCTTGGTGGATCACTTCAATATCAGAAAGAGCAGTCCGAGCTTTAGGGTCCCAATTAATGATATATTCGCCACGATAAATCAGTCCTTTTTTATATAAAGAAACAAAAACCTTCCGAACGGCTGCAGAAAGCCCTTCATCAAAGGTAAAGCGTTCACGATTATAATCCAGCGAAAGCCCTAACTTAGCCCATTGCTGCTTAATGATCGCAGCGTATTCATCTTTCCATTCCCAAACTTTGTCGACAAATTTTTCTCTGCCCAAATCATAGCGAGAGATACCGCTCTCAGCCAATCTGGCCTCGACTTTGGCTTGAGTCGCGATCCCGGCATGGTCCATGCCTGGGAGCCATAACGTATCATATCCCTGCATTCTTTTTTGACGTACGATCATATCCTGTAACGTTGTATCCCACGCATGCCCCAAATGCAACTTTCCAGTTACGTTTGGCGGTGGAATCACAACAGAATAAGGTTTTGCTTTTTTATTACCGCTAGGTTTAAACAGGTCTTGATCGAGCCATTTTTGATAACGGCCGTGCTCAACTGCTGTCGGATCGTACTTCGTCGACATTTCAATATCTTTAGCCATCCAAGTCATCCTTTCAAGTTCGTTGATTCAACCAAAGCTGCTTGCCAGACTTTCACTGAAAGCCAGCAAATATTTAACTGGTATTCTCTCGTGGAACCCAGTAAATACTTGAAGTTGCGGTATCAAAAAAAGCACCATCGTCCTATGAATAGGACGACAGTGCCGTGGTACCACCTAAATTGGGCTATTAAACCCCACTTAATCTTCTTTGTTAACGGATAGAAACATCCGGTCATCATTACTAAGGATTCACGATGGCAGCTGGCAAGCTACAACCAACCGACCGTTGAAATGTCTCACCACCCATTTCTCTCTGAAAAGCGGTTGCCAGTTGGTACTCTTGGTCAAAGCTTATAAATGTAATTTTAACCTTGCGAGGTATAAACGTCAAGATTAATTAAGAGCAATTTTAAAAACCAATTTGGGCTCACAAGCAGTGTCAAACCAATCATTTGAGCTAATCAGCTTCTTATGTCTTAAAGTAATTCGGCAAATGAATCCTCTTTGGCATTCAGAAAATGATCTTCACTACTGATCTCTGTGATCGTGATACCATTTAAAGCACGTTCTACCAAGCCGTCAACATCCAGCTTCTTCTCAAAAGCTCTTGCTCGGTCGATCCGCGGTTTGGTCTTGGGTGAAGTTGGAGCAAAAACAGTGCAGCAATCTTCATAAGGCTTAATAGACAAATCAAACGTATCTATTTTTTCCGCAATCTTAATGATGTCATTTTTGTCCATCGAAACAACAGGCCTTAACACAGGCATCGTGGTCACGTCATTGATTGCAGCCATGCTCTCCATGGTTTGTGAAGCAACTTGCCCTAAAGATTCACCATTAAAGATTGCTAAGGCATGCCTTTTTTCAGCAATTTTTTCGCACAAGCGCAGCATAAAGCGCCGCTGGATGGTCATCAGATAACTCGACGGCACATCACGCTTAACCGTTTCTTGGATCTCTGTGAAAGGCACTTGAATAAATTTGATCCGACCTGCATAGGGAGCCAGTTTAGCAGTCAGGTCCTTGGCTTTGTTCAGCGCCATTTCACTAGTATATGGCGGGCTGAAGAAATGAACCATTTCCAAGTCCACACCACGCTTTAAAGCCAGATAACCAGCAACGGGAGAATCGATCCCGCCAGAAAGCATTAACAGGCCCTTACCCGCTGTGCCCACCGGCAAACCTCCAGCACCCGGGACCTGTTCATAAGACAAATAGATCCCGTCTAAGCGTACTTCTACTCGCAAAATTACGTCCGGGGCCTTCATTTGCACTTTGATCCCCGGAAAATTATCCAAAACAATTCCGCCCAAAATGTCATTAAGTTGATTTGTATCATAATCGAAATTATGGTCAGACCGGCGGGTATTGATCTTAAAAGTCATGCCCTCGTGGTATATTTCTTTGAAGATTTCCACAGCTGTCTGCTTTACCTTAGCGACATCACGAGCCACACGAATGCTGGGTGAAAAGTTTTGGATGCCAAAAACCTTTGACAAACGCTGCTCGACTTTATGGTAATCCTCTCCGTTCAAACGAATATGCATCCGATCGCGATGAGCCTTGACTTCTACATTTTTGAAACCTGCCAACGCATTGCGTGTATTTGTCCCTAAGCGGTCAATAAAGCTGCGCCGGTTCTTGCCTTTAGTTGATAGTTCACCATAGCGAACCATTATTTCTGTATATTGCATATATTGTCCTTTCTACTTAGCAAAAACTTTCGCGAACCGAGCGTAAATCGAATCAAACGCCAAATTAAATTGTTCAGCTTCTTCTATGGTGTTATTTTCGTCTAAACTGACACGAACGGCTGAGGTTGCAGTATCTTCCGGCACGTGCATTGCACTTAAAGTACCAGACACCGCCCCCTTTTTGGACGAGCAGGCACTCGTAGTCGACATGTAGATACCCTGTTCTTCAAACGCATGCACGATCGTTTCGCCGCGAACTCCTCGAATGGCAAAACACAAAATATGCGGGGAAGAAGTATCATCTGTTCCGGAAAATACCGTTACATTTGGTTTTTTAGCAACATGCTCATATATTTTTTGCTTGATCTGCCGTTCTTTAGCAACATTTTGCTCTTCATTATCCAGTAACAAACGCAAAGCCTTGGCCATCCCAGCGATTGCCGGCAAGTTTTCGGTGCCGCTGCGTTGGTTTTTCTCCTGGCCTCCCCCAGCCATCAAGGGTTCCAATTTTCTCCCGGCTCTCTTAAAGATAAAGCCGATGCCGCGCGGCGCATGAAATTTGTGCCCAGAGAAAGTCAGAAAATCGATGCGCTTATTGTGCAAGAGTGAGCCGATCCCTTTCCCAATCCCTTGAACCGCGTCAACATGGAAGTGGATCCGGGGATAGTCCTTCAAGATAGCAGCAATTTCATTCAAAGGCTGGATCGAGCCGACTTCATTATTAATTGCCATTACAGATACTAAGATCGTGTCTGGCCTGATTTCTTTTTTGACATCTTCTGGGTCTACTCTGCCATATTTATCAACCGGCAAGTAAGTTACTTCATAACCGAGTTTTTCTAATTGCTTTAGCGAGTTGAGAACAGCAGGATGCTCAATTGAGGAAGTGATAATATGCTTGCCAAATTCTCTCTTAGCAAAAGCAGTCCCCTTGATCACCCAGTTATCGCCCTCTGTACCACCGCTGGTAAAAAAGAGCTCATTACTTTGGACTCCCATCAGTTTGGCGATTTGAGCGCGAGATTGTTCTAATAAATTATCTGCCGTTTCACCTAACGCATGTAAGGATGACGGGTTACCCCAAATCGAATCGCTAACGGTTTTATATGTTTCTAAGACCTCAGGTGCTACCTTGGTAGTTGCACTATTATCAAAATATATCATTATTCATCCTTCTCTAAATAATTTCCTTACTAATTGTAAACACTCTGCACTAACTTGACAAGTCTAAGCGTAATAGAAAACAAAGCGCCGTATTAGCCACGCACGCTTTGTTTATTACTTCAAGCTATGTTAGATATAAATTATTCTTAAACTGCTACTGAATCTTTTTCGGCCTGAAATTGTTCTGAGATCCTCTTAAATGAACCTGGTTCCACAGTATCTAACGCTTGAGAGATCGTATCCAAAGCGCCGACATAATTGAAATCTTTTTCGAACTGAACTATGGACTGCTGATAGGCTTGCTCAACTTCAGGATACCTGTTTCTATAGCGATTGGAATACTGCAAAAGTCTTTCTGCCAACTTGGAACTGTCTTTGATTTCATCATTTTTATTATTTAATACATCCAGATCAGATTGAGTATTGATCAAAGCTTTTGTAACGGCAGACATATCTATCTTCATTTTATTTAAGTTGGCATCTAAAGCCTCGATCTCATCACTGACCTTAAAGAAATAATCTAAGTAATCTTGCGGAAGGCCAGGTAAATTCAACTTTTCGATCTCGCGTTTCATTCTGTGGATCTCAATATCAAAATTTTCCACAGCCTCCAGAGCATCTTTCTCCTCTTTCCACAACGCAGAAATACTTTCATTGATCTTTTTTTGTTCTTCCTCAACATCGTGAAGTTTCTTCTCATCTTGCTCAAACTGATCTATCGCTTGCGAGGAAACGCGTTCTTTGCCTTGTTCAACTGCATGATTGATCTGATCATAATGTTTTTGGATGACGCCCAGCGTGTTTTTCAAGTCCTCTGAGCGCTCGTCTTCTTGATTGTTAAAAGTATAATTCTGCCCCAATCTATCCAACTCGATTTCCAATTCTTTTTGGCGCTTTTGCGCATGAACAAGGAATTTGCCCAAATGCTTCAATTTTTCTGGTAACTGAGTCCCTGCAGAATATTCAAGCTCAATTTGTGAATAAATATAATCTATTTCTTTGACTAACTCTTTATCTAATTCCTGAGCAGCAGTAAGGTCTAAATTGGCTAAGTTCTCATTATTTTCCGCACATTTCTCCGTGATCTTCTGAAGCTTTCCATTCAGGTCTTCCCTAAATGAATAGTGTTCATCTTTCATCTTTTGTAAACCAGTTTTTAATTCAGAAAGTTGCACCGGGAAAATGTTATTCAGGTTTTTAAATATAGCTGGAATCTTTCCAACTGCGTCTTCCAAGATGGCCATATCGCCGCGCAATTTATTCAGCGGGCCCTCTGAGCTCACGTAATCACCACTCTTAGAAAGTTTGGTATATTTGCCAAAATCATCTTCAACATCAGCAGATTTCTGCTCCAGCTTATCAATGCTTGGTCCAAATGAGAAATTTTTTGCCAACAACGTCTTTCTCAATTCTTGATATCGCTCTTGCAACTTTTTGAGAGTATCTTCATGCTGTTTTGTGCTGCTCTGGATCGAATCAAGCTTCCTTTTTATTTCAGAAAAATGTTCCTGCGCACCTGTGCTTTTTCTGCGGATGATTTTTAATCCCCGAGAAACTCTAAAAAACTGTAAATGATCTGTCTCATCGGATAAATCAGCCAAAATCTCTGTTAATTCTGGCAGCTCACGATTTTTGAGATAATGATAGCCCTTATCTAGAGTTTCAAATTCAGTTAAACTTTCCCCTGACAGGTTTAACCGGCTTATTTTAGTCAAAGCGTCTGTCAGCGGTTTGTTTGCAATTTCCTGAATTTTTTTTTGCTGTTCTTCAATTGCTTCACCATAGCTTCGTTGAAAATAAAGCACAGCCAGGTATGCAATTACGGCAACAACTACGATCGCAATTAAAAAGACTACCATGAGACCCCATCCTTTATAACAAATTCATATTTTAATTCTTGGTACAATTTTTTTATTACCAACGTGCAGAATAAACCTAGTTCAGTTAGGTTGATATCTGCTGAAAATCAGTTTAAAATTCAATTCTGATTATAACATAAGAAAATTACTTAATATATGATTTTAATGGAGGAATTACTTTGAGTAAATCATTATTGGTTCAACAGTTGGACGCCCTTCTGAAGGGTGAAAAAAATCTAATAGCCAATTTAGCTAATTCAGCAGCGCTATTATCCCAAGAAATATCTCAAATAAACTGGGCTGGTTATTACCTTTATAATGAAGATACTAATGTATTAGACCTGGGGCCCTTTCAAGGGAAGGTCGCTTGCATGCATATCGAACCCAAAAGCGGTGTCTGTGGGACCGCATTTGCAGCTCAAAAGGTCCAGCGGGTAGCAAATGTTCACGAATTTCCGGGCCATATTGCTTGCGATACAGCCAGCAATTCAGAAATAGTACTTCCGCTCACTAAGGGAAAACGGCAAATCGGTGTCTTGGATATTGATTCACCAAAGCTTGACAGGTTCTCTGCCGCTGATGAACAAAATTTAAGGGATTTCATAAGTATTTTACTCAAACATCTGTAATTTAGCCAATTATTTGCAATAATATCTAGACTTTGGCCAATATATGTAAAAGATTGCATCAAATATTGTTTATTATAGATTTACTTGGGATATTTTTATCCAAGAAACTTCCATGAGAAAAATACATTTAGATTTTGGAGCTCTTCACTCCTAGTCGAACTTTTTCATTTAATTCTCTTATTTCACTGCCAGTGCTTGACTTTTGTACGAAACACTGGTATGTTATCCCTTGTGTAAAATAATGCAGCAGCGGATGGTAAGAACGTCAACAGTTGGTTGCCAAATCGGTTTAGTAAGTAACTTTTCGGCTGCAAGAGTGAAAACTCAAAAACGAACTGCACGAATACTAAGTCCGCACGGATTATTTTACTCCAAAAAAATGATTGGAGGAACTTTTTATGCGTTATACAGGTCCATCATGGAAAGTCTCACGTCGTTTAGGCGTTTCACTTTCCGGTACAGGCAAAGAATTAGCTCGTCGTCCATATGCTCCCGGTCAACACGGACAAAACAATCGTCGCAAGCTTTCAGAATACGGACTTCAGTTACAAGAAAAGCAAAAATTACGTATGACCTATGGTTTGTCAGAACGTCAATTTTACAACTTGTTCTTGAAAGCTGGTAGGATCCGCGAAGGTAAGCACGGTGATAATTTCATGATCTTGTTAGAGCGTCGGTTGGACAACGTTGTTTATCGTTTAGGTTTAGCAACAACTCGCCGTCAGGCTCGTCAACTTGTGAACCACGGTCATATCACCGTCGATGGGAAACGTCTAGATATCCCATCATACGAAGTGAAACCTGGCCAAGTGATTTCCTTGCGCGAACGGTCAAAGAATTTGCAGGTTGTGAAGGATGCCTTGGAAGCAATCGTCGGACGTCCACCATTTGTTTCGTTTGATGATAACAAAATGGAAGGTACCTTTGTTCGTTTACCAGAACGCGAAGAATTAGATGCCAACATTGATGAAGCCCTTATCGTTGAATATTACAACCAATTGGGTTAATGTGGCTGGAAGCTCGCACTGCGGGCTTTTTTTTTACACTTTTTCAGCTCATAAATAACTTGAGAATTAGAAAGTTGTATTATTCAATTTAATTTCTGATCATTACTAAAGAAACTCACTTAATTATTTAAATCAGTAATCTTTTTAAATATAAATTTAATTGCAAGGAGGGACTAATTTGAAACCATTAGCTTATCGAATGCGCCCTAAAAAAATTGGAGACATAGTCGGTCAACAACATTTGGTAGGTCCAGGTAAAATTATTGAACGCATGGTCAAGGCAAGACTCCTTTCTTCCATGATACTTTATGGACCTCCTGGTACTGGAAAAACGAGTATTGCCAGCGCCATTGCCGGCTCGACCAAATATGCTTTTAGGACATTAAATGCGGCGACCGATTCAAAAAAAGAGCTTGAAATTGTCGTACAGGAAGCAAAAATGAGCGGAACAGTAGTATTGCTGTTAGATGAGATCCATCGTTTAACCAAACCCAAACAAGATTTTCTTTTACCTCACTTGGAAGACGGCAGTATCATTTTGATTGGGGCTACCACAGAGAACCCTTATATTTCTATCAGTCCTGCTATTCGCAGCCGTACCCAAATATTTGAAGTTAAACCTTTATCAAAAGACGATATCAAGGCGGCGATTAAGCGGGCGATCGAGGATACAGACAACGGTTTAGGAAAAATGAATATTAAGGTAAGCTCCCAAGCGATGCACCATTTAACGACAGCTACACACGGAGACCTGCGCAGCACACTAAATGCGCTTGAATTAGCAGTTAAATCCACCCAACCTGCAGCTAACGGGCAAATTTTCATCACGCTGCCGATAACAGAGGAATGTCTCTCGCAAAAAGCCCTGGTGCAAGATAAAAACGGTGATGCACATTATGATGTAATCTCCGCTTTTCAAAAATCTATCCGCGGGTCCGATACCGACGCAGCCCTACATTATCTTGCGCGCTTATTGGAAGCTGGTGATCTTATCAGTGTTAACCGCAGACTTCTTACGATCGCTTACGAAGATATTGGACTAGCTAATCCTGCAGCAGCAGCTAGAACGGTTAGTGCTGTGACTGCTGCCGAAAAACTAGGTTTGCCAGAGGCACGCATTCCACTGGCCAATTCTGTGATCGAATTATGTCTTTCCCCTAAGTCAAATTCAGCAATTACAGCAATCGATGCCGCTTTAGCAGAGGTCAGGACTGGAGATTATGGTCAAGTTCCGAATAGTTTAAAAGACACACACTATAAAGGGGCTGCAAAATTGCAGCATGGGACTGCATATAAATTTCCTCATGATTTTCAACACGATTGGGTCCCACAACAATATTTACCGCAGAAAATTAAAAATGCGCATTATTATTATCCAAAGGAAAACGGTAAAATTGAACAAAAATTCAAGGAACAGTATGAAAGGCTTAAATTAGCCCAGTCACACAAATTGATGCATTGACGATCTTTTGCGCTTTCCATTCATGAACTGCTGTGAATTTCATGCTAAATTACGATGCGTTGTGAGGTCACTTTCTTGACAATAAATTTTGGCTCATTATTTAGAAAAGCACACAGCCAGATCTTCTAAGTGATCTTTTGCTCAAGCCTGCGTGAAACGTTGAGATAGCACAGCTTGCTTTTAGAGTTGGGAAGCCCTTTTCCTTTTGCAAGTTTGCGCATTCATACGGTATATGTTACTATAATCACGGGTTCTGTGGCATACGCGTTATCTCATAACGTAAGGTTGACCGAACAATTATCGATACACTTTCATTGTTCAATTGTTTGTAGTCTGGCATACTCATTTCACTTGAGTCCCACAACCAAGCATAGAACAATATCCCTGCTTTAGAGCGGGTTCAACTACCGAGATGATTAACGGTGTCAACGGAATTAGGCAAAGAAATCTTTGCAACGGTCTGGGTTACCAGACCGTTTTTTATGTCTGCAAAGCTAACTGTGTAACTGATCTAATTGAAATATGTTAATACCGTTTATTATTTTATTAAGGAGCTTTACTATGGATTTGATACTTTCTTTCCTTCTGTGTATACTGGCTGCTTTAGTTTTATTCGTTGGCGGTTTTTTATTATTAAACCGTAACCGCCCATTTTTGATCTTTCACCCAGAGAATGAACGCGGTCTTCGCCTGTTTTGCGTAATTTTCGGAGGGTTTATGCTCTTTTGCGGTGGATTGACCATTGTGGCATTGTTTATTTCCCCAGTTTGGTTCACTTTGGTAATAGTAATAGCAGATGCCCTGTTCAGCATGATCGTACCCTTCGTTTTATGGAGCTACACTCTGTAAATTTACCATAATTAACCGATTTCACTTTCTTTTTGCTTATAAAATAGTTAGAATATAGGTGAAGATAAAGAAAGGGTGAGCATCATGTTGCAGACGTATAAAAATATCCTAGTTCCTGTGGATGGTTCATATGAAGCAGAGCTAGCTTTCAAAAAAGCTATTAACGTTGCTAAAAGAAACGGTGAAGACAGTTCGATCCACTTGATCCATGTTGTAGATACCCGGGCATTTCAGAATATCTCCAGTTTTGATACAGCTATGGTTGAGGAAGTAACGGATACCGCCAAAGAAACTATCAAAGGTTATATCAAAGATGCCAAAGAACAAGGAATCAAAAACATAGATTATTCCATAGAATATGGTGCTCCTAAAGTAGTGATAGCAAAAGACTTGCCGGCAGAAAAAAAGATCGATCTCATTATGATCGGTGCAACTGGTTTAAATGCAGTCGAACGTATTTTAGTAGGTTCTGTGACAGAATATGTTACCAGAAATGCCAAATGTGATGTATTAGTAGTTCGGACTGACCTAAACAACAAACCCGCACTGGGAAAAGAACAGCATAAAGAACAGGAACAATAAGTAACATTCTTGCAAACCCACAAAAATCAGCCGTGCCAACTGACTCACTCAAGTTCCGTTGTTTGAGGAAATAAGTTGGTTCGACTGATTTTTAATTAAATAATAATTCAAACATATTTATTTTCACAGCATTCCAGATGATCGTTGACTACCCCAATTGCTTGCATATATGAATAAATAATAGTTGGACCAACGAACTTAAAATTCATCTGCTTAAGATCATGTGAAATTTCTCGTGAGAGAGCAGTCTGAGCAGGAACTTCTTCTTCATGGTGCCAATGATTAATAATTGGTTGCCAGCTAACATATCCCCACATAAAAGCATTTAAACTTTGACCGGTTTTTTCCAGCTGTTTTACTAGACGAGCGTTGTGAATAACCGCCCCGATCTTTCTTTTGTTTCGAATGATATGAGGGTCTTGAATGAGTCCATCAATGTCACTCCTACTAAAATCAGCTATTTTTGCTACTTCAAAGTTACAAAAGTCTCGTTTAAACGCGGATCTTTTATTGATAACAGTTCGCCAACTTAAGCCCGCTTGCATGATCTCCAAGCTTAACATTTCAAACAAAAAACGTTCGTCGTGTGCTTCTTTTCCCCACTCGTTGTCATGATATGCCAGCATATTGCCGTCTGCTCTAAAAACCCAACCACATTTTGCCATTAAGCTTCCTCCAATTTTCTTCTTCACTGATTAATTACGAAAAAAATCGTTTTTCATGCTAAAAGTAGCGCAATGTTTTTTCTAATTAAATCTCCAAAACAGGAATGCCTCCGATGACAGTATCCAGCATGTCATCAGCCATAGCGCCAAATTTTTCTTCTTCGTGGGTTTCATGAAAAGTATAAATATCCAAAGCATTCATGTACAATAATACCTGTTGGCACGCAGATTGGGGGATTTCAAATTCCAATAAAGACTGGTACCCTGCGATAAAACTGTGCCTCAATTTTTTATCTTTAACTTCTGAAAAAAAGAACTTAATAAAATCCTCGTATTGGCATCCGATGTGGGCTCGCTCAAAGTCGATCAAAACGTATTTTCCCTTGTATCTCATAATGTTACGAATGCTAAAATCACCATGCAAAACGACCTTTTTAAGCTTTACATAATCTTGTTGCGCTTGCGATAGGGATTTTTCGATAAATCCATAGGCTTTTTCAGCCTTTTTTTTATGTTTTTTGTCAGTAAGCTTGGCCAACTTTTCCTGGATCCTGTCTGGTAACGGCTTTTTATCATCAGGAACAGCAACATATCCCGTTAATTTTTGGTGAAACTCTGCTAACAGCCTTCCATAAATATATGCTTGTTGTTCATCCAACTTTTCGTGATCCAAATCGATCAGTTTTCTATCCCTTAAAACTACTACATTATTATCACCAAAAATGACAGTACCTAGGAAAATATCGGGACAATATCTTTGATCTACATGCTGTTCCGCATAAAATTTTTCTTCGTTGTCGAAAATTTTTACAAAAAGATCAGCATGGTAATAATGACTATACCCTGTAAGGTGCTTGTTTCCAGCTTCGTCATGAATTTTGTTTAAGTCTGCCTGGTAATAATCATTTAAAAAATCAATTAATACACTGTCCATTATACAGCCCCCTATTAGACTATTAATATAATATTACGTTAATTCAAAACCAGCTGCAAGAATTCTCTATTTTTTTACAAATAATTTTCACGCAGCGTACAAAACGCACTTAAAGCTGTGTCAACTTAGCAACTCGTTTTCACCTTTTTTCATTAATGAAAATGGCAGACGTACAAGTGTATCTTCATACGTTAGATCGATTTTGAAAATTTTTAGCAGACCAATGACTTCAGCTTAGCCCTCACAGCAAATCTATCATTTGTTCTTGTGCTTGCGAAGGTTATTTTCACTGCTTATTTACTTAGTTGTGTTTGTGTGACTTATATTTAAGAGTACTATATCCTCGCTAAAAAGTTTCCTAACATTCCGGCGGCACCATTACTACTACTTCTTCTATCGGTAGACCGTATAAAAAATCAACTACTAGAAGATCTAGCTTAAAAAGGATTTAAAAAAAATACTTTGTAGTAGCTTTGCTAAGCAAACCCAACTGCAAAGTATTTTTAAATAATTCTCGGATCTATCTTCCCGTGCACACCGCGTAATCCATTCTTAACCAATGAATACACATATAAATGCATCGTATTATGCGTGCCAGGTAAAAATATCTCATAATCATCTGCATTTTCAAATCCAAAAGATCTTGGATCTATTTTAGATAAAGGATGCCAAACGATAAAACGAAAACCTGCTTGGCGAGCCCGTGCTTCAAGTTCGCTGATCAATGAAATCAGCCGGCTTTTTGTTTCAAAAATGGGACCCATCGCCAATCCAACTGTCCCAGACACGGTTATCTCATGGAGACTAGCGGTTCCGGAGATCTGCCCGTCCTCTTCTGAAACTATCTCTAATATTGGTTCGTAATTACTGCTTCTTCTTAGTCTGGCCATGTGCTGTCCAATACGTTTCTTTGCCCCAGCGTTATCTTTCGCTAATTCATCTGTTGCCGCATAGTCTGCAGGTTGGATACCTCTTATTTGCAACTTAACGACCAACTTTCACTAATTATTTTTTTATTTTAACATGCAACCCTAGAATCAAACTAAGGTCTTTGGCCAAAAAACAAGAGCACATGAAACGCTGTGCCCTTGATCATTTTCTTATTGGTTAAAATCACGCGAATACCTCACTGTGCCTCCCTATTCGGTTACCATGGCTATCACACCCGATAGCTGGGAGATAGAAGGATCACCTCCGTTCAAGCAAGTTTGCAACACTCTATGACCTGTAACAAAATTGCTCACCTCCTTAAATGGCACTTAGTATTCACTTACATATTGTCATATCTGAACTTATTTGTCACCTTTTTTTACTCATAGCAATGTAATAGCCTACTATTGTTACAATATCAACGTCCAACGTTTACTTGTTCTTTACGTCAGTAACGACGAAAGAGGGTTATTATTAAATTGAAAACAAGGTTTTAAAAGACATCTCTTCCATTTTTATTAGAGTTTGGAGGAAACCAATATGTTTAACAAATTAAATCCAAGCTTTTTTACCCGGCCTGTTTTGGGTGCCATCGTCACATTGATAATTTTGCTATTAACCGGTGCAATCAAATTCAATTTCTAAAAGCACATCTCGCACCACTATGTATCAATTAGGCGGCTGACAGATCTTGCACGGCTGCAATCCTCTAGCTTTGGCGTCTCTTAACGTGATTTTGGTGAAATTTCCGCGCCCATGAGGATACCGATGATATTTCGAACCGGTAGGTGTCACGAAGACCATCGTACTTTGGTCATCATCTTTGTTAATTTCTTTTGTTTGCTCAGAATTGGGTGAACTCGCTTGTTTCCCGTTATTGTTTGCCACGTAACTAGACCCATCCGCATAGTTGAGCTTAACACCATCCTGGACGTTAAAAATGTACACATTAAAAGAAATTGTACTGTCTTTGACCGACCTAGCCATCATATGTACTCCCCGTGCCAAAAGTTCGTTGCCGCGAAAGACTGGCGTAACAGTGTATCTTACATAATTATCTTTATTTTGCTCTAGGTAAGTTTTAACATCCATTTCAAAGCGCAGCATTTCAGGACTATTTAGCTGCCTTGTCCCAGTGATCAGATTTTTCCAGTTATCATTTTCCGCAGATAATGCCCAACCTATTAAATGGGAACGGTTGAAAAGATAACCGCTCGTTATTTTCTTGTTTTTCCATCCTGTAGGAGTGACGTCAGCAATACTTCCGCGTTTTTCACCATTTTTTGGCATAGTTGTCTGGTTTAACATTGCTTCGGCAGATGTCGCTCGGTTTAAATGATCCAAATCACCGTAACGCTCCCAGGCACCATTTTTCAGTGACATATCTGTTTCAGTAAATGTCGGTACACCACTGTTAACGTTAATAGTTTGTGTCCCTTGATATTGAGCATCAGCTAATTGACTATCTGACTTATCAACGGGAGCTAAATGATGGGTTTCTGGTTCTTGCTTAGCTGTTTTTCCTGTTTTTCTGCTTTCTTCAGTTTTTTGTATACTCTGCTTATTCTCTCCATCTTTTTTCTTTGATTCCTGAGCAGCAGCTAATTTAGAAGCCTTGGCACGTTTAGTCTCAGAACTGATCTGTTTGTTTTTGCGAGCATCTTGCTGTGTCTGATCTACTGTACTGTTTTTGCCAGGATCGTCTGCAGCAAATGCTCCTATAGCAAAAAAGGCGATAATAGAAACGATCAGGGCAACCCACTGACTTTTTTTGTTTCTTCTTTTCCAGTTAAAAAAACAGAAAAAGAAATAAAGCATAGAAAAAATCCAAATGAACATAAAAATACTTTCCATTATTTCTTTCCTTCTTTAATGTGATATGCTTGCAGCTATAATAACATAAATATCCAGCTAATTTATAAACTGTATACAAAAGAAGTTATAAAATAATGATCACTGAAACCATTAATTCCTACAGTATATTAAGTATTCTAATAAAAAACCGTTAATTTATAAATAAAAATCAATTTTTTCAAAATAAAAAGCTCTACTCGTTGATGTTTCAGCGTTTAGAGCTTACAAGCGATTTATCCGACAGAACCTTCCATCTGGTAATTGATCAGCCGGTTTAATTCTACCGCATATTCCATTGGTAATTCTTTCGTAAACGGTTCTACAAATCCCATAATTATCATTTCAGTCGCCTTTGCTTCTGAAATACCGCGACTCATCAGGTAATAAAGCTGTTCCTCTGAAATTTTTGAAACTTTTGCCTCATGTTCCATTGAAACATTGCCATTCAAGATCTCATTAAATGGAATGGTGTCGCTGGTCGACTTTTCATCCATGATGATCGTATCACATTCGACGTGCGCAAAAGATCCGTCGCTGTGACGTCCAAAGCGAACTTGCCCTCTGTAATCAACGCTTCCCCCATCCTTGCATAAAGACTTGGAGACGATCGATGATGAGGTATTTTTAGCATTGTGGATCATTCGAGCCCCAGTATCCGAACGAATATTCTTACCAGCAAACGCAATCGAAAGCATAGTTCCGCGTGCCCCTTGGCCATCGAGATAAACACTAGGGTATTTCATCGTAACCTTGGAACCAAGGTTACCATCGACCCATTCCATCGTGGAATTATCTAAAGCCTTGGCACGTTTTGTTTCCAAACTGTAAACATTATCAGACCAATTTTGAATGGTAGTATACCGGCAATACGCATCGCGAGCCACATTCACTTCAACAACCGCGGCATGTAAACTATCTTGCGAATAATTAGGTGCCGTACAACCTTCAACATAGTTAACACTGGCGCCCTCATCTACAATGATCAGTGTCCGTTCAAATTGACCAGAGTTACCTGCATTGATCCTAAAATAACTTTGGATCGGGGTTTTCACCTTGACGCCCTTAGGAACGTAAATGAATGTTCCACCTGACCACACCGCTGAATTTAAAGCTGCTAACTTATTATCAGCCGGTGGAACTAATTTTCCAAAATATTTTTTTACGAGTTCTGGATACTCTTGAACCGCTGAATCAGTGTCCATAAAGACGATCCCAGTGTTAGCAAACTGCTTGCGCATATTATGGTATACAACTTCCGATTCGTACTGAGCAGAAGATCCAGCCAAATATTTTCTTTCCGCCTGAGGAACACCTAAGCGGTCAAAGGTCCGTTTGATATCTGCAGGGACATCATCCCAGTCACGAGCAACTTTATCTGAATCACGGCGAAAATAATTGATCTTGTCCAAGTCGATGCCCGATAAATCAGGGCCAAACTTAGGCATCGGTAACCTTTTATATATTTTATAAGCCTTTAAACGAAAATCAAGCATCCATTGTGGTTCATGTTTGGCTGCCGAAATTTCTCGGACTATATCCTCCGTCAAGCCTTCACCAGTAGTGTATAGAGGCTTAATGTCATCCTTGAATCCATATTTGTATTCTCCACCAACATCAGGGACATTATTCGTCATTTCTCTCACTCTCCTCTATTGCTTGATAAACTGCCTTCCAGGCCAATGTAGCACATTTGATCCTGGCTGGAAATTGTGAAACGCTCTGTAAAACAGCAGCTTCACCCAATAACTGAGGTAAATTAGCAACGTCTTTACCGGTAACCATATCAGAAAAGGCCAAGACCATCGCCTCAACTTCTTTAATCGTATGACCTTTGATCTGTTCAGTCATCATAGAAGCAGAGGCCTGGGAAATAGTACAGCCTGATCCGGTATATCCGACATCTGTAATTTTATCATCAATTATTTTGAGCTGGACAGTTAAAACATCGCCACAAGTTGGATTGCGCAGTTCAATTTCGTGATCAGCCCCGGCCAAGCTATGATTATTGTGCGGATGTTTTGCATGATCCATGATTACCTGCCGGTACAAATTGCTCAATCTAGAAAGAGCCATTTAAGAAGAACTCCTTTGCATCTAAAACTGCTTTCAGTAAAATATCTGCATCTTCTTGTGTGTTATACAAATAAAAACTAGCTCGGGCAGTTGCGCTGACACCCAGATATTTCATCAAAGGTTGTGCACAATGATGACCGGCACGGACTGCAACTCCATCCATATCCAAAGCAGAAGCCAGGTCGTGGGGATGGATGTCCAATAAATTAAATGCCAGAACACCGGTCCTTTGACTAGGATCCTGGGGTCCATAAATCTTAAGTCCATCGACTTTCTGAAGCTTAGGAAAAATATAATCGATAATTTCATGCTCATGTGCAGTAATATTATCTAATCCAACATTATTTAAATAATCGATCGCGGCTCCCAAGCCTACTACTCCAGCAATATTTTGTGTGCCACCCTCAAATTTATACGGAGGTTCCTTAAAGTCGGTTTCATATAAACCAACATTAGAAATCATTTCCCCGCCAAATTCTAACGGAGGCATGTCATTCAACAATTCTTTCCTTCCCCAAAGTACGCCGATCCCCGTCGGCCCCATCATCTTATGCCCAGAAAAAGCATAAAAATCTGCACCGAGATCCTTCACATCAACGTGCATATGCGGCACAGCTTGTGCCCCATCTACAACCATGATCGCCCCATGTCGATGTGCGATGCCAGCAACTTCTTTAATGGGATTAACGACTCCTAAAACATTAGAGGCGTGACATAAAGACACGATCGCTGTTTTGTCGGTGATCACTTCACTTGCACTGTCAAGATCCAACTGACCATCTTTTCGGAGTGCAATATACTTCAGCTTAGCACCAGTCTTTTTTGCTAGCTGCTGCCAGGGAACGATATTGCTGTGATGTTCCATATAAGACACCACTATTTCATCACCGTTATGAACATGGGTCCGGCCATAACTAGCAGCAACCCAGTTCAATGCTTCTGTCGTTCCTTTGGTATAAACAACTTCCTGCGGATCATCACCACCTAGCAAATCACTGACTTTTACCCTGACTGCTTCATATTGTTCGGTCGCGCGTTCTGCTAAGGTATGGACACCACGATGAACATTGGCATTATCGTGCTCATAGTAGTATTTAAGAGCATCTATAACAGGCTTTGGCTTTTGAGCTGTTGCTGCGTTATCTAAATAAACTAATCTTTCATCATTTACCTTTTGTTGCAAAATTCGGAAATCAGCAACAATGTCATTCATCTTCTTGTCCATCGACCAATTTCCTTTCGATCATGTCTGCCAATATCTTCCGGATCTTCTTTGATGGCAAAGCTGATAACACAGGGCCTAAAAACCCTCTGATCACCAAACGCTCCGCGGTTTTCTTATCTATGCCCCGGCTCATTAGGTAATACATTTTTTGCTCATCAACCCTGCCAACACTGGCAGCGTGGCCAGCCATGACATCATTATCATCGATCAGCAAGATCGGGTTGGCGTCTCCTCTGGCTTTGGAAGATAACATCAAAACTCGGCTTTCTTGTTCAGCCTCAGCACCACGGGCTCCGTGAACGATATGTCCGATCCCATTGAAAATCAAACTCGACTTAGAGAGAATAACTCCATGCTGCAAAATATTGCCTAAAGAATGTTGACCATAATTAGTTACCCGCGTATCAATACCCTGAACCTGATCCCCGGTAGAAATTGCCACGACCTTGACTTCAGCGTGTGACGCTTCTCCAACCAGTTCAGAATCGAAATCGCCAACAATATTGCCATTGTTCATCATGCCCATCGACCACTCGATGAAAGCATTACGTTTGAGATAACCACGCCGGTTTAAGTATGCTGTGGTGTTTTCTCCCAATCGGTCGACGCTGGCAAATTTTATATGGCTATTTGGCTCGGCAATAACTTCTTCGATAATGTTGGCCGGACAAGGCTCTTCACCTAACGTGCCCGTGTTCTCTAAATAAGAGATCTCACTTCCTTGATCAGCCACCAGCAAAACATGGTGAACGTAATCTTGCGGTTGGCGAGCATCTTGAAAAAAGTACGAAGTCAAAGGCTGCTTTAAAACAACGTTTTTAGGCACATAGATCAAGATGCCGCTGGTTAATTTTGCCACATGTTCTGCATTCAACCTGTTTTCAGTCGGTTTTGTGGCTAGAGTCATAAAGTACTTTTTAACCAGCTTCGGGTGTTTGTGCAAAGCTGTTGGCCAATCACAAATTACAACGCCCTTTTTGCGATATTCTTCAGGAATATCAGCCTTGATCAGCTGTGAACCGACTTGCACGATATTCCCCTGCTCCGTTTTGAGCTGATTTAAATCTGCGGCGTGTTCCGTTGTCTGTAAATCTCGACTGACATTGATCGGCCAAGTCCGGTATTTTATTTTCTGAAAATTCGGCAAGGCCAGGTCCTCGATCTCATGTCGTGCCTTGATCCGCATCTCTGTAAACCATTGCGGTTCATTAGTTTGTTTGGCATACTTAAGAATATCCTGATATTGTTGTGTTTCAACTGTCATCTTAAGCCACCTCTATTCTTCATCGACCAAAGCAACGTCTAATCCAAGTTCATCTCTTAAGCCTGCATAACCTTCGTCTTCTAATTTGACAGCTAACGAGGCGTCGCCTGACTTGACGATTTTGCCGCCCATCATGACATGAACAACATCCGGTTTGATATAATTCAGCAGGCGCTGGTAATGCGTAATGATCAATGAACCAAATTCTGGTCCCCTCATCTCATTAACCCCGTGTGAAACCACTTTTAATGCATCAATATCGAGCCCAGAATCAATTTCATCCAAAATTGCAAACTTTGGTTCGATCATCATCAGCTGCAAGATCTCATTGCGTTTTTTTTCACCGCCGGAAAAGCCCTCATTCAGGTAACGATCAGCCATTTCTTGCGTCATGTCCAAAGTATTTAATACTTTATCCAATTTTTGCAAAAATTCTGGGATAGGCATTTGATCATCTTCAGGCCGTCGTGAGTTGATAGCTGCTCGAATAAATTCAGCGTTAGTAATGCCAGGAATTTCTGCAGGGTATTGCATGGCTAAAAATAAACCTGCCCGAGCCCTCTGGTCGACCGGAGCACCGACGATACTCTTGCCATCGATCAAAATATCACCATGCGTTATTACATAATTGGGATTCCCCATGATCGACTCAGAAAGAGTAGATTTCCCGGTCCCATTCGGTCCCATGATCGCATGGATCTCACCAGTAGACATCTTCAAGTTGACACCCGTTAAGATATCTTTTTTTTCTTCTTTTGCCCTAACGTGCAGGTCTTTTACCTCTAAAGTAGCCATTTTCCTTCTCCTTTGAATAGAGTAAATGTAACAAACAAAAGTTGAAATTATTAGATTTAACTTTTGAGGCTAGAACGTCAATTATTATAACCCCTGGCCGTCACGCTTACTCCTAAAAATTCGTAGTAAGTGATTCAAGTTCATTCTAATGCAAATGAGAATCGTTTTCAATTAGCCTTACTATTTTACTTTGACCAATCTTTAGCATAAATATCTTCTTTAAAACCACAGGTCAACTTATCTCCTTCGACCATTAATGGCCGCTTGATCAACTTACCGTCCGAAGAAAGAAGCTTGGCAGCTTCATTGACAGTCATTTCTGGTAGTTTATCTTTTAAGTGCTGCTCGCGATAATGCTGTCCACTGGTATTAAAAAAATATTTTAGCGACCGCGATGAATTTCCCAACCACTTTTCCAGATCTGCCTGCGCAGGCGGCTGCTCGACCAAGTCTTGTGAATCATAAGGAACATTGTGCGCATCTAACCATTTTTTGGCTTTTTTGCAAGTGGAACATTTCGAATAACAATAGAACATTTTCATATACTTTTCAGCTCCTTGCTCCCTGATTTAATATAAGTATGTTTATTTAATATAATGTCACTAGTATGAATTATAATTTATAAAAAAACAAGGCCGAGGCATTGATATTGCCCAGCATAAATTGATGTAAGTAATTTTGCTGGGGCTTATTTCTACTTCCATTCTTATAATTTTTACGAATAAAAAAATAGGACAGCCCACCTTGATTGATTGCAGCCATAAAACGTGCTCCGTAAAATCAAGTTTAGCTTTGCCCTATTAAATTATAAGTCATTAATTGACCCAGCAAACTATTTAAACTCTTTGTTGTTACTAAACATATAACTTTTGTAATGATATCTCATCGACATTACCAATCCCACGCCGATCATATTTCCGATCAACGCGGATCCTCCTTGACTGACAAATGGCAGTGGAATACCAGTCAGAGGTAAGAGGCCAACGCTCATCCCTATATTTTCAAAAACATGAAATATGATCATCATAATCACACCAGTGGAAATATAGGCATAGAATTCATTTTTTGTATCAAAAGTGACTTGGATCATCTGAAAAATCAGCAACAAATAGATAAAAATCAAGACACAAGCACCAACAAAGCCGAAATTCTCGCCAATGACTGAAAATATCATGTCTGACTCCCGCACGGGTACATAGACCTTCGAAACATTGAATCCTTTACCAAGTAATTTGCCAGAGCCGATAGCCTTCATGCTCTGCCATAATTGATAGGCGCTGGATGAAGTATTGGCTGAAGGATCAAGCCAGGAATCGATTCGTTTAAATTGATAATCTTTAAAACCGATAGTCAAAAGGATATTGCGATCATAAACTACCAGAAAAATCAGAAAACCACCTAAAAGAACGATAACAAGAAATGCTGGAATGATTATCTTCCAGGAAATACCTGAAAGTAAAACAATCCCGCCAAAAATAGCAAAGAAAACAAGCATTGTCCCAAAATCATTTTGCAGCTCCAATAAAAGAGCGACTGGCAGTGTCCACCCAAATAATTTGCCGATCAATTTCCAATCAGTCCGTGTCGTGTGGACTGGGTTCTCGTTATTATGCTGGGTCACGACCCTTCCCAGTAATAAAATATATGCCGGTTTCATGATTTCGGATGGCTGAAAGGTAAAGGGACCAAGAGCAAACCAACTTTTTGCACCTGTCAACAAAGCATAGGGACGACTGTACAGGAAAAGGACGGTAATCAGAAGGAAAATGCTAAAACCATAAAAAACAGTCGCAACCTTCCATAACTGTTCAGCATCAAATTGCATTATGACCACGACAAGTAATATTCCTAAAGTGTAAAAAACAGATTGGGAGATCATAGTCCTTACCACACTTGTAGTACTAGTGTCATGACTAGCAGCAACATAAATTGCGACCATTCCGATCACGGCTAATAATAAAACAGACAAAATTATTCCCCAGTCAATGCGAGAATCTCCTTCATTATTTCTTCTCAAATTAGTATTCATAATGAACGATCAACGCTCCTTTGTGCAAGTTCATCAATTAAATCCAATCAGCTGTTGTGCAGATGAAATTCCCTGATCAATGCATCGACCGCAGCTGTTCGCGATGAAACATGAGCTTCTTGCCCATTAGGGTAATGGATCAAGTAGCGCTTACCATTCGGTTCAATAGTTCCCAATGAATGCTTACCATGCAGCAATTCACTTACCGTTTGTCCATTAACTTGCTGCTCATTTTCCAGAATTTCAATGTTTTTTTCTTTTTTCACTTTCATTCCTCCATTGTGCTGCTAGAGATGATTCATCTTTTATCCAGTCAGTATTTCGAAAAATCGTAAATTTATCCGGGACCGGATCATACCCTCCGCTAACAAACGGATTGCAGCGTAAGATCCTCGTCAAGGCCATTAGCGAACCTAAAAACACACCATGTTTTTCTATAGCCTGAACCGCATAATTTGAACACGTCGGATAATATTTGCAACTTGGCGGAAGCAAAGGTGAGATAACTCTCTGATATAATTTTATTGGAAAAATCAAGATTTTTTTCAAAACTACCACCAGCCAGTTATTTTAAATCAGTTATCTTTTCAGGATTTTCCAACAATATCCCAGTTCCTTTTGCAACATCTTGCAATGGACTTTCAGAAACATGAACAGGGACACCTAACTGATCTGCAAAGAAGTGAGCTAGTCCATCGATCAGTGCTCCGCCGCCAGTCAGCATGATGCCATGATCGATTATATCGGCTGCTAATTCTGGCGGGATCTTTCCCAGCAAATCTTTGGCAGCTGTGAGGACCCCTTGCATCGTATCATGGATAGCACTTTCGATCTGGTTAGACGTGAGTGTGATCTCCCTGGGTAAACCATTAACAACATCACGGCCACGCACTTGGATCTCCTCATGACGATGATCTGGTACTGCCGTACCGATTTTTATTTTGACCTGTTCAGCCGTATGTTCTCCGATCAGCACGCCAAAGTTCTGACGAATATAATTGACAATGTCGCTATTTAGTCGATCTCCAGCGATCCGCAAAGAGCTACTTTCCACAATATCGCCTAGAGAGAGGACAGCGAGATCGCTGGTACCTCCTCCAATATCAATAACCATATTCCCGACTGGTTTAAAAATATCGAGCTTAGCACCCACAGCCGCCACCTTGGGTTCGACATCGACATATACATTGCCGCCCCCTGATTTTTCCGCTGCCTGTCTAATTGCTTTGCGTTCAATATCAGTAGTACCAGTTGGACAGCAGATCAAAATATTAGGTTTAGACATAATGCCCTTAACATTGAGTTTCTTAATAAAGTAAGAAAGCATCTGTTCAGTCATATCAAAATCTGCGATGACCCCATCTTTTAATGGCCGAACTGCCCTGATATTGGCTGGTGTGCGCCCAACCATTTTATATGCGTCCGAACCTACTGCCAGCACCCTGTCAGTGTTAGTGTCGATTGCTACAACAGAAGGTTCATCTAGAACAATGCCTTTGCCCTGCACATTGATCAAAACATTGGCAGTTCCTAAATCTATTCCGATATCTTTTGCCATTATAATACTCCTTTATTTTTATAACACAAAGCACAAAAAAGTTTGAATATATCCCAATAATTGTACCAAATAACCAATACAAAGTATACAGTTGTTAATATAACGATTTGTTAATGGTTTTTATAAAACTATTTGAATTTTCGCGGACCACGCCTCCAACTAAATCAGCGAATTTCAAAACAACCATGCTTTGACTGCAAGCATTCAAATATTGCCGTTATCCAAGCCCAAAAATAGACGCCCATCAATACACAGATAGACGTCAATTACACTTTTCAAAACGCTTAAGATTTGCTAAAAACAGCCCCTTGACATCACTCATTTATGTCAGTGACAATGAATTACTGATCCTCTGTTCCTTAACGTACTAGAAAACAAAATTAGTTTTCAGCTTTCTTTCTTATGTCGATTTGCACGTTCGTTAAATCATCGATCCTTTTGATCGAAGCACCAAGACTGGCCAATTTCTCATTAAATTTATAATATCCTCGATCTAAATATTTTAAATTAGTCACTTGTGTGATATTCTTCGAAACCAACCCTGCAAGAACTAAAGCAGCGGCAGCACGCAAATCAGTCGCAGCAACTTGTGCACCAGTCAATTCGTTCGGGCCATACATGACTGCCGAATCACCTTCAATTTTAAACTTAGCATTCATTCGGCGTAATTCTTCTAGATGCATAAAGCGATTTTCAAAAACTGTCTCCGTCATCACACTTGTGCCGTGTGCCATCAACTGTAAAATTGTCATTTGCGGTTGCAAGTCTGTTGGAAAACCAGGGTGAGGTAAAGTCTTAACTGAGGTCGGAAGCAGCCTTTCCGGGCCTATTACACGAATACCGCCATCCTCTTCGCTAACTTTTACGCCCATTTCTTCTAATTTTGAAATCAGAGGTTTATTGTGCTCTGATATTGCATCTTCTATTAGAACATTACCCTTAGTCAAAGCCGCTGCAACCATGAAAGTTCCGGCCTCAATGCGATCCTGGATGATGGAATGCTGCGCTCCGTGCATTTCAGAAACGCCTGTAATTTTAATGGTTTCGGTACCAGCACCAGTTACCTTGCCGCCCATCTGGTTTAATACGTTAGCCAGATCCACAATTTCCGGCTCTCTAGCGACGTTTTCAATGACGGTCGTTCCCTTCGCCAATGTGGCTGCCATCATAATATTTTGCGTAGCGCCAACACTAGGAAAGTCTAAATAAATGTTAGCAGCAATTAAACCGTCTGTGGTCGCCTCTATGTACCCATCATGCTGCTCGATGCGGGCACCCAAAGCTTCCATCCCCTTCAAATGAAGGTCTATCGGTCGTGAACCGATCGCACAACCGCCGGGCATGGCTACTTTGGCATGCTTTAACCGGGCCAAAAGCGGACCCAAAACAACGATCGAAGCTCGCATTTGAGAAACATATTTAAATGGTGCTTCATATGAAAGATCACCAGTCGCATCCAACGTAATGGACTTTTGGTCTTCATTGAAACCTAATTTGACATTTAAGAAACGAATAACATTATTCATGGTATAGACATCCGACAAAATAGGCACATTCGTTAATACGGTCCTGCCAGTCTTAGGTAAGATACTAGCGGCTAAAATTGGCAGCACAGCGTTTTTCGCGCCTTCAATGTTGACGCTTCCATGCAACCTTCCACCACCATGTACGATTATTTTTTCCACAACTATTCCTCCGCTAGTCTAAGCGTTACATTTTTATAAGCTTTTTTCGATTATTTATTGATCAAATACGAGAAATTACGGACATTATCCACGAAACTTAGAAAGAATTCACTACACAAAAAACCAACGGCAACAGAAATCAAAACTAGCACCAGTTTAAATTTTCCTTGCCTTTCGGGTACAATGTAGCGATCTAGACGTAGTGCTTGCAGTGCTGAAAAAGCAAGCGCAATAAAAACAAAATGACTAACTATTGTTAATATGGCTGAAAAGCCTACCCATTTCATGAAAGTCCCTCAAATCTTTTCCTTATTTGTA
Source organism: uncultured Ligilactobacillus sp. (assembly GCA_934215475.1). Lineage (GTDB taxonomy): Bacteria > Bacillota > Bacilli > Lactobacillales > Lactobacillaceae > Ligilactobacillus. The sequence continues at coordinate 109,907 of CAKPZY010000001.1, forward strand.
ATAATAACACATGAAAAGAATGCTTATCAACAACCAAAGCCTAGTTTATCAATCTTTTAAGAAAGTTATCCAATTAATTAGCTCAAAAAAACACAGACTATCTATAAGCCTGTGCTTTATATTAGACCATCTTTATTAATGACTAGAAATGTCCAAGCGGTTAAGAGCGCGCCGCAGTGATACTTCCGCCCGCTTAAGGTCATCAGGATTGTGGGCTTGCTTCGCCTTTTCGATCCTTTTTTGAGCTCTTTCGCGTGCACGTTCAGCCCGCTTGGAATCAATGTCTTCTTTTCGTTCAGCTGCAGAAGCAACGATCGATAAGTTGTTGTCAGAAAATTCAAGGAATCCCCCGCTAACAGCAACCTCGTCAAAAGTACCATCATCTTGGCGCACCCGGATCTCATCGATGGCGAGTGAAGCCAACAGTGGCACATGATTAGGCAGGATACCGATCTCGCCTTGAGTAGTCTTGCAAATGACCATATCGGAATTTTTCTCGTAAACACTTCCGTCAGGAGTCACGACATTGACAGTTAATTCAGCATTGTCATCCATTAGACATTACCTCCTTAATTGTTCTGTGTCATTTTTTTGGCTTTTTCAACGACTTCGTCGATCTTACCGACGGAACGAAAAGCGTCTTCTGGCAAATCATCATATTTTCCTTCAAGGATCTCTTTAAAGCCTTTTAGAGTGTCTTTTAGCGGCACATATGCTCCTGGCTGTCCTGTAAAGTTTTCAGCGACGTGGAAGTTTTGTGAAAGAAAGAATTGGATCCTGCGAGCACGGCCAACTATAACCTTCTCATCGTCAGATAATTCGTCCATTCCCAAAATTGAAATAATATCCTGTAATTCACGATAGCGTTGCAGCACATGCTGAACTTCAGTAGCTATTTGATAATGTTCTTGGCCAACTATTTCAGGTGTCAAAGCAACTGAAGTTGAAGCCAAAGGATCGACAGCCGGATAAATACCCTGCTGGGTCAACGAACGTTCCAAATTAGTCGTAGCATCCAAATGCGCAAATGTCGTGGCAGGTGCAGGATCAGTATAATCATCAGCTGGAACATAAACAGCCTGGATCGAAGTAACCGAACCCTTCTTGGTCGAAGTAATTCTTTCTTGCAATTGACCCATTTCAGTAGCCAAGGTTGGTTGATAACCAACAGCAGAAGGAATTCGACCTAACAGAGCAGAAACTTCTGAACCTGCCTGAGTGAAACGAAAAATATTATCAATGAATAATAAAACATCTTGTCCTTCGACATCGCGGAAGTACTCTGCCAGCGTTAAACCAGTCAAAGCTACTCGCATCCGGGCACCAGGCGGCTCGTTCATCTGACCAAACACCATGGCGGTTTTCTCTAAAACACCTGATGCTTTCATTTCGTAATAAAGGTCATTGCCTTCCCTAGTCCGTTCACCAACACCGGTAAACACTGAGATGCCGTTGTGTTCTTGGGCAATGTTGTGGATCAATTCTTGAATCAAAACCGTCTTGCCGACGCCCGCACCGCCGAACAAACCGATCTTGCCGCCACGAACATACGGAGCAAGGAGGTCGATAACCTTGATTCCTGTTTCCAAAATTTGAGTACTTGTATTTAATTCATCGTATGCCGGTGCATCGCGGTGAATTGGATCACGACGATGATCAGCATCGAATTTCTCACCATTGTCAATGGTATCCCCTAATACGTTAAACACACGTCCAAGTGTATCTTTCCCGACTGGAACACTGATCGAAGAACCAGTATCGATCACGGTGGCTCCACGTCTCAAACCATCAGATGAATCCATGGCGATCGTACGCATGACACCGTCGCCTAATTCTATGGCAACTTCGATCACTAACTGCGTACCGTCATCACGTTCAACAGTCAACGCATTATTAATGTCAGGTAAAGGTTCATTAAGAGGGAATTGTACATCAACAACAGGTCCGATAACTTGTACAACTTTACCAGAACTCATTCACTAATTCCTCCTATCCTATTCTAGGGCTGCTTGAGCACCTGTGATCTCGGTGATCTCAGTAGTAATTGCACTCTGGCGAGCTCGATTATATTGCAGTTCCAAATCTCCAATGATCCCATCGGCGTTATCTGAAGCTGATTTCATAGCAGTTGAGCTCGAAGCATGTTCAGATGTCTTAGCGTCTAACATCGCTCCGTACAGCAAACTCTCTGCATACTGCGGCAAAATAACTTCCAAAATAGCATCCTCAGATGGTTCAGTATCATATTCAAGCTGATAATCTGAATCATTAACACCATCGAAGTTCTCCCCGCCAAGATTTTCAGCCGTTATCGGCAGCATTTGCTCACCGCGGAAGTTGGATGTTAACGTGTTGACAAAATGATTATAACAGACAAATAATTCATCAAATTTCTCATTATCATACATTCTTAAGATGGCGTTGACTATTGGGCGTGCTTCCCTAAAGGTGGGCACATCATTTAGTTCCCGGTATTCGTAAATAATATCAAAGCCGCGTTTCTTAAAGAAGTCTGCTCCAGTTCCGCCAATGGCAATAATCTCAATGTCATCTTTAGAATGATGATTTTTCGTGATCAAATTCATTGTTTGCTTGATCACATTGCTGTTATAACTGCCAACTAACCCACGGTCAGATGTTATTACCACGAGTCCAGTCTTTTTAACGGCTCGTTTTTTTAACATCGACAAAGAACTGACCTCGCCCTTTTTAGAAGAAGTGGGCTGCTCTACGTTTTCCAATAAATGAGAGGCTGCCAGATGAGTAATGACGTTACGGATCTTAGAAGCATAAACTTGATAGGCAGTTGTATGCTTTTGAATCTGACTCAGCTTGGAAGTTGAAACCATCTGCATCGCAGTGGTTATCTGTCCGGTCTTTTTAGTCGAGGATATCCTTCTTTTAACCTCTTGTAAAGATGCTGGCATCAGCTGTCACCGCCCTTTCTATTTCTGACTAGCTTGAAAAGTCTCCGCAAATTCTTTAATTGCTGCATCCAATTTGTCAGTATCTGGCAGCTGACCGGTTTTGGCAATATCTGCCAAGAGATCAGCATGATTATTATCCATGAAATCAAATAATTCATTCTGATAACGCAAAATATCATCGACCAATACTGAATCCAAAAAACCATGAGTCAATGCATAAAGGATAACAACCTGTTTTTCAACGGGAAGCGGTTCATGCAAAGGCTGCTTTAAGACTTCTACCGTTCTCCTGCCGCGATTCAACTTAGCCTGAGTCGCTTCATCCAAATCAGAACCAAATTGTGCAAATGATTCTAGTTCACGATATGAAGCCAAGTCTAAACGCAAGGTCCCGGCAACTTTCTTCATCGCTTTGACCTGCGCATCACCACCCACACGTGAAACAGAAGTGCCGGCATCGATCGCCGGACGAATACCTGAATAGAAATTATCACTATCCAAGAAGATCTGCCCATCTGTGATCGAAATAACGTTAGTCGGAATATAAGCGGAAACATCACCAGCCTTGGTTTCGATGAAAGGCAAAGCCGTCATCGAACCTCCGCCTAGCTCATCATTTAATTTAGCTGCACGTTCTAGTAAACGTGAATGCAAATAGAAAACATCGCCGGGATATGCTTCACGACCAGGCGGCCTTCTCAAGATCAAAGAAAGCTCACGGTAAGCATCCGCCTGCTTGGAAAGATCATCATACACTACTAAGACGTGCTTGCCATTATACATAAACTCTTCGCCCATCGCTGCACCAGCATATGGAGCCAGCCATAGTAAGGGAGCTGGAGAGGATGGTCCCGCTGAGACCACGATAGTATAATCCATGGCACCATATTTTCTTAAGGTTTCAACCTGTGTCCTAACTGTTGACTCCTTCTGGCCAATAGCAACATAGATACAGATCATGTTTTGTCCCTTTTGGTTTAGGATCGTATCGATCGCAACTGACGTTTTACCTGTCTTACGGTCACCAATGATCAATTCACGCTGTCCACGACCGATCGGTACCAAAGCATCGATAGCCTTTAAGCCTGTTTGTAACGGCTCCAACACAGACTGGCGTTGCATGACGCCAGGAGCCTTTTTTTCAATAGGACGCGTTTTGTCAGTTTTGATATCACCTTGTCCGTCGATCGCTTGTCCTAAGGGATTAACGACCCGCCCAATCATTTCTTCTCCTACTGGAACTTCCATGATGCGGCCGGTCCGCTTTACTGTATCACCTTCGCGAATATTACCGAAAGAACCTAAGATCACGATCCCAACGTCGTTTGATTCAAGGTTTTGGGCCATACCGTAAGTTCCATCTGAAAACTCTAACAGTTCACCTGCCAAAGCGTTATCTAAGCCATTGGCTCTGGCGATACCATCACCTACATAAGTAATAGTACCAACCTCTTCAACTTTAAGCTCACTTTGATAATTAGCTAATTGTTGTTTGATCAGAGCACTGATTTCCTCAGCCTTAATGCTCATAAAAGTCTCACCTCTTTAAATCAATTTAATAACAGACGTTTGATGTTGTCTATCTTGGACTTGACTGAGCCGTCATAGACGTTGTCTTTGGAACGCAAGATCACGCCCCCAATGATCGACTGATCTACGACCGGCTCAAGGACAACTTTTTTTGCATCAATAACTTGAGCAAATTTAGCCGAGAGTTTTGCTTTTTGATCATCATCCATTTCGATCGCTGTCGTAACTTTTACTCGTACTGTCCCATTTTTTTCGTCATTCAATCTGTTAAATTCATCTATTATATCAGATACATTTTGCAACCTATTATAGTCAAACAACATCTGTAAAAAGTTGTTCACCAGCACAGAAGCATTTTTCTGTATCTCATGAAGCATTTCTCTCTTTGCTTCATTAGTGATCTGAGGGCTGATGAAGAATACCATTAATTTAGGTTCCTCATTGATCGCCCTTTGCAATTCTGCCAATTCGGTTGCAGTTTGGGAAATTTTGCCGGTAGATTCTGCAACATCAAACAGTGCTTGACCATACCGATCAGCTATTTCAGGATTACTGAGCGCCATTTTGCTTCCCCAACCCTTCAATGTACTTGTCTATGAGTTCTTTTTGATCATCGACATTCAAATTTTTACCGATGACTTTCGAAGCAATTTCAATAGACAACTCTGCAACATCATTTCTAACACTGTCCATGGCTTCTTCTTTTTGTAATGAAATATCTTTTTGTGCATTATTCTTTAAAGTTACTGCATCATCATTGGCCTTTTGCATAATAGCAGCTCTCTGCTGTTCACCATTATCTTTAGCACGCGAAAGGATCTGGCTGGCCTCATTATGAGAATCACTTAACGCATCCTCGCGTTGTTGAGCCAACTTTTCGGCTTTTAGACGCGCACCCTCAGCAGAATCTAAATCATTGGAAATCTTATCTGCACGTTTTTGAAGCATATTTTGAATAGGGCCCCAGGCAAAATGCCCAACCAAGGCCATCAAAATGACAAACAAAACTAGGTAAAACAAAAAGTCTCCCCAAGCCACTTGCCCAGCTGCTCCAAGTAAAAACGCTGAATTCATCTATTGACACCTCCTCTATTACTTGAATAAATACATACTTTATATGTTTTATTTCGCGTATAATAGGAAGGCAATAACAACCGCAATAATAGGAACAGCTTCGATCAAGCCAACACCAATGAACATATTTGTTCTTAGCTGTCCAGACAATTCTGGCTGGCGAGCAGTTGCTTCCATCATCTTAGAAATAACCAATCCATTACCAACACCAGTACCGATAGCAGCTAAACCTGCAGCAAGGCCGGCACCTAATAAAGCTAAACCTGCACCAAGAGACATAATTAAATTCCTCCTTAAAATTGAATGATACATTACTCTTTGACAATTTTCTGTGAAATATACACCATAGTTAGTGTAACAAAAACATAAGCTTGAATAGATCCAATAAATACCGAGAACCCTTGCCAAATCATTTCAAGCGGGATCGAACTAATAGCTCCCAACCATCCAGCCTTTGCCATAGAACCAATCGTTGTCAATAAAACTTCGCCAGCATAAATATTTCCATATAGACGAAGTGCCAACGTCAAAAAATTAGTAAACTCTTCCAATAATTCTATCGGAAAAAGCCCTGGCATCGGACTAAAATATACATTTTTGAGATAACCCTTGAATCCGAACCTTGCGACACTGCAAAAATGAGATAATACTAAAACTAATAAAGCTATCGACAAAGTCGTCACGGGTGAGGCGGTTGGGCTTTTAACATAAGTAATATCACCAACAGTGAATTGGATCATCAGACCGAGCTGGTTTGAAACAAACACAAGAACAAATAGAGTAAAAGCAAATAACTGATATTTTCTGCCCTCTTGATCCTGAACATTTGCTTTTACAATATTATTAGTAAAATCGATCAGCCATTCCAAGGCATTCTGCTTTCCCGTCGGTTTCATTTGGATATTTCTTGAAAACCAGAAAACAAGAATAAAAATTATAACAGCCGCGATCAAACCAGAGAGACAATTTCCTACATTAAAGGGGATACCCAAAAGTGTCATAACTTTTGCTCCTTCATTCACCAAGTCTCACCTCTTTTCAATTACAGTCACTAAAGCTGAACCTTAAAGGTACAACCATAAGGTCGATTCAAGATAGATCATCTTTGAATACAAATGAAATCATACCACCTTTTGCCATCAAAAATAAAGCATTTATCAACTTTATTTTCTGAAAATCAAACTGTGATTTGCAAAGATTCCATCATTGTGTCTAAAAATTTGACTCAAATCCACTTATGTTTTTTTAAATTAACCAGAATAACTTCAATTGAACAACTATCTAAAGCTGATCAAAGTCTCGGTTACATAAAAGCCGGATCTGAATTTGAAGTTTGTGATCCGACCATTACATTAAGTATTATATTATTATTTGGTTCCAAACAGACGATCCCCAGCATCACCTAAACCGGGAATGATATAACCGTCACTATTTAAGTGGTCGTCCAGTGCTGCAGCATAGACATCGATATCGGAATGTTTTGCACGTAAAGCCTTGACTCCTTCTGGAGCTGCAACAAGGCAAACAAACTTAATGGTTTTAGCACCACGTTTTTTTAATGCGTCCACCGCCATGATAGAAGACCCGCCCGTCGCGAGCATTGGATCAACGATAATAATTTCGCGTTTGGCAATATCTTCTGGCATTTTGACAAAATATTCATGCGGCTGCAAGGTCTTTTCGTCTCGATACATACCAATATGACCGACCTTAGCGGCTGGGATCAATTCCAAAATCCCATCGACCATCCCTAAACCAGCACGTAGAATTGGGACAATAACAACCTTTTTACCCGATAGTTGTTTTTCAGTGGCTGTTGCAACTGGCGTCTTAACCTCAATGTCTTCTAAAGGCATGTCTCGTGACACTTCATATGCCATCAATTCAGCAATTTCATTCACGACCTGACGAAACTCGCGAGTCCCGCACTTCTCATTGCGAATGATCGTCAACTTATGCTGAATCAGCGGATGATCTAAAATCTCAAATTTTCCCATTAGCCATAACACTCCTTTAATTTTCTCTCTTATCTATTCTAATCGAATTTTACTCTAAAAACCAGCGAAAATATTAAGATACAGCCCAAAGTTACTTAACATATTGAGTGAAAAACTGATCTCCGGCGGACTTTTTTAAACGATTCATGTAGGCAGCTCCTAATCCTTCCTCTTTAAAAGAACAAGCTAAGATCCAGTTAACCTTTTCCTCATTATCGAAATACCGTAAACCATCAAATAGTCGGTGGGTCGCTGAAGTTAATCCCGCCCCCATGTCATAGGCAATTACATTAGATGGTAGTTCTTTCCTTAATGTTTCTGAAAGCGCCATCACGCCAATTTTTTCCTTTTGTTTAGCCGCCCAATTTAGAGCCTGGCCCCATTCATCAGGATCTACGATCAATACTTGAGCTGCCGGCGCATAATGCTTATACTTCATTCCTGGCGCTTTAGGAGTTTCATTTGCTCCAACCTTATGCTGATCAGTAGCTACTGGAGTGCTGATAATATTTTCGATTTTTTGACCCGTGATCTTTCCCGGACGTAATACAGCCGGCTGATCGGAGCTAAGATCCAGTATTGTAGATTCGACTCCAACAGTGGTTGGACCATCATCCAAGATACCAGCTATTTTTCCTTCCATATCATGAAAAACATGTTGGGCAGTAGTGGGACTGGGCTTGCCCGACGAATTGGCCGACGGGCCTACGATCGGAACACCAGCTTGAGCGATCATTTTACGAGTCGTTTCATTTTCGGGCATCCTAAAAGCAGCCGTTGGCAACCCACCTGTCACCACTGATGATAATGAACCGGGTTTGATCTTAAAAATCAAAGTTAATGGCCCAGGCCAAATCGCGCTGATAAGTTTTTTGCCGTACTTACCATAATCTTCAATGTATTTGTCTGCCATCTCTGGAGATGAGACTGTCACTATCAAAGGGTTATCTGATGGACGGCCCTTTGCCAGATAAACGCGCTTGACAGCTTGCTTGTTAGTGGCATCAGCCCCGAGGCCATAAACGGTTTCCGTTGGGAAAGCCACCAATTCCCCTAGTTGGATCTCTTTTGCTGCTTTAGCTGTTTCATTCGGTTTAAATATTTTAGTGATCATCATTGAACAATTTCTTCCTTTCTATTTGAAAATTACCTGTACCATCCGATCATGACCAGATAGATCACGTTTCAATATGACCTCTGCCAGAGGAAATTTATTTTTAAAAATTCCTACGACTGCTCTTCCTTGCGCGTAACCAATTTCTACATACAGCTTGGAATTTCGGTGAATATAATTAGAAATTTGGTCAGCGATTTTCCGATAGATTTCTAACCCATTATCTGCAGCAAATAACGCCAGGTGAGGTTCATGCTCCAAAACACTGCGATCCATCATTCTTTTCTCTGCCCGATCGATATAAGGGGGGTTGCTGATAATGATGTCATACGGACCACCGGTAAGTGGACTCAATAGATCTCCCTTACATAACGAAACATCCAAGTGAAGTGTTGCAGCATTTTCATCAGCAACTTTTAATGAAGCAGCCGAAATATCAGTTAAAACAACTTTCCATTTTGGCCGATACTTCTTTATCGCTAGCCCGATCGCCCCACTGCCCGTTCCTATATCAGCAACTTTTTTTTGTGCATGATCATTAGTCGCAAGGACCCAGTCGACAAGTTCTTCTGTTTCTTGCCTCGGGATCAGTACTGCGGGGCTAACCTTAAGTTCTAATCCATAAAATGACGATTTTCCCAGCAAATATTGAGGCGGAAAGCCTTGACAATAAAGTTTAATATTATTTTTAAAATGGCACCAGTTTTCTGGCGGCATAGGTTCGCGCATATGCATTAGAAATTCCGTTACCGAATACCCCATCTCACCATAAAGGAGCATATTTGCACCGGATTCTTCTAAACCATGCTTTGTTACAAAAGAAAAAGCCCATTGCTGAGCTTCAAAAAAAGATCTGCTACTCATTTTCTAATTTCTCCAAAGCTTTAGTTTGATCATATAAAATCAAAGCATCGATCACGGGATCCAGTTCTCCATTCATGATGCGGTCAAGCTTATTCAGCGATAAACCGATCCGATGGTCCGTGACACGATTTTGCGGATAGTTATATGTCCTGATACGTTCCGAACGATCACCTGTACCAACCGCGGATTTTCTGTTTTCATCATACTCGTTTTGCTCTTTTGATTGATAGTAATCATAGACCCGGGCTTTTAATATTTTCATCGCTTTTTCGCGGTTTTGCTGCTGTGAACGCTGATCTTGCATAGCTACAACAATACCAGTCGGTAAATGCGTCATACGCACCGCCGAAGATGTCTTGTTAATATGCTGCCCACCGGCGCCTGAAGACCGATACACATCTACTCTAATATCTTTCGGGTCAATATCGATCTGCACATCTTCTTCTTCTGGCATAACAACAACGGTGGCTGTTGAAGTGTGGACACGTCCAGCCGATTCAGTGGCTGGAACTCGCTGAACGCGGTGGGCTCCACTTTCATACTTGAGTTTAGAATAAACATTTTTGCCGTTGATCAGTAATGCAATTTCTTTAAAGCCGCCAACCTCAGTCACATTCTTATCGATGACTTCGATCGACCAGCCTTGTTTTTCGGCATACTTGCTATACATATTAAACAAGTCACCCGCAAATAAACTGGCTTCGTCTCCACCGGCTGCGCCTCTGATCTCCATGATGATGTTTTTCCCGTCATTAGGGTCTTTGGGCAATAGAAGGACTTTGATGTCTTCCTCTAACTTCTCACGCTGCTCCTTAGCATCATTCAATTCTTCTTTGACCATGTCGTTCATTTCGTCATCGTCTATGCCGGAACGCAGCATTTCATCATCATCATCGATTGTTTTCTGAACTTTCTTTAGTTGCCGAAACTTTTCAACCGTTTCTCTTAGATCGCCCATTTCCTTTGATAACTTAGTAAATCTCTTTGTGTCTGCGATCACGTCCGGGTCGGACAGCAGTTCAGCTAGCTCGCCATAGCGATCTTCTAATACTTGTAGCCTTTGAAATAACTTATCCATGAGTAACTCCCTACCTTACTATTAGTCAAAATTTGGTACCAAGCATACAGTATGTGGTTGCTCGCAAGTTACAAATCGGTTGACTTAGGCGGGTCAAAGTAGTGCCGCCGGCAAACAGGATAATACTGTTCATTGCCCCCAATCAAGATCTGCTCCCCCGAGTAGACTGGTTTACCATTATGAAAACGCAAATTCATGATGGCTTTTTTGTCGCAAAACCAGCAAATCGTCTTCATCTCTTCGATTTTATCTGCATATAACAGCAAATATTTAGAGCCTTCAAAAAGCTCATTTTTAAAATCATTTTTTAAACCAAAAGTCATGACCGGAATTCTTAATTGGTCAACCACCCTCGTCAGTTCAATAATGTGATGTTTGTGCAAAAATTGTGCCTCATCAACTAAAACACAAGAAAGATTTTCCTGGTGATCTTTAACTAATGCAAAAACATCCGTTTCATCAAAAATTGGCGCTGCGGTCCGCTTTAATCCGACCCGGCTAGTAATGTAACCCACGCCCTCACGGTTATCCAGGCCGCTGGTACAAATCAAGACATTTTTGTTTTGTTCTTCATAATTATGGGCAACTTTCAGGATCTCGATCGATTTACCGCTGTTCATTGCTCCATACCGAAAAAATAACTGTGCCACTTCATTTCACTCTCCACAAAAATCTTCATGCTTTAGTATATATGATTTTCAAACAAATTTCATCCTTGTGTAGTAAATTGATCAACTACTAAAAACTAAACAAAATATCCCGCTAGACCATGGATCATTCTCAGCAATAAATTGACAAAAATGATTCAAAAAATAATAGACGATTTAGGACCCCATTAATGTTTGCTGTGGCCGCAAAGTTCAAAATCAGCTCTTTTCAAGCATTATTTTGTGGTAAGATACCATATGATTACTTATACTACATTAAAAAATAGCATTAACTTTGAAAGTGGAGGGATACACAAATGACGCTGAAAAGCTCTGTCGCAATAGCCGCGGGAAAAATCTCATATTGGTTATTGCATAATTTTATGCACGGAGGAACATCCTTGCCGGGCAAAATTACACTTTCATTAGAACCAGATGTTTTAAGAAAACTTGCAAAAGACTACGAGATCATTCTTATTACCGGTACAAATGGCAAGACCCTAACGACCGCGTTGACCGTCAAGATACTAAAGGCCAAATACGGAAATATCTTAACAAATCCGAGCGGCTCAAATATGAAGCAAGGTATTGTGAGCGCGTTTTTGTCCAACAGTAAACGCCAGCAAGGTAAGAAAATAGCCGTTTTAGAAACCGATGAGGCTAATATTCCCATTATTGCTAAGTATATAGACCCGACAGCTTTTGTATTGACCAATTTGTTTCGCGATCAAATGGACCGCTACGGCGAAATATATACTACTTACTCCAAAATATTAAAGGGTATCAAAATGCATCCTCAAGCTACGGTGATCGCCAATGCTGATGCACCGATCTTTAATAGTAAAGAGTTGCCAAATCCCATCATTTATTACGGTTTCAATGACAAAGCTGATCAAGAACAATTGGCGCCAGCTAACACGGATGGCTTGTTATGCCCAAAATGCCAACACATTTTGCACTTTAAAAATCGAATCTATAGCAACTTAGGAAAGTATTATTGCCCCAACTGCGGTTTTCACCGTCCTACTTTGCAACATCAAGTTTCAAAAGTCACGGTCCAAACACCACAGTCTTCTACCTTTTCACTGGATGACAAAGAGGTCACCTTGCACATTGGGGGGACGTATAATATTTACAATGCATTAGCAGCTTATACGATCGGCGAATTTCTGCAAGTCGACCCAAATACCGCAGTGGGCGCTCTCAGTGATCCAGATAGCAAGGTGTTTGGCAGACAAGAAGTTATAAATGTCGACGGCAAAGAAGTTACACTGATTTTGGTCAAAAATCCCGTTGGCCTGGATCAAGTGCTACAAATGATCAAAAAAGATCCTCAACCATTTTCCTTAGCTGTATTACTGAACGCTAACTATGCCGATGGAATAGATACCAGCTGGATCTGGGACGGCCGTTTTGAAGATCTGCCCTTCGACAGGATACCATCCATCCTTACTGGAGGTGAAAGGTACAAAGACATCACTTTCAGATTGCGTGTTGCAGGTGTGCCTGAACAAAATTTTGACCAGGAAGAGAAATTAGATACGGTTCTTGCGAAAATCAAATCTATGCCGACCAAACACATTTATGTGTTAGCAACTTACACGGCAGTTCTGCAATTACGCAAAATGCTAGCTTCGCAAGGATATATCAAGGGAGGCATGTAGGCTATGAAATATTCACTAAAATTAGCCCATCTATATGGTGACTTGCTAAACACATATGGCGATATTGGTAATATTTTAACACTCAAATATTATGCCAAAAAAATGGCGGTTTCTTTAAGTGTTGATGTGGTTTCATTAGACACGCGTTTTGACTCCAGCAAATATGACATGTTTTTCTTTGGCGGCGGACAGGATTATGAACAAATGATCGTCTCAAAGGATATTCAACAAAAAAAGCATGCACTGACCGATTTTATTAATGATGGCGGTCCCGGGCTAGCCATATGTGGCGGTTATCAATTACTGGGAACCTATTACATCGGAGCTGCTGGGCAAAAGATCCCTGGCATAGGTGCTTTGCCTCATTATACTAATAGCCAGGACAATAACCGCTTTATCGGAGATATTACCATTAAAAATTCTGCAACAGGAGAAACTTACCATGGCTTCGAAAATCACAACGGTGTGACATACCTTGGGCAAGGCGAACGCCCCCTTGGAACCGTGATCACTGGCCATGGCAATAATGGAGAAGACGGTGGTGAAGGTGCGATCTACCATAATATTTTTTGTTCGTACTTCCATGGCCCAATTTTAGCCCGCAACGGGGAGTTAGCAAAAAAACTACTGTTGATTGCACTGAAAAGGAAATATCCACAAGCTGATTTGACAACACAGGAAAATCTAGAGATCAAACCAACCTACTAAGCAAAATACACGGACCTCTTAAAAGGGCCCGTGTATTTTTAGTTAATATTTAGTTTTAAGCCTGTTTACCAGGTTCTGATGCGATGATGGATAAATTCCCCTTTAATTGCCATGCTTTGACACCGAATGGCAAAATGAAGTGCACGCCCTTCTTGAGCGAATAAGTATGACCGACGACCGTCAGCTCACCTGCACCATCGAGAACTGACACGAGAGTGTAAGGGGCCTCTTTACGCTGGAAAGCGGCTGTTCCGCCGCTTAGCTTCCAGCGATAAACAGCAAAGAATTTTGTTGCTACAAAGCGTGTGACTTTGGCATCTCCAACACGATAATCTTCACGGTTCAATTTAGGCTCTCTAAATGGAACATTAGTGCAATCGATCGACTGTTGCAAATGCAATTCTCTCTTTTTTCCAGTCTTTTGATCAACCCTATCAAAATCATAAAGGCGGTAGGTTGTATCACTGCTTTGTTGAGTCTCTAATACCATGATACCTTTGCCAATAGCATGGATCGTACCACTTGGTACATACAAGAAATCCCCTGGCTTCACAGGAACGTGCCTGAATAACTGTTCCCATTGCTTGTTTTCAATCATTTTTTTAAGTTCTTCTTTGGTTTTTGCATGATGTCCGTAAATCATTTCAGCTCCAGGCTCTGCTGCTAGTACGTACCAACATTCAGTCTTGCCTAGTTCACCTTCATGGATTTTGGCGTAAGCATCATCTGGATGAACCTGAACAGACAAATCATCTTTAGCATCCAAGATCTTAGTCAATAACGGAAAAACATTGCCCTTTGCTCCGCCAAACAATTCTCGGTGTTTTTCCCATAATTCAGTAATAGTCTTCCCTTTGTATGGACCATTAACCACAGTTGCCGGTCCATGTGGATGCCCGGAAATAGCCCAGCATTCTCCAGTATGGTCACTTGGAATATCATAACCGTAAACTGAAGCTAAACGCGAGCCTCCCCAAATCTTTTCTCTAAAATATGGTTTTAAAAACAATGGTTCAGTCAAATCGATCCGCTCCTTTTTTATCTCCCTTTCATTTTAACCGGCTTGCGAAAGTTTGACAACCTAGCTTAAGCGGACGGAATCCATATGCTGATAAAAATGTTTTAGCTGCAGCATTGTCAAAATAGAAATCATCGAAGAACAATCTTTATAAAAATAGCCAGCCTAGAAAGAAAGTCCCGGGTTGGTTAGGTATTACTTTTCTGCTAAATAAACATCGATCAGATGCTCACGATCTCTTAAAAATTCATCATTTTTCTGGTCTGGATGCACCCTATTAGTCAAAACAACTAATGCATCCTGGTTTTGCTTATCGATCAAGATGAAGGTTCCGGTGAACCCTGTATGATACAAGCATGGCCGGTTTTGCGGGTCATAACGCAAATCAAAGCCTAATGACCTGCCCCCAGTATTAGTTGGAGTCTGATCAGCAAATAAATATTCGATCATCTTTTCAGACAAAATGGGCGTTTTTCCGTACTCCCCCAACAACCATGAACAATACTTCGTCAGGTCATTTAAAGACATAAATAAACCAGCTGATGCACAATGACGGCCCAAAACATAAGCCTTCGGGTCATGGACGACGCCCTTGATCAAACCGCGCTTATGATCAAAGGTAGTAGGCACGCAAAAATCAGGCAACGGGTCAAAGGTACTTTCTTGTAAACGTAATGGAATAAGGATCTCTGCTGCTAACACTTCCTGGACAGACCGCTGATAAAATCGTTCGATGATCTGTCCTAACAGGATAAAGCCAATATCAGTATAGTGGACGTGCTTACCTACATTATCTCCGCTATACATTTGCTCATAAATCGCGGTGATCAATTCAGAACCGTTCAATTGGTCACGATCCTTTATATACCCTGTAATTGCTGCAGTATGTGTTAGCAAATGACGGACTGTAACCCTTGAACCACGAAAACGCGGCAATAAATGCTGGATCGGTTCTTCTAAGAAAATCTTACCCTCTTCGACCATTTTCAAAATCATCGGAGTGGTGCAAACTACCTTAGTCAGCGAAGCAACATCGTATAACATACCAGACCGCAATTGCTGACGCTGTGGAACTATTTGCTGAAGACCAAATACTTCAGACTGCATACTTCCTTGATGGATCATCGCATAAGAAACCCCCGGAACGATATGGCGCTTCACTAAACTATGCAATAAGTCCGTCGTTTTGGGATTCATAAGTTATCACTTCTTTTTGCCCAGAAAATCAGCATCTTTGATAATAAACTTCCCTGCTTCGTAGTCCACGTGCACGACATTGGTATTTTTTATCAGAAACAGTGGGACACTACCGCCCAGGCTTTCGATAAATGACGAAAGTATAAGGCCATGCGTCACGATCAAAATATTGTGATCTCCATTTTTCCAAGTATGTGCTATCGACTCTAGAGAATGGGCCATTCGCAAACTTAATTCCTTGCTGGATTCTAACTGAACATTATTTCCCATTCGTCCAAAAAGATCCACCAAACCATTGGCATGTTTATCGCCTAGAGCTGTCCGCAAAATCGAAAATAAACCTAAAGCACGCAATGCATCTGGTATGAAGCTGCGTTTGCGCACTTCTTCATAGATGCCAAAATCAAATTCTCTCAAATCACTCAAATAAAAATGGGGAGGGTCAGGATAATTATTGGCCTGCATAATATTATCAGCCGTTTCCTGAGTCCTTTTTAAATGGCTTGCAAACACTGCACTAAAACGTACATTTGCTAACCTGCGCCCCAGTTGGCGGGCATCCATGATGCCGCGCACGGTCAAGGCCGAGTCCGTTGTCCCTTGAAGCCGAGCCAGCCGGTTGATCCGAGTTTGTCCATGCCTCACCAGATAAAAATGTATTTTGGTCATTATTTTTCTTTCCTTAAGCTAACTCAATCATCTAAATCTTCCTCTATATCAAGACCGTATATCTGACTAACAGGCTCATCTTTAGGAGCAGGTGTCACAACAACCACTGCTATCGCGCCCTTGCTGGAAACATAACCGGCAAATGAAACTACTTCTTCAACTAAATAGGCATTTGCATCAGTGTTATAAATATACTGTCCTGAAACTGGCATACTTTCAAAATATGTCTTGTTCATCCGATAATAATCGTTATGCTCAACATCGTGCATCACCAGAATTACTTTTAACATTTTGATTCCTCCACTTTTATGCCACCGTGTATATTCAAGGTTAAATCAAATATGATGGCTCACCAAATAACATGTGCCATCACTTATTAGCAAATTATTTGAGAGATCTTGCCTCAGACATTAATAACTTTGTCCAAAAAGGCCTTTGTCCGTTCATTTTGCGGATCATCAAACATTTGCTGTGGTGTCCCCTGTTCTAAAACTTTACCATCATCCATAAATACAACTTTGTCCGCCATTTCTTTGGCAAAACCCATCTCATGAGTCACGACGACCATGGTCATTCCCTCTTTAGCCAAGGACTTCATAACCTCTAGAACATCTCCCACCATTTCTGGATCGAGCGCTGATGTTGGTTCATCAAAAAGCATGACATCCGGTTTCATGGCCAAAGCACGGGCAATAGCTACTCGTTGTTTTTGCCCGCCCGAAAGGGAAGCTGGCAGTGCAGAATACTTATCTGTCAAACCAACAGTCTCCAGTAAAGAACGTGCTTCTTTTTGTGCTAGTGCAGGGGTCTTTTTCCCTAATTGGATCGGGGCAAGAGTAATATTTTCACCCACAGTAAGATTATTAAATAAGTTGAAATGTTGGAAAACCATTCCAATGTTTTCACGAGCCTTATCAATATTGATCTTTGGCTGACTGATGTCTACTCCATCGATTTCAATTGAGCCAGACGTTGGTTCTTCCAACTTGTTCAAACAGCGTAATAGTGTACTTTTGCCAGAACCTGACGGACCGATCACCACAACAACCTCATTGTTTTTGACCTCAAAGTCTATCCCTTTTAAAACATGATTTTCCCCATAATTTTTAATTAAGTTTTTTACATTTACTTTTAATTCAGACACTTAGCACCCTCCTTACAATAAAAACAAAATATCCAGCAATGCTCACATTGTTTTCATGTATTAAATCTCTTTCTCTGTCAAATACAGAACACTTCAATGTTTTTAGTATACCACAGGAAGGTTGACCAAACATAAGAGTAATAGGGAAGCTAACTGAAAATTTTCATTATTTTTACCAACCATAAATGATTTCAATAAATCCAAAGCCGGCGTAATCAATAATAATTGCAAGTGTCACTGTAATAAAAACAGTCTGGGTATGGATCCAACCTTCAAATAAAAGCAATTACCGGCAATTATTACCTTTCAGTTAAACTGCCTTACCGCCTTAACATGTGATTCTCTTTTAGGAAAATATATAATTAACGGCAAAATAAAAATGCC
This sequence comes from uncultured Ligilactobacillus sp., assembly GCA_934215475.1. Taxonomy (GTDB): domain Bacteria; phylum Bacillota; class Bacilli; order Lactobacillales; family Lactobacillaceae; genus Ligilactobacillus. Next base: position 127,922 of record CAKPZY010000001.1, read on the forward strand.
TTCAAATCAAAGATTTAAGACATTTACTCGATTATTAATATTATGATATTGGGCATACAGGGGTCGAACCTGTAAATTATGGATTCAGAGTCCATTGCCTTACCAGTTTGGCGAATGCCCAAAAACTCAACCACTTTAGTATACGTGGATTCAAATAAGCTGTCAAGCTGAATTTACATTTTTCCATGTAATTCTTATGAAAACTAAAGTGGTCAGATTCCAACAATGATTTTATCAGAGTGCCGTATCATACGTGTCTGTGAGTTTATCCGTATGCTTTTTAAGATAGTGCAATAAATCGTGTTCATTGTGAAAGACGAGTGGATGGATGTAACCATGCATCCGTAACGTGATCTTGTTGATCTTAATGCGGCCAGTCCACGTATAATTGTGTTCCACGATGAAGCGGTTCAGATAATGATCATCAGCTTTACCAAATTTTAGAACGTACACTCTTTCAGGCACCATCAATGGATTAACGTGCTCTTTAGTATATGGTATCTTGTTTGCACGGAAAAATGTTTTTGTCTTTTTGAGCAAGTTTGATCCCCCCTCGTTGATAGTTTCCTAGTCAATCCCTTTACCAATTTCTATTATAACGCAATCACGGCAAAAAATATTAGTACATTAAATTTTACACTAAAAAAGAAAGAACACTTGCAAAGTTGATTTACAAGTATCCTTATCAATCGTAGATTGCCATTATCACCCGTACGGGGATCGAACCCGTAACTCCGCCTTGAGAGGGCGACGTCTTAACCAATTTGACCAACGGGCAAAATTACTCTTCCTATTATACATGCTCATAAGCAATTGTCAAACCAATTAAAATAATATCACATAACATAACCTAATTTATTCGTTTTACTATAAAATCAAAATTAAAGTCAGGCTTTCCACCATTGGTCGAATACACGTTGCAGTTTCTTAACTGCCCTTCCACGATGACTGACCCTATTTTTTTCTTCCATCGATAATTCAGCGAAAGATTTTTTTAACGGCGGGTAATAAAATAAAGGGTCATAGCCGAAACCATCTGTTCCCCGTTCATGAAATAATATCCTGCCGTGGACCTCACCTGTGACTAGCAGGGACTTTGCTCCAGGTTTAACTACAACGATCGAACAGTGAAAGCATGCTGCCCTTTGCTCAGCTGGAACGTTTTTTAATTCCTGCAGCAGCTTTCTTTTGTTAGCTTCATCATCATGATCGCCAGCATACCTTGCTGAATGAATACCTGGGGCACCATTCAGTGCATCTACCATCAGCCCGGAATCATCTGCTAAAACAGGTAGTTTGAGTGCTGACATAAGAGTATTGGCTTTGATTGAAGCGTTTTGCGCAAAAGTTGTACCATTTTCTTCAATTTCATATTTGTGTTCTAAATCAGCCAAAGTATGAACTTTGACGTCCTTTTGTGCGAATATTTTGCGATATTCCGCTGCTTTTCCCGGATTCGCTGTCGCTATCAAGATAGTATTCATTATATGATCTCCACCCTTTAAAAATTACACTTTATATTAATTATCCTAAAATTTCAGCAGACATGTCTTTTACCCTTAATAAATTACTACAGTTTAAGATTCGGTTTCTTTTTGTGTCTGATTAGCTCTACAATAGGAATTCAAATCTGCTAAAATCTACTTTTTTCGGTGCTTACGTATTCAAATACGTAGTCAGTTTTATTATTTAATTTTGAAATGAATTAATGCTAAAAATGCCATAACACCACTTATTATTGTCCAGTCATTAAACTTATAATCTCCATTTCCGACAATCACCACTATAAAAAGCAATACAGCATATGCTATTAAAAATAGTAAATCTAGTTTTTTGTTTACTTTCGCAAATGCTGTAATTATTAAATAGACTGCCAAAACAGTATCTAATGCAAAAAGAATATCCCAAATGACCATACTTTGTGGAAGATACTTACTTTTAAATCCATAGTCAAATATCATTTGTTCTCTGAAACTCAAGTCTGCCCTTAAATGCATTGCAAACAAAACTCCAAAAATAAGCTTTCGAAGATCTATTTTTCTTAATATACGCATTTTTATTTTCCCCCTAATGAAATAATTATACTTTATTTTGCAAAGTCCGGGGTAAAGCCAGAAACTATAATTATGAAGGATAGCATTTATAAAGTTCATATAAAGCCTGCATTTTCGAATGTTGAACTTGACAATTTAAATGCGCAAAAATTGCAGCCCTTTTTTGATAATGTTTCGTACGGTTTAATTCAACCTGTATGGTCGTACTTTAACCAGCTCTTCTCATACGCTACTAGAATGGGCTATATAGACGCTTCACCTTTGCAACGTGTAAATTTAAGCTCGTGCACCTCAAAGGAGCCCTATGGAGCCATACACGCCTTCTGAGCTAACTGAGTTCCTAAATAGCATTGAACGTATTGACTGGTTAGCTTATTTTCGCACCCTCGCTTTCACCGGAGCACGACGGGGCGAAATATTGGCGCTCACTCGCAGCGATATTGATTTCAAAAGCAAAACTATCAAAATCAGTAAAACAGCTACCCGTACCGGTATTAGTACACCCAAAACATTCAACAGTAACCGCATTGTAACTGTGGATGAAAAGACCCTAGAAATATTGCGCAATTATATGGATACTGATTTATGTGGCAAACAGCTTCTCTGGTGTTTACCTAGTGGAAAGTTCTACGATCCTGACAATGTTAATAGCTGGCTTGCTAAGATATTCTCTCTCAATCCACAATTAAGGAAAATTAGAGTGCACGGTTTTAGGCACACCCACGTTAGTCAATTGCTCGCCCTAGGTGTTTCACCTGTGGATGTAGCTAAGCGAATTGGAGATCGGTTGAGTACGGTAAACAACGTTTACGCACATTCAATTGGTAAAAATAGTGATAAGCTTTCTGACCTTTTTAGTAATCAATATCGTATTCAGTAAATTAAAAAGCCCTGTATATCAACGTATACAAGGCTTTTTTATATTTTACTACAAAATACTGAAGATTGAAAATTTTTTTGTCCTTGGTATACAAATACATGTATAATGAATTCTAGTAATCTAAAGGAGCACATATCGATGTCTAAAAATTTTTTCACAGATTCAAAAGCGACGAACACTTTTAAAACAACGCTCTTACGTGATTCTTTATTACCATCCCTTGTTGGTCAAGATGGTGATATTTTATATTGGGCAGGTAAGAAAATCGCTCGTGAGTTTGTACTTACCAAAGATGAAGAGATACCTCTCTTCTTTAAACAAGCTGGTTTTGGCACCTTAAAACGAGTCAAGAGCCAGAGGAATACACAGACTTTTGAATTAACCGGAACAATCATTGAAACTCGGCAAAACATAGTAGATGAACCCAATTTTCTGCTTGAAGCCGGATTTTTAGCTGAAACCATTCAAAATCAATTAGGCCATCCCACTGATACAATTGTGTTAAGCAGCAAGAAAAAAATGATCACTCTCCTCGTTAAAACAGACATAAACACTAACATTTCCGATAGCAAAATAGATCCCAAAAATATTGTCGAACTGCTCGGGTCAGACACAACAGATACACTTCCTCCTCGTAGAAGACATTAAATAAACCAAGTTTAAATCAGTCAGTCATGACTGCTGTGGAAGATTTTCTCACTTCACCATTTTTTCATGATTGGCTTTTTTGCTGCCCAAGTATCTTGTCATTTTAAATAGACGATCGTTGCGCCGTTTCCACCTGCATTAGGAGCTGCAAATTCAAACTTTTTGACGGCATTATTTTTTTTCAAATAGCCGCTGATACCCTTCCTAAGAGAACCCGTTCCTTTACCATGTATCAAGGTGACAGAAGAATAGCCTGCAAGTTCGGCGCTATCTAAGTACCGATCAACATTAGTCAGAGCTTCTTCATATCTTTGCCCTCGCAGGTCTAAGGTTGTTGGCAAACCGGTGCTTGCGGTGCGCTCGACTTTCGTTCTAGTACCGCCCGCATTTTCATCGGAGACTTTGATCTTCTCTAAATCGTTTTCGTTGATCTTCATCTTCAAAACTCCAATTTGGACTTCCCATTCATGATTTCCAGCTTTACGCAATAATACGCCCTTTTGACCATATGTTTTAACTAGGACATCATCATTTGGATGAAGATCGTTTTTCTTTTTAGCACGTTTTAATACTTTGTTTCTTTGCAAGTTTTCCGGCTGGCGTAAGGCATTCAGCTGTCCTTTAGCATTGATCAACCGATCTTCTTTAATATCTGTCTTGCCGCTCAAGAGTAACTGATGCAGCTCCCTAATAATACTGTCTGCTTTGCTTGAGCTTTGTTCAACTAATTCATTTGCACGTATTTTAGCTTGTTCTAACAGCTTTCCTCGTTGCTTGTTCAAGGCTTCATAGGCTTGTTCTAAGTCCCCGTGAAGTTTTTCGGACTCTACCAAATATTTATGAGTCTGCGCTTTCTGCTCCTCCACGTCATGCCTTTTTGCAACGAGATCACCGATCATATTATTAAGGTCCTGACTATCCTTAGATACAAATTGAGTTGCGGCATCAATGATAGATTGCGGCAATCCAAGCCGCCGCGAAATATCCAATGCATTGCTCCGCCCTGGTAACCCGATCAACAATTTGTAAGTTGGTTCTAATGTTTGACTATCAAACTCGACCGAGGCGTTAACAGTTTCAGGGCGTTCATAACCATACACCTTTAATTCAGGATAGTGTGTCGTCGCTACAACATAACTCCCCTTGGCAGCCACATGATCCAAGATACCAATGGCTAGTGCTGCACCTTCCTGCGGATCCGTCCCCGAACCCAGTTCATCAAACAATATTAACGAGTTTTGTGTTAACTGCTTCAAAAATCCTACAATATTGGTCATATGCGAAGAAAACGTGCTCAAGTTTTGCTCGATCGACTGTTCATCTCCGATATCTGCAAACACCTCATCAAAAATACAGATGCGGCTGTCTTCATTGGCTGGAATAAATAAACCTGACTGTCCCATCAATTGGATCAAGCCGATCGTTTTTAATGTGATAGTCTTCCCGCCGGTATTAGGCCCCGTAATCAACATCGTTTTGAAATCCTTGCCCAACATAATATCATTTTTTACCGCTGAAGACCGATCAAGCAAGGGATGCCAAGCCTGTCGATAATATAAGGATCCGTCGTCAGTGATAAAAGGTTCAGTTGCATCGATTTCTTTAGCATATTCTGCTTTTGCATTTACAAGATCTAAATGACCTAAAAGAGAGGAATTGGCTTGAATATCCCCCGTATATGGGGCAATCAACGAAGACAGCTGCGCAAGTATCCGCCTGATCTCTGTCCTTTCGTCTGCTCTTTGCTGGTTTAACCTGTTATTAAGAGCCGCAACCTGTTTAGGTTCTATAAAAAGTGTTTGGCCAGTAGTGCTTTGGTCATAGACCTGACCGCCTACCGCATTGCGATGTTCAGCTTTAACAGGTAACACATACCTGTCTTGTCTGATCGTCACAACAGCTTCACTCAAGTACTTGGCTGCCTTACCGTGCGTCAAAGCGGCCAACGTTTCGCGAATACTCTGTTCTGTAACCACGATCTGACTGCGCAGGTTTTTAAGCAAAGCGGAAGCATCATCTGTCACGTGGCCATCATTTTCGAGAGAAATATTGAGTTTTTTTGTAATCGTAGGTAAAGTCTGCAATTCAAAAGCGGTCGAATATAATTTGTGCAGTACGATCTCGTCATTTTGTAAATTAACAAAAAAGAGCCGCACCTCATTAGTTGTCCGCAAAACCTTACCGATCGCGGCCAATTCTTGAGCATTCAGGTTTGCTCCAATATCCAAGCGCTTTAAATATGCTTCCACCTCGGAAATTTCTGGCAAAGGAATGCCGCCCCTTAAACGCAATATATCAGCCCCATCTTGCGTTTCGTTTAAAGCATTTTGAACGGCGTTTCTTTCAGTATGCGGTTTTAATTTGTCCAGTTCTTTTTTACCCATTTCAGTCACTAGGTACTGGCAGACCTTCTTTTTAATCTTGAAATATTCCAATGTCTCCAAGCTTTTTTCATTCATTTAGTTCACCTCCAGAGTGTGCATTACAATAAAAGAACTGTCGCTCCAGTGATCCAATACTTGGCGAGAAAAAACTGGTGTCTCTTTCATTATATATTCTGCTACTGGTGATCTAACTAATGACCCTTGAATATTTTTAGTGGGACTTGTCGCTAATAAAAGTAAACCCAAAAAAACCAGTATATACGCTGCCAGGAACCATACCAGTCCCCCCGTTAATGAGTTGATTTGAGAAAGTACCGGCAAATTAGTCACCGAGGAAAAAGTTTGTGTAATAAACCTCAAGATGATGCCCAAAATGATTGCGAGGATCCAAAAAGCAAGTACCCGATAAAAGATAATTGTTAAAGAATCACTTGAATTAACCAGCTGATTGCCGTCGGTTTTATCTAATGCCGGCATATATTTTGTCAAAAACCCTCCTAGTGGTCCAGAAAAGTACAGTGATAAAAGAAGTACTATGACATAGCCTAGTATACTTAGCAACGTCTTAATCAAACCCCGCTTATAGCCATATCTAAACGCCAAAAGTAAAATCAAAATGATGATCACCGAAACTAGCATTTATTCACCTGCTATTCTTATCTGAATGCTTCCTACGCTTAAACTCATCTAACTCTTTTTGCTTTTTTAGTTGATCAGAAATTGCATTGATCGCCAAAAGAATAGCTGCATCTTCTCTAGTAACTGTTGGCAATGTTTGTCTGATCTCTTTGTATTGCTCATCTGCCAGTTGTGCAACAGCAAGCATATGTTCAGATGTACTATCGCCGATCACAACATAATTTTTTCCTGCAATGTTCAATTTGAACCTCTTTTTATCAGCGGACATTCATAGTCCCTCCATTCAACGCTTGGTTTACAAATGTTATTCTATCATAAAATTCATGTGCTTTTTGAGCTAGACATTGTTTTAAAAGCCTTACTTGGCCACAGTGACGGCAAATTTTTTCCTTTAGTACAAAACAACAGAACAATCACTACCGATTTTTCGGTTCCTGATTGCTCTGTTTATTGATCAGTATCTAATTAAATGCTGTATTGAGATAAACAACAGAGGAGACAAAAATGAACAGTTTAATGACTATTGCATATTTTCATCGTTTAAAAACGTGTCTAAAATGTCCTCGACCATTTGCCATTCTTGATCATCGTCGATCTCATGTAAATCAACATCATTTACTGTTTGGTCTTCGTTAGGATCATAAGAAAAGGCCATAACATCAACTTGCTCTTCGGGCTCAGAATCTGCGGGAACCAGCAAGATATAAGACTTCCCGTAATCTTTTGAATCAAAGGTAAACAAGATTTCATAACTAGTCTCATTTCCATCCTCATCCACTAAAGTAATTTTGTTATCATCGTTTTTATATTCATTGGTCATAGAGAATGCCTCATTTCTTACAATTTTTTGACTAGTGGCCCTCGACGGTCCAAATAATTTTGTAAAATCAAGCCAGCTGCCAATTTGTCGATGACTTTTTTCCGCTTCTTTCGAGAGGTATCTGCTTCTTCAATCAGCATTCTTTCAGCTTCAACCGTAGTCAAACGTTCATCTTCATAGTCCACTGGCAGCCCAAAATTCTCTTCTAAGCGTGCCCCATATGCTTTACTGGCCTCTACTCGCGGTCCTAAAGTATTATTCATATTTTTGGGCAGCCCGACAACAAATCCTTTAATTTCATATTTGATAACAAGCTGGGCAACTCGTTTAAGCCCGAACTTTTCTTGCTCCTCATTAATAGCGATGATCTCAATCCCCTGAGCAGTCCATCCTAGTTGATCGCAAACAGCAATGCCAACAGTTTTTGAGCCAACATCCAAACCCATAATTCGTCCCACTAGCGATGATCCTCCTTATTCAAGTACGAACGAACCAGTTCTTCAATGATTTCATCCCGTTCATGTTTTCTTATCAAGTTACGAGCATCATTTAATCGGGGGATATAAGCAGGATCTCCCGACAATAAATACCCAACAATTTGATTGATAGGATTGTAGCCCTTTTCCTCCAAGGATCGATACACTGTCTCAAGTGTGTCATGGACATCCTTAGGACTATTGTCATCAAAATTAAAGTATCTAGTCTTATCTAATGAGCTCATTTTCCTGCACCTCCGCATTTACAGTTACTCTTATGATAATTCTACTAAAACATCTTGCTTGTAACAATGAAATGCAAAACTTGTAACCAATACGTAATCATTTAGAGATAGAATTGAAATCTACTTTTTCAATGAAAATGAACCGATTTATTGTGCAAGCCTTATCAGAGATCATTAATTCAATTAGCTGCCGAGAATAGATCATGCGTGAGCCTTGACCCACTTCAGTCCCTGTTTTAAGGCTGCATCAATACCAGCAGGTTTCTTTCCGCCAGCTTGAGCCAGATCCGGGCGACCTCCGCCGCCACCGCCAACAAGTGGGGCAATTTTCTTGATCAAATCTCCTGCTTTGAGGCCTTGTTTAACATTTTTTGGAGAAACAGCTGTCAACAAGTTAACTTTACCGTCGGCAGTTTTAGTAGCCAATATCAAAACATCAGATACAGCTTTAGCTTTCCACTGATCAGCGAGTTGTCGTAATTGATTCATTCCTGAAACATTTACCTCAGCAGCAACTACTGTTTTTTCACCAACGTTTTTGACATTTTGCCAGATGTCAGCTGCTTGTTGACTAGCAAATTTATCTTCTAAACCTTGGACTTTGTTTTCCAAATTTTTGATATCGGTTTGCAGATTAGCAACCTTTTGCGGAACATCTTTCACCTTAACAATTTTCAAGTTGGCGGCTGTTTGTTGCAGCAAATTACTTTGCCCTTCCAAATATTCAAACGCCTCTCTGGCAGTGACCGCTTCTATTCTGCGGGTACCGGCGCCAATTCCTGCCTCGCTTACGATCTTGAATAACCCAATTTCTCCAGTATTGTTCACGTGGTTACCACCACAAAATTCACGTGAATAATCACCGGCAGAGACAACGCGGACAACGTTACCGTATTTTTCAGAAAATAAAGCAATGGCGCCCATTTTCTTAGCGGATTCAATGTCGGTTACCGTTGTTGTGACAGGCAAATTCGCCCAAATCTTTTCATTAACGATTTTTTCAACTTTATCTAATTGTTCTGAGGTAACAGTTCCCATATTAGTGAAATCAAAACGTAAATATGTCGGTTCTACTAACGAACCAGCTTGGTGGGCATGTTCACCCAGCACATCTCGTAATGCCTGGTCCAACAAATGCGTGGCAGTGTGATTCTTTTTAACTTTATTATGCCGCAATACATTCACTTCTAAACGGTATTCCTGACCAGACGACATTGGGACCTTAACTTCCACGGTATGCAAATTTTGCCCGTTTGGTGCGTGTTGTACATCTATAACTTCAGCCACTAACTGGCCCGAACTATCCTTGATCTCTCCCCGATCGGCAACTTGGCCACCCATTTCGGCATAAAAAGGTGTTTTATCGAAAATCATTCTTGCCTGACCAGCAGCAATTTTATCCAATATCTTATTTTTTACGATGATATCTTTTAAAACTCCGGTCGCATTCAAAGTATCATAACCTACATATTCACTGGTAGTTTTAATATCTGTTAATAATGAGCTCTGTACACCCATTGATTTAGCGCTGCTGCGAGCTGCCCGTGCCCGGTTCTTTTGCGCTTGCATTTCTTTTTCAAACCCATCTTTATCGACTTTCAATCCATTATCAGCAGCATATTCTTCTGTCAATTCTACAGGAAAGCCATAGGTATCATATAATTTAAAAACAGGCTTGCCAGGCAAAGTTTTTTTGCCTTGTTTCTGAGTGTCTGCAATCAAGTCATCCATTAATTCCATTCCGTCTTTTAATGTTTCATTAAAGCGTTCTTCTTCATCACGGACGACCTTCGAGATATAGTCTGCCTGTTTTAGTACTTCTGGGTAAGCAGATTCCATGATCTTGCCAACAACTGGAACCAATTTATACAAAAAAGAGCCTTCAATTCCAAGTTTTCGCCCGTGCATAACTGCTCGCCGAATCAAACGCCGAATAACATAGCCGCGACCGTCGTTTGAAGGAAGAGCGCCATCCCCTATGGCAAAAGTAATAGCACGAATATGATCCGCTATTACTTTAAAAGAAACGTCATCTGCCGGATCTTTGCCGTAGCTACGACCAGCCGAAAATTTTTCTGTCTGTTCTATCAGAGGCAAGAATAAGTCAGTTTCAAAATTCGTTCTTGCGTGTTGAAAAACCGATACCAACCGTTCTAACCCCAAGCCGGTATCAATGTTTTTATGCGGTAAAGGTTCGTAAGTTCCATCTGGTTTATGGTTAAATTCAGAAAATACAATATTCCAAATCTCAAGGTAGCGTTCATTTTCTCCTCCGGGATAATTTTCCGGATCGTTTTCCGGCACATTGTTCATTGACTGGCCGCGATCATAAAAAATCTCCGAATCAGGTCCAGATGGCCCTTGGCCAATATCCCAAAAGTTATCTTCTGCTTCATAGATATGATCAGGTGAAACCCCAGCCTTTTCCCAGAGCTTCTTTGATTCTTGATCTTTAGGGTAGACTGTAATATATAATTTGTCCGGATCTAAAGCATACCACTTTGGACTAGTCAATAATTCCCATGCCCAAGCAATAGCTTCTTTTTTAAAATAGTCTCCGACAGAAAAGTTGCCGAGCATTTCAAATAAAGTATGGTGGCGCGCTGTATGTCCTACGTTTTCAATATCGTTCGTGCGGATCGACTTTTGGGAGCTCGTTAACCGATGGTTTTTAGGCACAACAGAGCCGTCAAAATATTTTTTCATTGTTGCAACACCTGAGTTGATCCACAATAAAGTCGGGTCATCATGAGGAACAAGCGGAGCACTTTTTAGTACATCATGTCCCTTGCTCTTGAAAAAGTCCAAGTACATTTGGCGAATCTGAGAGCTAGATAATTTTTTCATTGTTACGTCCTTTCTATTTAGCACAGAGTCTGTATGAAGATAAAAACAGCATTGACGAACTTTAGCGGTTTCGCACAGCTCATAGCGGTATGCAAAAAAGTTAGTTTTGCGAGATGCTTTTCTTCACGAGTCGGTTAATAGCAAAGTTTTTCAAAAAGGCGTTGAAATAAAAAACACCGTTGCGAACAAGGACGCTTAATTGCGCGGTACCACCTTGCTTGCAACGATGTTTATCGTTAACCTCTTAGTGCTATTTACTAGCTATTATTTATATTTTTGCGGGTAGCATTCACAAGTATTGTGCAGGTCCTTACACCGGCCAGACCTTCTCTAAACCACAAGTACAAGCAAATATGTCCCATTGGTATTCACAACTAAGAAGTATAGTTATTTTTGCTTCAAAAGTCAACACTATTAAAAATACGTTCCTATTTAAAGCGGCAGAAGCTTCTCCAGAATTAAACAGTTTACCGGCTCACATGAAACTGGCAGTCACTCGTAAACATAACCAAACGCTGAGTTCATTTTTTGCTCCGCCTATGCTTTGACCGCATCTCTGTCCGCCGTTTTTGCTGTTGGTCTTTCTTGATTGCATTTTTTATTCGTTTTTTATATCCAGGTTTATGCTTAGCTTTTTCTTTTTTAGCCATCCCTCTTAAAGTTGGATCCATCGCTTCATGTCGATGCTTGCGCTTAACACGCCTCTTTCTATCGTAAGAGTCTACGATTTGCCCATCTCTAATAGCTTTTGGCACAAAAGTGATCCCCATGTCTTCCAATGCGGCTACCTTTTGGTCTTCATCTGGCCCATACAGCGTAATAGCTGTTCCAGGCATTCCTTGGCGCCCGGTCCGTCCGACCCGATGAATGAAAAATTCAAGATCCTCAGGCAAATCGTCATTGATCACATGAGATACCCCTTCAATATCAATTCCTCTAGCAGCCAAATCAGTGGCTACGACAAACTGATAATCCAAATTATGGATCCGTTTCATCACACGTTTCCGCTCTCTAGGCTGCAAACCACCATGGATCTTGGCAACATTGAGTCCGCATTTACGCAAATAATCAGATAACTCATCGACACGATCTTTAGTATTAGCAAAAATCAAAACAAGATACGGTTCTCCAATTGTTAATAATTGATAAATTAACTGATTCCTGTCGCGCCCTTTTGTCGACATCAGCCAATTCTCAACTGTCGGGCTAATAACTGTTTGATTTTCTACTACTTTTACGACTGGATCAGACATATATTTCTTCAAAAATGGTTGGAGTTTTTCGGGAATGGTTGCTGAAAAAACCATCATTTGTAAATCTTTGGGCATGGCAGATGCAATCGCGTCAGTTTCCTTGAGAAAACCCATATCTAGAGTCATGTCCGCCTCATCAACTACAAAATACTTGGTTAGATGAATATCTAGGTCTTGACTGTTGATCAGATCTAATATTCGTCCTGGTGTTCCTATCACTATCTGGGGCTGGTGTTTTTCCAGCTTGGTCTCTTGCCTTTTTTTGTCGGTCCCACCAACGAAGTTAACGACCTTGATCTCTTGCTTGGCCTGTGCTGCTATTAATTTTGCAGCATCATAGATCTGGTAAGCCAGCTCTCGGCTAGGAGTAGTGATCACTGCCTGGACCTCGTGTAGTTCCAACTCTATCGCGTTAAAAATCGGCAACAAAAAAGCATGCGTTTTACCACTGCCTGTTTGAGCCTGTCCAACTACACTTTTCTTGTTCATGATCGGCGGCAATAATTGCTGCTGAACTTCTGTTGGCTGAGTGAAGTTTAATTTTTTAAGTGCCCGCAAAATAAACGGTTTGAAGTGATAATCATCGAAATTATTTGCCATCATTTTCTCCTGTCTCACCGGCAGCTATACTGTCTAACTTCTGCACAAATTCCTTGATATGCGTATCGTCTTTCATCGTTGCGCCGCTAGCCAACGGATGTCCGCCGCCGTTGTATTCTTTCGCCAATTCATTGATAATAGGCTTCTTAGAGCGGATCCGCAGTCGATACGAGCCATCCTTTTGCTGAACAAAGATCGTCCAGCACTTAACCGTGGAAACTTTGCCCAAAAGCGGAACTATGCCAGCCGTCCCGGCATCACCTAATTCAAACTTACCTAAAATCTCATTTGTTAAAATAATATATGCCGCATCATGCTTCGTGATCACCATGTTTTCCCAAACGTAGGCTGATAAGCGAGCAACAGCAGGTTCGATATCATCAAGTTTACGGTTAACTGCCGCGGCATCAAAATCTCGTTCGATCAAGTCAGCAGCCACTCTCATTGTGTGAGGAGTGGTGGACTCATACATAAAACGACCTGTGTCACCGACGATCCCGGCGTACAGCATTCTGGCTGCTTTGGCCGACACGTGTAATTGACCTTGTGAAGCTAGTGCCAGATCATATATCAGTTCTGAAGTGCTTGAAGCCTCAGGTTTGACCCAACTGATATCTCCAAATGCATCGTCATTTGGATGATGATCGATCTTGATCAACTTTTTACCATTAGTGTAACGACTATCATCTACTCGTGGAGTATTAGCCGTGTCGAGCACAATTGCCAATGCATCTTTATACTTTTCATCCTCCACCTTTTGTTCTTCCGCTATCCAAGCTAATCCGTTGGCCCGTGAACCGACTTGATAAACTTCCTTAGCTGGAAAGCTTTCTCGAATGATTGTTGCCAATCCGCATTGCGAACCGATCGCATCGGGGTCTGGACGTTGATGACGATGAATAATGATAGTTGAATACTTTTCGATCTGCTCAATTATTTGTCCTTGTATCGACATAAAAATCTCCTTAGTTATTATTGTATTTTCGCTTTGGTTTTCAAAAACTCTCTAAAAACATCCATGTTCTTTTCCCATAATTAACCTAACACCTAACTATACAGGTTTCTCCTAAGATTTTCAAAGCCAGGCCCGTTTTGAGCCGGTTAATTCAAATAAACAAGCGCCGCTTTTAATTTTTCCCCCTGTGCTCCCAGAGAGGCAATACAATGTTTTCAAATTCTAGCGGGTTTAAATTAGTCATTGTCAGCCCTAACAATCTAATGTCGTAGTGTTGCTCCGGTTGGACCTGGTCTATGAGACTTTTGGCATAAAATTGAAACGTTTCACTGCTGTTACGGATGTAGTCATCAAGTGTTACTCTTTTAGTGGTCGTTTCAAACGCTGAATTTCTGACCTTGAGCACCAAAGTTTTACCATGTTTTTGCTGACGTTCAAGGTCTCGTTTCAAGCGGTCTGCACTTTTCTGGATAAATTTATCAACTGCTGCTGCATTATTTAGCGGTTGATCAAAAGTCCGCTCATTACCGATAGATTTGCGCTCCCTTTTCCACTCCACCGGGCGTTCATCTATCCCACGTACTCTTTGATATAAAATGTAGCCCATTTTGCCAAAATGTTCGATCAACTCGTTGGCACTCAATTCAAATAGATCTTTGCCGTTAAAAACACTGATTTGATGCATTTTAGGAAGCGTCTTTTTCCCAACGCCGCGAAATTTTTCAATTGCCAACGGAAACAAAAATTCAGCCACCTCATCATGCCGAACCACAGTGATCCCAACCGGTTTGCGGTAATCAGAAGCCAACTTGGCCAAAAACTTGTTATACGAAACACCAGCAGAACAAGTCAGATGAACCGAAGAAAAAATTTCTTGCTGGATCATACGTGCTATTTGGATCGGCGAGCGGAGGTGCTTCTTATTTTTAGTCACGTCTAAATATGCCTCATCAAAAGCAACAGGTTCGATCAGATCTGTATATTCATGAAATATCCCATGGATCTGTTCGGAAACTGTACGGTATTTTTTAAAATCGGGATCCTTAAAATATGCTTGTGGGCATAGTTTCAGAGCCTCCTGACTACTCATGGCTGAATGGATACCATAAGAACGAGCAACATAATTTGCCGTAGCAACAACGCCGTGCCCACCCGTTTTTCGCGGATCACGCGCAACCACCAATGGAAGAGAAGCAAGGACCGGAGCGTCTCTCATTTCAATGGAAGCATAAAAAGCATCCATATCTATATGAACTATTTTTCGTTGATCCGCTACCACTTATTGTCCCTCCAATATTACTTCAATTCATTAAACCACACGCTCTATCTTTCAAGTATACAATACGCAAACATATTGTCAGCAGTGAATTGCCCATGTTTTTTGGTGAGGTCTTAATTAAATATGTTTAAATTTGTAATTTTATTTGTCTCATTATTCCTCTTTTATGATATTGTGCGCAAAAAAGGACAAAAAAGAAATCTCAAGTTAAGTTTCTTCAACGTTTTTCCAAAATTAAAGCAGCGCAAGTTTTCTTGCCGCTGCTTTCTTGGTCTACAAATTTTTGCAACCTAGTTTTTAATCTTCAGGACGATTACGATCAGGCTTAAAATGCCACTGATTGCCATCTGCCTTTAACAGATCATTAGCTGCTTTTGGCCCCATTGTACCACAAGCATAATTTGGAAACGCATCTGTACTCAAACTTTCTTGATCCCATGCATGCCGAATCGAATCCACAAACCGCCACGAATAATAAACTTCTTCCCAGTGTGAAAAGCTGGCCGTATCTCCTTTTAAAACATCATAGAGCAATTTTTCGTAGCCAACCGGCATTTTAGATTGAATATCTTTTCCGTGTTCGTGCCTTAAATGAAGCGGCTTAATTGTATATTGCTCAAAGTCGACTTTTTTACCATTGAGGCGTAATTCCATTCCAGGTGTAGGCTCGACTTTAAACGTCAATATATTGCGTTTTAATTCACCGTTATCAAAAATATTGTACGGTGCGTTTTTAAACACCACGTCTATCCTAGTTTCCTTGCTGGTAAGGCGTTTACCCGTCCGAATATAGATTGGGACACCGGCCATGTTCATATTATCCACAAAAACTCGACCAGCAACAAAGGTTTCTGTCATTGAGTCTTCAGCAACCTGATTTTCTTCACGATAGCTTATTTGTCTGGGTCCAGCACCATATTGCCCACGGACAAAATTCTTCTTGACTCCCTTTGGATCATAAACGCGTAAAGCCTTGAGGGAGCTGATCTTTTCCTTACGGATATCTTGATCTTTGTACATCGTGGGTGCATTCATCGTTAACAAGGCCACCGTTTGCAAAATGTGATTTTGGACCATATCCCTCAAAGCACCGGCGTTTTCATAATAGCCCGCTCTTTCTTCCACTCCCAAAGCCTCGCTCAAAGTAATCTGGATATTGTCGATATATCGGTAATTCCATAAAGCATTAAAAATATTGTTGCTAAATCTTAATGCTGGTATGCTTTGAATCATTTCTTTACCAAGATAGTGGTCAATACGGTAAATATCTTTTTCAGAAAAATATTCATTTATACTATCATTTAATTCACAGGCGCTTTCTAAGTCATGACCGAAAGGCTTCTCTATCACGACTCGGTTATAGCCGCTATCCGTCACTAGTCCTTGTGTCTTAACATATTTACAGATCGTTGCAAAGAATTGCGGTGACATTGCCAAATAGAAAACACGATCTCCGTTGCATTCATACCTCTGGTCTAGTTCTTCGGCTAATTTGCGCAAAGTCTGATAATGTTTGGTATCGTTGACATTATGCGACTGATAATAAAAATGGTTCGAGAAGTCATTTGCCTGCTTAGCAGTGACCTCCATCCCTGAAATAGAATTACGAACTATTTGCTGATAGCGTTCATTGTTCCATGGCCTACGGGCAGTGCCGATCACGGCAAAATGCTTCTTTAAATAACCTTGCTTATACAAATTGAACAGTGAAGGATACAATTTGCGCTGTGCCAGGTCCCCAGTTCCGCCAAAAATGATAAACAACGATTTTTGTTCACTTGTCATTCTATAGAGCACCGCTTTCTTTATTTTTCTGGTTATCATTATAACATTGATTAAATTACAACTGCTAGTTTCTAATTTCAATGATCCTGGCAAAAATGCAAAACAATGAGCCCAGGTCAAGTGAACACCCGATCCTGCACAAATTAAAAAACGTCCTACGTTCACAAAAACGCACGTTATGAACATCAGACGCAAATACTTTATTTAAATTAAATCAGATGAACGCCCTTATCAACATAGATAATATCGCCGACCACTCCGGTCGCTAAGTCGCTCATCAAAAATGCACAGGCACCGCCAATTTGTTTGGTCGTGACCGATTCGCCGTCAACCGTCCGATTTTGGGATTCCTGCAGCAGATCCGAATGATTTTTGACACCTGTAACTGCCAAAGTCTTGACGGCCCCAGCTGAAATGGCATTCACCCGCACTCCATATTTGCCCATGTCGCGCGCTAAATAGCGAACGTTGGCTTCTAATGCAGCCTTCGCTACCCCCATCACATTATAATTTGGTATTGCCCTTTCAGAGCCAAAATACGTGAGGGAAACAATGCTTGCCGGATCATTCAAGATCTCTTGGCCATAACGGGCAACAGCCAGCAATGAGTAAGAGGAGATATTATTAGCCATTGCATAACCGTCACGGCTGGTATTTTGAATATCGCCAGCAAGTTCATCTTTGTTGGCAAATGCGATGGCATGAACGATCCCATCGAGTTTTCCAAAGCGCTCCTTGATTTGCGTAAATGCATTAGCCATGCTTTCATCAGTAGCAACATCACACTCTATTAAACGGGTTTCATCCGTAATCAGTTTTTTGACGCTTTTTTTCATACGTTCATTCTGATAAGTATAGATTACAGTGGCGCCCTGCTCTTCTAAGGCAGAGGCACACCCCCAAGCGATCGAACGTTTATTGGCCACGCCCATCACTAAGATTTTCTTTCCTTCTAGTAAATTTCCCACATAAATCACTCCCCAATTCTTTCACACCAGACATTTTCCAGAATCAAAACTTCCTGTATCTTCTTTTCCTTTGTTCTAACAATTGTTTGGGCGTTAACTTTTGCAACTTGGGCAATTCTTGTGTTAAAACCTGAATAATATTTTTACAAAATCTTTTATGTGACACAGGTTCTGAGATCACGCCTTCTATGATGCCAGCCTTTTTCAAAGTTTCTGGTGTTAACTGCATTACTTCAGCAGCTTCATCAGATTTACCAGCATCTTTCCACAATATTGAAGCAAACCCCTCTGGCGAAAGTATGGAATACATACTATTTTCACTCATCCACACTTGATCGCCGCAAGCCAGAGCCAACGCACCGCCGCTGCCGCCTTCACCATAAATAACTGTTAGCATCGGAACCTTTACCTCTGCGATTTCCAATAAATTCTTAGCAATCGCTTCACCTTGACCTTGCTCCTCTGCGCTTGCAGCTGGATAAGCACCTGCGGTGTTGACGAATGCTAATACAGGGCGTTTAAATTTTTCTGCTTGTTTGATCAGGCGTAACGACTTCCGGTAAGCCGCCGGTGTGAGGCTGCCGAAATGTTTAGCGATCCGCTCTTTGACCGAAGTCCCCTTATCGATTACTAAAACCGTGACTGGTCCGTTAGCAAAATTAGCTACCCCCCCGATAAGTGCCGGATCATCATCAGTAGCTCGATCACCGTGCATTTCCATAAAATCCGGAAAGATCTCTGTCAATAATTCACGACCGGTGATTTTTTTCTCACCGCGAGCGGCTGCGACTATTTCAGCGGCTGTCCGTGTTTTTCTTTTAAGCAAACTTACGATAATGATTCACCAGCCTTTCTTTGGTGCATGGCTAATAGCCATTCGATCGTTTCTTTTTCTTTTTCGCGTTTGACGATGGCATCAATGAAGCCATGACTCAGTATATTTTCAGCATCTTGCAGATTTTCGGGGACTTTTTGGTGCATCGTTTGTTCAATCACCCGTTTGCCGGCAAAACCAACCAGTGCATGCGGTTCCGCTAGGATGATATCACCTTGCATTGCAAAGCTGGCAGTTACACCGCCTGTAGTTGGATCAGTGATAACTGTTAAATAAAACAAGCCGGCATCAGAGTGAGCTTTAACAGCTTGAGAAATTTTTGCCATTTGCATGAGCGAAAAGATACCTTCTTGCATCCTTGCTCCGCCAGAGGCAGTGAAGAGAACCACTGACTGTCGTTTTTTTGTGGCATATTCAAATAAGCGCGTGATTTTCTCGCCTGTATTAGTCCCCAAAGAACCCATGATGAACTTCGGATCCATGATGCCTAAACAAAATTCTTGCTGAGCAATTTTCGCAACACCAGTCAAAACTGCATCATTAAGGTCTGTGGCACGTCTGGCTTTTTGCAATTTTTCTTTATAACCAGGAAATCCCAACGGATCAGAGGTATGGATGTCGCCATCCATTTCACTAAAATTGTCAGTCAGCCACTTTACTCGCTCACGACTGCTGATACGAAAACCGTAACCGCAATTTGGGCAAGTACAATAAGCACCTAAGTCTTTGTGATAAACGGACTGCTGGCACTTGGGGCAGGCCAACCATATTCCGTCTGGCACATGTTGTGAAGCCTGCTTATCCGCTTTAATGTGCTTATGTCCCAATGTTTTCAGTTCATTAAACAACTGCATTGCTTTCACTTCTCTTCCACTCAGGTAAAAATACCCGTTCGATGTAATCAGTCGTGACAATGCCTTTTTTAAAATTCGGGTCTTCTAAAAGCGCCAAATAAAATTTCTGGTTAGTGGTAATACCTGAGATGACCATTTCATCTAACAGACGTTTGACCTTTTCTATTGCCTCGTTGCGATCATGGCCAAGCCCGATCAATTTACCGATCATTGAATCATAAAAAGGCGAGATAGTGCACCCAGCATATAAAGCTGTATCCATCCTCATCCCTAAGTTACCAACGGGCACATACAAATACTTAACTTCCCCAGTAGAAGGGAAAAAGTTCCTGTTGGGGTCCTCAGCATTGATCCGGCATTCAATGGCCGAACCTTCTAAATGGATCTCATCTTGGGTAAACGGCAGTTCTTCACCAGCAGCTACCTTAACTTGTGCTTTGACCAGATCGATCCCAGTCACCATTTCGGTCACAGTATGTTCGACCTGGATCCGGGTGTTCATTTCCATAAAGTAGAACTTATGGTGCCGGTCCATTAAAAACTCGATCGTTCCGGTGTTCAAATAGTTAATAGATTTTGCTGCTCGTAAGGAGATCTCGCCTAAATGTTTACGCACTTCAGGCTTGATCAAAGCGCACGGGCTCTCCTCGATCATCTTTTGTTTGCCGCGTTGGATCGAGCAGTCACGCTCTGGAAAGTAGACCGCATGCCCTTGACTATCACAGAAAATTTGCATTTCAATATGCTTAACATTATCCATGATCTTTTCCAAATACATCCGTCCATCGCCAAAAGCACTCTGTGCTTCGCGACTGGCTTCTTGAAAAGCAGAACTTAACTGGGATTCATTATCTACACGCCTGATCCCTTTACCGCCGCCGCCAGCTGCTGCCTTCAATAATACTGGAAAGCCCACTTTTGTGGCGACTTCTTTAGCTTCGCTTTCATTCTTTAAAAAGCCGTTACTTCCGGGGATAACAGGCACACCACTTTTCTGCATTTGCACACGTGCATTCGCCTTGTTGCCCATCAAGTCGATCGTTTCAGACCTGGGACCAATAAAAGCTATTCCACAATCCTCACACATTTCAACAAAGCGGCTATTTTCTGATAGAAATCCAAATCCTGGATGGATCGCCTGCGCCCCAGTTCCCACTGCAGCTGCTAAAATATTTTTCATATTTAAATATGAATCTTGCGGCCGCGCCGTACCAACACAAACCGCTTCGTCAGCTAATTGTACATGTAAACTTTCACGGTCTGCCACAGAATAGATGGCCACCGATTGGATCCCTAATTCCTTCAGGGAACGGATGATCCGGACCGCAATTTCACCACGATTTGCTACTAATACTTTTGAGAACATTTTACTCACTAATCCCCAATCATAAAGGTGATCTCGGCTGTGCATGCTTTCTTGCCATCGACCCGGGCAACACCCTTGCCTAAACCAACATTTCCTCTAATTTTTTCCAAAACAACTTCGATCTTCATCTGGTCACCTGGACGCACAACTTTGCGAAACTTGGCGTTCTTGATCCCGCCAAAGTAGGCAGTCTTGCCTTTAAATTCATCTAATGTCAGTAGTGCAACTGCGCCCGTTTGCGCCATTGCTTCAACGATCAATACACCGGGCATCACAGGATTCCCCGGAAAATGGCCCTGGAATATTTCTTCATGTGCAGTAACGTTTCTAATGGCTGCTGCCCTAGTGCCGGGTTCTAGCTCATCCACACGGTCTATCAATAACATGGGATACCGGTGAGGAATGATTTCTTGGATCTGAGTCGAATCTAAAACAGTCATTTTAATCTTCCTCGATTCTAAATAGCGGTTGGTCAAACTCGACCAATTCTTCATTATCAACTAAAATTTCACTGACCTTGCCCGAAAAATCACTTTTGATCTCTGTCATCATTTTCATAGCTTCGACCACACAAACAATGTCGCCCTTTTTGATTTTTTGACCAACTGAGATGTAGGGATCTTTTTCTGGTGCCGGCTGCAAATATATGCTGCCTACCATTGGTGCTTTGATCAGATTTCCTTCTTCTGCTTCATTTTCCGAAGGCTCTTTGACATCAGCTGGTTTTTGCGGTGCTGAGGCTGGTTGATCAGCGACAGTTGCCGGTGCCGGCGCTGCGGCTTGAAATGAAGTTTCGTTCTTGCTCAAGTGGATATGAAAGTCTCCGGACGAGATCTCCATTTCCCTTGTATTGGAAGAATTAAATTCATTCATTAAATCTTTGATTTCTTTAAATTCCAATGATCAGTCACTCCATTTTTTAAAAGTTAATACTGCGTTATGGCCGCCAAATCCAAAGGAGTTACTAATTGCATATTTAATGCCATCTTGCTTTTGGTCTCCCTTGTGCACCAAGTTCACTTTGCATTCCGGGTCTTGGTCAGTCAGACCAATATTTGGCGGCAAAACGCCAGTTTGTAAAGCCGCTATTGTGGCAATCGATTCGATCGCGCCTCCAGCTCCTAAAAGATGGCCGGTCATTGATTTTGTACTGCTGACTTTAACTGGACTATCCGCCCCAAAAACACGGTTGATAGCACGTGATTCACTAGAATCGTTACTTGGGGTAGCTGTACCGTGGGCATTAATGTAACCTACCTTGGCCGGCGTAATTCCTGCTTCTGTTATGGCTTGAGACATTGCCCTAGCTGCACCCTCACCAGAAGGATCAGGTGAGGTCATATGGTAAGCGTCTGAAGTCGAGCCATACCCCACGATCTCGCCTAATATCTGGGCGCCTCTTTTTTGCGCATGCTCCAAACTTTCCAAGATCAAGGTACCGCCGCCTTCGCCCATGACAAAACCGGAACGATTTTTATCAAATGGCAAGGAAGCCTTGTTTTTATCGGCTTCCCTTGAAAGTGCGGTCAAAGCAGCAAAACCGGCAATACCGATCTCATTGACTGAAGCTTCAGAACCACCAGTGATCATGACTTGTGCCCGGTTTTCCTTGATCTGACGGTATGCTTCTCCAATCGCATTCGTTCCAGACGAACATGCAGTAACAATGGCCGTTGAAATATTCTTAGCACCTAAACGCATTGAAATATTGCCAGCTGCCATATTGGCTATCGAAGTTGGAACAAACATTGGGGAAACTCGTTGCGGACCCTTATCGTGCATCTTGATAACTTGCTCTTGGATCGTCGTCAAACCGCCGATACCTGAGCCGTAAATGACTCCCATTTCGTACGGATCAGTATTTTCATCCGTGATCCCTGCCTGCTGTGCTGCCTCTAAAGCACTATGAACAGCATATTGTGAGAAAAGGTCCATCCGCCGGCCTGCTTTCTTGCCAACTCTTTCTTTGACGTCAAAACCTTTGACCTCTCCAGCCACATGCACACCAGTTTCGGTAGCATCGAATTTAGTGATCTCGTCGATCCCTAATTTACCTGCCAATACATTTTCGATAAATGTTTTAGTATTATTGCCAATCGGAGTTATTGCTCCCATACCGGTAATGACCACTCTTGTCATATGTCACACTCCTTTTTTGTCAAGCAAGTTCATCTGCATTAATTGAACTTGCTTATAAACGAGCATCTATCTATCTTCTACACAGCAATTTTGTCGGGGATGCCATTTGAATAACAAAGGAGCCCCACCAAAACAGACTTGTGACATGCTCATGTTTATGTCTATGCTTAAGGCCATATCTGTTTTATCTAACTGACTAAAAGCATCAGAAAGATATTCCAGTAATGGCCTAACAACGATCGTATTTAATTTTTAATTTAAATGGTCATCCCACCATCAACGCTGACCACTTGACCCGTGATATAGTCGTTTTGGGATAAAAACACGGCAGTTTGAGCAATCTCCTCTGGGTGGCCAAAACGTTTGAGCGGTATTTCATTCAAGGCATCATCTTTAACCTTATCGCTAAGTACAGCAGTCATATCGCTCTCGATCATACCTGGAGCAATAGCATTGCAGCGAATATTGCGCAACGCTCCTTCTTTAGCAGTTGTCTTTGTCAAACCGATCACTCCGGCTTTGCTAGCCGCGTAATTAGCCTGGCCGATGTTACCATGCAGCCCAACAACGCTTGCCAAATTAATGATCACTCCGGACTTTTGCTTATTCATTTTGCGCAAAAATGCTCGTGTTACCGCATAAGTCCCGACTAAATTAACATCGATCACAGACCTAAAATCCGCTTCTTTCATCCCAATCAATAATTTATCATTGGTTATGCCCGCATTATTCACGAGAACATCAACTGATTTAAAGGCTGCATACGCTTCTTTGACCATCCGTTTTACATCATCAGCTTTGGTTACGTCTCCTAAAATCGTTAGGCAAGAAACACCGTAAGACTCGATCTCTTCTTTAAGCTGAGTCGGAACTTCTTTTCTGGCATTCAAGATCACATTGCATTTTGCCTGAGCAAAAGCCAACGCGATCTGCTTCCCGATACCGCGTGAAGAACCGGTGATAAAAGCAGTTTTACCTTCTAGTTCCATTTAATTACCTCGTATTTCCTTTAAAAATGCTTGATAAGACTCAAGATCTTCCACGTGGTAACGTGTTACCTTGCGATCGATCTGTTTCACAAATTGAGTCAATGTTGCGCCAGGTCCAATTTCGATAGTCGTATCGACTTTTTCATTTTGAAGCAAGTAATTGAAACAGTCCGCAAAATGAGTTGATGAAATAATCTGTCTAACTAAAGTCTTCCCAATGGAATCCTTTTCAAATGGGGCGCCCGTCGTATTGCTGATCACAGGAACTTTAGGGTGCGAAAAACTAATGTCATCCAAGACTGGCTTCATTTTCGAACTTGCTGTAGCAAATAATTTAGTGTGAAAAGCGCCGGAAACCGGCAGTCCTACTACCCGTTTGGCAGCCTTCGCACCCTTGATCTGCTCGATTGCTTCGCTTACCGCCTTAGCAGAACCACCAATCACGACCTGCCGGGGAGAATTATAGTTGGAAATTGAGATAACTACGCCACTATCGCTGATCTGCTGGCAAATTTTTTCTATCTTCACCACATCAGGTTTCAATAAAGCCGCCATCTTACTGGGATTATGTTTAGCGTCTTCCTGCATAAAATGAGCACGCGCTTCTAATGCCTTGATCCCATCTTTCTCTGAAACAGCTCCGGTTGCTATCAGTGCAGAATACTCACCTAAGGACAAACCTACGGCTCCTTTTACTGAAAGATCAGGAAGGTCACGTTTGAGCATAGCATAAAGTCCCAAGCTCAACGCCACAATGGCTGGCTGCTGATATTTAGTTTGTTCTAGTTCCCCCTGCTCATCAGCCAAGACTTGGAGCAAATCTACAGATTGCAGAAAAGAATTAAGGCGATCTATTGTCTGCTTAAACACAGGGTCTTTGGCATACAGATCAAGTCCCATTCCACTATATTGGGATCCTTGTCCGCTGCATAGGATTGCAACTTTTCCCATCCTTGTCACCTCAACTATTCAGCTTTTGCTTCGACTTCTTTTTTAACATAGTTGACAACGTCTTGGATCGTTTTAACGTCTTCGCTGGCTTCCAACTTAATGTCCAAGTCATCTTCTAATTCGTTCATGATCTCAAAAACATCTAAACTATCAGCATCCAAATCATCTTTAATGTCAGCATCCAATGTGACGTCTGCTGCATCTACATCCAATTCGTCAACTACGATATCCTGTACTTTTTTCAAGATTTCTTTTTCAGTCATAATATTGTTCTCCTTTAAATTTATAAAATCTATTTTTCATTTAGTTTCTAGTTCAACTGTTCAAAATACAATAATTTGTGTTCCAACTGTTAACCCACCGCCAAAACCGCTAAGGACCACTTTTTGGCCGCGCTTTAGCTGGTTAGTTTTTACCAGCTCATCCAAAAGCAAGGGCTCACTGGCAGCCGAGGTGTTGCCGTACTCAGAAATGTTAAGCGGAAATTTTGCCAACGGCTGCTTCATTCGCTTGGCTATTGCTTTCACGATACGTGCGTTAGCCTGATGCAAAACAAAAAGGTCAATATCTTCCGGTTCTAACTGAGCTTGACGGCAAGCTTGTAAAATCGATGCGGGAACGGCATGTGTCGCAAATTTATAAACTTCCCGCCCATCCATCGCAAATGGAGATATTGTTGAACGGGTCAGTGGCGGAAATTCAGAAAGTGGCATAGTCACCCCTGCAGTCAGTTTGTCATGTTTTTCCCCGTAGGTTTTTAAGCAGCTAGCCAAAATTCCTGAATTTCCTTGACGGCTGCTTTCTAGTAAGACACCGGCAGCACCATCGCCAAACAAAACAGCTGTTGCCCGATCTGTCCAATCGATGACTTTAGATAAAACCTCTCCGCCGATCAGCATTACTCGCTTGACATCTTTTTTTGCTAAAAACCTTGCCGCCGCTTCCATCCCATAGACAAATCCAGAACATGCAGCTGACACATCAAAACAAAAAGCATTTATTGCGTCGATGTTTCCTTGCACAATGGCAGCTGTCGCTGGGGTATAGGAATCGGGGGACATCGTGGCCACGATAATGAGATCTATGGATCCTGGCGACCAGCCGCCTTTTTGCAACAATCGTTTAGCAACAGTTGTGCACAGGTCAGAGGTGTTTTCACCGACACTGATGTGGCGCCGTTTAATGCCCGTTCGCGTTGTTATCCAGTTATCCGAAGTATCCATCAGCTTACTCAAATCATCATTTGAAACGGTTTTGTTAGGTACATAACTGGCAGTTTCAACGATCCTAATTTTGTCCATCCAATAAGTCTCCCACTGATCAAGAATGCTCATCCATAAAATATTCCAAATTACGTAACGCTCTGCGAATAACATCTACTTCGTCATTGTTAAAGCCTTTGAGAAATTCCGTGACTAGGTTTTGGTGAAAAGCTCTATGAGCACGATATTCTACCCGGCCTTTTTTAGTTAAACCCAGTAAGACCACGCGCCGATCATCCTTTGATCGGATCCGTTCGACATAACCCTTTTTGGTCAACCGATCGATGGTCGATGTTAGCGTCCCGGGAGTCAAGTGCAATTCCTTAGCAACTGCAGAGGCAGTTTTATGATTGTACATAGAAATGGCATTGATCGCGTGCATTTCTTGAATAGTAAGGTTGTTAAACTGACTTTTGCGTAATTCATTTTCTTCGATCCGTAAAATATTAGTATAGATCCGAACCAATGAATCGCTGATCATTTGATATTTTTCATCCATCACCTTAGCATCCTTTTTTGTTTGAACCTCAAGTATTTTGGGGTTCAAACTATTTTACTCACGCGCTGACAATTAGCACTGCCGCCTAGACCTTCTTACCGGTTTCTTCTACCACAAACATCAACTGGGCCGAACAAGCCGCCTTACCGGCAACGCTGGCTGTCGTTTCTACGATACCAACATTGGCTCTTTTTTTAGCCATTGTGATCTCCAGTTTCAAGACATCTCCTGGGCAAACCATCTCCCGGAACTTAGCGTTATGAACAGCCCCTAAATAAGCAGTTTTCCCAAGAAATTCCGGTGACTTTAAAATCAGGATCGAAGCCGCCTGTGCCAAGGTTTCAATAATCAAAACGCCTGGCATTACCGGGTTGCCCGGAAAATGTCCCCTAAAAAAGGACTCATTAACAGTCACGTTTTTAGTAGCTACTATCCTGTGGCCCGGCTCCAGTTCATCCACATAATCGATATAACAAATGGGATAGCGGTTAGGTATCAGATCCATGATCTCTTGCGCACCCATGATTTTCAAACTTGTCACCTCACACAAAAAGTATTTCGAATATCAAACTATTCGATGGATGAAATACTATTACATTATCCAGAAAGTGTCAAGCCGCTCTTGAAAGATGCTAACTGCATTTTTAATAATTAAATAAATTTATTTTAATTTGACATATGTACCGGAAATTCAAAAATCAACATCCAGAAAAATGGCGAAAACAAAGGACCTCATAGCTAAAAAGTTTTATGAGATCCTTATGATGTAATTAGTTATAATGTGCTTCAAAATTAAAAATGTTCAATTTGGCTCAAAAACCGTGCTTTTAGCTGGAGCAATTCTAACCAAAATATAATTTAAAGATTTCTATGCACACTTTTTGCTTTAAACAGGGTTTTGTTTAATTTATGCCGGTACATAGTTTGATATGGGTTATCATTAATTCATATAATTAAAGAGCCGACAAAAATCCCAATGCTCCTGCGTAATTTGGCTCATGAGTCATTTCCGTTACCAATTCTTGATATAAAATAGTTCCCTCCTGATCTACGATCCAAATACTACGCGCATCCGTTGCGTTATCAGCAACAAAAAGACCAGTTTTTTTACCAAAATCATAGCCTTGATCAGACAATAACTTCATCTTTGCCACACCTTCGGAAGCACACCAATTCTTTTGCTGTTCAGGAGAATTAGTAGAGATCGTGTAAAAGTTAACTCCTTCATACTTGTCAACTTCTTGGTTAAACTTTCTGGTAGAAATGCTGCAAACACGGGTGTTTATATCGGGCACTACGCTGATCAATGTCGGCTTATCCAACAAATCTTTTAATTCCACTTTGTCCCCGGCTGAATTTGTTACCGTAAAGGCTGGGATCTTTTCACCGACTTTTTGCGGCTCTCCACTTGTTTGCAACGGTTCATCATGACGTGTGATCTGCATCTTATTTATCCCCTTCGCTTTATAATACGATTATTTTATCAAATTCCGTTGATTAACTAAAGAAAAAGTATCTTTCCTTTCTTAATAACCATCTTTACCGCATGCTCTTCAGGTACTGATCCATTCAATGGACATTAACAACTACCGACAAACAAGCTAATAAAAAACTTCATCTTATTTGCAGTGAGCAAAACAAGGTGAAGTTTTTAATTTTATTTGTCTGAATCATTTGTATCTTTTGGCTGATCGTCAGCAGAAGGAGTGTTATTTTCATCCTTACTTGCTGCCGGTTCTTTTGTCTCATTAACATTAGCAGCTGGAGCTTGTCCCTTTCCTGCTGCATGTTCAACTACCCGACCAATTGCGGAACGGTTGAATACTAAGTAGACTCCATCGCAGTCTAACGTGATAGATTTGTCGGCTTGATCGATACTATCGATCACACCGTGTAAACCGCCGATAGTGACTACGTGGTCACCCTTTTTCAGTGCGCTCATCATTTGCTTACGACGATCTTGCTGTTTCTTTTGTGGACGGATCATCATGAAATACATTAACGCGATAAATACTACAAAGATCAAAATCGTTGACAGACCGCCACCAGCAAGTCCGCCTGCTCCTAAAATATACATCTATTTTTCGCTCCTAACTTAACTATACGTTATTAACTTTATCAGAAAAAGGTATATCTGGCTACCTTTACTGTGCAAAATTTAAAAGTTTTTGGCATTTTCCCTATTTAATCCATATTGCTCAAAAAAGGCTTCTTTGAAATCCAGTAATTCATCATTCATAATAGCTTCACGAACCTTTCGCATGAGGTCCAGTAAAAAATATAAGTTATGATAACTTGTTAAACGTAAACCAAATGTTTCGTCGGTTTTGAACAAATGGCGAACATACGCACGAGTATAATTGCGACAAGTATAACAGTGACAGTTTTCATCAATTGGGCGAAAATCCCGGGCAAATTTGGCATTTTTAACGACCAAACGACCGTGAGAAGTCATACAACTACCATTCCTTGCGATCCGTGTCGGTAAAACACAATCAAACATATCAATTCCCCGGATCACCCCATCGATCAAAGCGTCAGGCGAACCGACGCCCATTAAATATCGCGGCTTATTTTCAGGCAACATAGGTGTAGTAAATTCTAATACATGATTCATTTCAGACTTAGACTCACCCACGGACAGGCCACCGATCGAATAACCGGGAAAGTCCAGAGAGGTCAAGTCATGTGCACTCTGAGCGCGCAGTTGTTTATGACCACCTCCTTGAACGATTCCAAACAGTCCCTGTTTTTGCGGATTTTGATGGGCCCTTAAGCCACGCTCAGCCCACCGTGAAGTCCGTTCGACTGACTTTTTAATATAGTCATAACTTTCGAAAAATGGTGGGCACTCATCAAAACTCATGATAATGTCCGCTCCTAAATTATTTTCGATATGAATTGCCTTTTCTGGGGAGAGGAAAAGCCGCGCTCCATTCAGATTACTGCGGAAATGAACGCCCTCTTCTGAAATATCTCTTAATTTAGCCAATGAAAAAACTTGATAACCCCCAGAATCAGTCAAAATACTGCGATCCCAATTCATAAATTTGTGCAAGCCGCCAGCTTCACCCACTATATCATCACCCGGCCGCTCCCAAAGATGATAAGTATTCGCCAAGATTATCTCGGCATTCATATCTTTTAGTTCTTCGGGAGAAAGAGACTTGACAGTCGCCTGAGTCCCTACCGGCATAAAAATAGGTGTTTGGATCGTTCCATGAGGAGTCGTGATCTCTCCTAACCGCGCTCCAGTGTGTTTCTCTTTTTTGATCAAACGGTATTTAATTGCCGCATCACTCATTAAATTTCCATCCTATCCTAACACAACGCCCATTAATGTATTAGACGCTGCTTTGTCATTTAGCTTCATCGAAAAAGTTCCTTGACCTCTTTTAATAAATAAACATGCAGTCGCCAAAACTAAAGAAACGATACTTTTCAGCAACAGCGTGTTTGTACGCATTCAAAATATTTTCCCGGCCGGTGAATGACGCAACTAACATCACTAAAGTTGACTTTGGCAAATGAAAATTAGTAATGAAGGCTTGAACGACCTTCCATTCATATCCAGGTTTCAAAAAGATATCCGTCCAGCCGCTGTCAGCTTTGATCTCTCCGTTAAACTTCGTGCCGATCGTTTCCAAAGTCCGAATGGTCGTAGTCCCTGTTGCAACTATCTTGCCGCCATTTTTGCGAACCTCATTTAAAGTGTCGGCAGCATCTTCGCTCAAGCGGTAGAATTCACTGTGCATCTTGTGATCTTCTATATTTTTTTCAGTAACAGGCCTAAAAGTTCCTAAGCCAACATGTAATGTCAAGTAAATCAGCTTGACTCCCTTGTCTGCGATCTTTTGCAGCAACTCTTTTGTAAAGTGCAAACCCGCCGTAGGAGCCGCTGCAGAACCAATTTCTTTAGAGTAAACCGTTTGATACATCTCAGGATCATCCAACTTCTCCTTAATGTATGGCGGCAGCGGAGTTTCTCCCAGTTTGTCCAAGATCTCCATAAAGATCCCATCATAATGAAATTCGATCATGCGGCCGCCGTGGTCGAGCTCTTCGGTAACTGTTGCTGTCAACTCGCCTCCGCCAAACTTGATCTTCGTGCCAACTTTGGCACGTTTAGCAGGCTTGACCAGCGTTTCCCACTTATCGCCTTCGGTATTATTTAAAAGTAAAACTTCTAAATGACCGCCTGTAGCAGGTTTTTGACCATACAATCGGGCTGGCATCACTCTGGAATCGTTCATAACTAGAGCATCTCCAGGGTTCAAATAGTCGATAATATTATAAAAATGATCGTCTTGATACTCGCCTGTCACATGATCTAAAAGCATCATGCGTGACTCATCCCGCTGTTTAAGCGGGGTTTGGGCAATTAATTCTTGGGGTAATTCGTAATCGAAATCTTCTGTAGTTAGATGTTCTTCTGACACTTATAGTACCTTCTTCTTTAATTTTTTTTATTTTTTCTTTGGATCCCTAAATGCGAATAGGCTGCAGGGGTCACCATTCTGCCGCGGGCAGTACGTTTGATAAAGCCGCTTTGCATGAGGTAAGGTTCGATCATATCTGCGACGGTGTCAGTTTCTTCACCAATATTGGCCGCGATCGTAGCCAAGCCGACTGGGCCGCCATCGTACAAATTGATCATCGTCGTAAGAAGTTTTCGGTCAGTTTCATCTAGCCCATGCTTATCGACTTGCAGTAAATGCAAAGCATATTCGACGATCTCCTGGTCGATACTTGCTTTATGTGCTACTTGAGCAAAATCACGTACACGTTTTAATAACCGATTAGCCACCCGCGGCGTCCCCCGAGAACGACGTGCGATCTCACCTGCTCCTTGTGGATCGATCCGTGTTGCAAATACCGAAGCAGAACGTAAAACAACTTGCTTCAATTCGCCCTCTGTATAATAATTCATATGCTCAACGATGCCAAAACGAGCACGTAGTGGAGCAGATAAAAGCCCTGCCCTCGTCGTAGCTCCTACCAATGTGAACGGCGGCAAGGGAAAATGAACCGGATGGGCAGTTGCGTCTTGGCCAACAACAATATCAATATAAAAGTCCTCCATCGCCGAATATAAAATCTCTTCAACATTTTTGGGCAAACGATGGATCTCATCGATAAACAAGATATCTCCGGGAGAAAGCTCATTCAAAAGTGCGACCAGGTCGCCCGGCTTCTCGATTGCTGGTCCGCTGGTCGTCTTGAAACCAACACCCATCTCATTGGCAATAATTCCCGCTAGTGTAGTTTTACCTAAACCTGGAGGGCCATATAAAAGGACATGATCAAGCGGTTCTTGACGATTTTGTGCGGCTTTTATATACACAGAAACTTCACGCTTAATTTTTTCTTGCCCGATGTATTGTTTGAGCGTATGCGGGCGCAAAGAAAGATCGGCAGCATCTTCATCCGTTCCAGCACTAACTCCTGAGACTATTCTTTCATCGTCATCCATAAGAACCGACCTCCTCTACTATACTATTTCTGCATTAACAATTTCAAAGCTTCTCTGAGATATTCATCGGTAGTATCTCCGGTAAAATCGCCTAATTTTTTACCGATCCGTTTGATCTCTGCCTTGGAATATCCTAAAGCCGCCAGTGCTTCCAAACTCTCCTTAAGCGGCAACGGTGTGTCTTTTGCACCTAACTCAAACTGATCATCAACTAACGGCGTCTGTGTAGCTAAATCGCCCATTTTACCTTTGAGATCCAAAATGATCTGCTTGGCCGTCTTTTTTCCAATGCTAGGAAATTTTGTCAAATAAGAATCGTCGTTCGCGTAGATTGCTTTAACAAGACCTTCATGGTCGTTGGCTGCTAAAATGGCCAAGGCGCTTTTAGGGCCGATCCCTGAAACACCGATCAGTTTTAAAAACAGCTGCTTTTCAGGAAGATCCCTGAAACCGAACAAACTAACATCATTTTCTCTGACAGCTTGATAAATATACACCTGCTGTTCTTTGCTGCGGTCTACTTGAAAGCTGAAAGGGTTGGCAACATTGAGCTGGTAACCGATCCCGCCAACTTCAAGTACAATATAATGAGGTGTCACATCGGTTATCAAACCGATAAAATATTCATACATATTCGAACCTCTGTTCTACATTCTATAATTTTTAGTCGAACTCTGCCTGCCGGTGATGAGGATCCTGGATCCGTTTAAACATATGCTCCATATCCTTGGTCGAAAAATGTACTAGAGTTGGCCGACCATGGGGACAATTATATGGGTTTTCACAATTTTTGAGCTGCTCTAATAACGAGCGGGCTTGCTGTTCATCTAAATGGTGGTTTGCTTTGATCGACCGTTTACAACTCATCATAATGGCAGTCTTTTCCCTAAATTTAGCGACGGTCAACTGATTATCATCCAACACGTAATCTATCATCTCTTTGATGATTGCTTCTTCTTGCCCTTTCTCAAACCAAGTGGGGTGTTGCCTCACTGCAAAAGTATTTTGCCCGAAATCTTCCAAGTAGATCCCGACTTTTTCAAGTTTATCCTTATCATGTTGGATCCTCAGCGCGTCATTGACCGGATATGACAAAATGATCGGCAACAGCATATTTTGCTGATCCACAGAGACATTACCTATTTCTGTTCGGAAATATTCATACTTCACGCGTTCTTGTGCAGCATGCTGATCTACAATATAAAAACCATCTTCTGATTCAGCAAAAAGGAAGGTCCCATGCATCTGACCAATATAATTCAAATTCGGGAAACCTTGTTTTTCTTCAGGTCCTGGTGCGGCAACTTTCTTGGCTTCCTCCCGTAACTCTTTTTGAGATTGGCTTTCATTGACAGATCTTGTTAAATTAGCATATTTCTGATCCCATTGTTTTATGACTGTGGAATCCAAATCAGCTGCATCACTGATCATTACAGGCTTGACATCTGCTGTTTTTTTTGCGTCATCATAGGACTGCTGGCTGCTATTTTTTTTGACAGTACCGCCCAACAAAGCATCTAACACCTCTTGTGAACCAGGACGTTGGCTGCTGCCTAAGCCATAAGTCGAACCAGGCTCATTTAGTCCAAAATCGAGCTGCCGGCTATTTTTCTTGTTTCCTGGACCACTGTGCATATTTTTTAAAGCATCGGGTATCAAGTTTTCCCGTGAAATACGTTGGTAAACACTTTTAGCAAGTAGATCGCAAAGATCATCTTCCTTGCTGATCTTAACCTCTTGTTTTGTCGGGTGAACATTGACGTCGACCAAAAGCGGATCAAGTTCGATTGAAACCACCGCCAAAGGATATCTGCCAACCATCAGCTTTGACCCGTATCCCTTGATCAATGCTTTACTTAAGTGATTGTTTTTGACATATCTGCCATTTAATAAAAAACTGACATAGTTGCGTGATGCCCTAGTCAATTTAGGCAGCGAAATAAAACCACCGACTTTAAAATCATTACTTTCCTGTTCAAAAGCGATCATCTGGCGCGCAACATTGATCCCATAAATTGCACTGATGACCTGCTGCAAATTACCATTCCCAGCAGTGTGGAAGATCTCACGGCCGTTACTGAGCAAAGAAAAAGCAATGTGAGTATGACTCAAGGCTAAGCGGTCTACAATATCAGTGATAGCTGCTAATTCAGTCTGGACTGAACTCAAGTATTTTAACCGGACTGGGGTATTAAAGAAGAGGTCATTAACCTTGACCTTCGTCCCCATTCTGCTGGCTGACGGCTTTGTCCCTATTAACTTCCCGCCTTTTAAATGTATTTGAGTCCCCGGCTGCCCTTTTAGCGCAGTTTCCATTGTGACATCAGCTACAGACACGATACTTGGTAAAGCTTCCCCCCGAAATCCAAGTGTCACTACCCGAAAAAGATCCTGACGATTGGTGATCTTGCTGGTAGCATGCCTCCTAAAGGCCTCTGCTAACTGATCGGTCGGGATACCACTACCATTATCGATCACTTGGACTGACTTCAATCCAGCATCTTCCACAGCAATATCGATCTGCGTGCCACCGGCGTCAATTGAATTTTCTACTAACTCTTTGACTACAGAAGCTGGCCGCTCGACGACTTCCCCAGCAGAGATCTGATCTGCCAGGATCGGATCAAGTTGATGAATTTCAGTCATAACCCTACTCCTTTCTCATGCAAGATTTTAGTATAACACACTCTTTTCAAGTTGATCGCTACTATTGTTTTTTCTTGTTGAGGCGTCCTTGCCACTTATAAACGGAATTCATAACATCCATGGGAGTCATCCTCATTAAGTTGGCATTTGCTAGTTCCGTCAAGATCCGTGCTTTGGTTTCGTCGCTCTTTGATGCAGATTCAGGAAACAAAGAAAGCTGCTCGTCGTTTGACGCTGCTGTGTAACTGGATTTAGTTTCCGTGACAGTTTGCCCATCTTCACGCTCACTTTTCTTGCCGTCGTCAAGAACAAGCAGAGATTTCTTTTTCTCTAATTCCTTCAATATATTAGCTGCGTTATTCAACAAACTAGGTGGTAATCCCGCTAATTTAGCCACATGAACGCCATAGGAACGATCTGCAGGCCCAGGTTTTATCTGATGCAAAAAGACCAGGTCTCCGTTTTTTTCTACTGCGCCCACGTGAATATTAGTCAAGTGAGCAAGCTCTTTATCTAGAGTTGTCAGCTCGTGGTAATGAGTGGAAAACAAGGTTTTCGCATGAACTTCATCGTGGACATATTCGATGATCGCCCTGGCTAGTGCCATGCCGTCATAGGTGGCTGTCCCACGTCCGATCTCATCAAACAAAAGCAGACTATTAGGAGTCGCATTCTTCAATGCTTCGTTAGCCTCGATCATTTCCACCATAAAAGTCGATTCGCCGCTTATCAAATCATCAGCTGCCCCGATTCGCGTAAAGATCTGATCAAACAAGGGCATTTTTGCACTTTGTGCCGGCACAAAACAACCCATCTGTGCCATAATAACAGTCAAAGCCAATTGGCGCATATACGTGCTTTTCCCCGACATATTTGGCCCCGTTATCAACAATATCAAGCGCTCTTTGGGCATAGTGATGTTATTTGGTACATAGCTTTGCTTACCCATGACTTTTTGCACCACTGGATGCCAACCGCTTTTGATTTCAATATCATGGTCATTCACAAATTGTGGCTTAGTAAAATGCCCTTCTTCGCTCACGACAGCAAAGCTTTGTAAGACATCCAGTTTAGCTACTGCAGCCGCTAATTTTTGCAGACGAGTAATACGATCCTTGATCTGCTCACGAATATCGCTGAACAACTCATATTCCAGCTCGGCAGATTTACTTTGAGCTCCTAAGATCATTGATTCTTTTTCTTTCAATTCAGGCGTAATAAAACGTTCAGCGTTGACTAATGTTTGCTTGCGCTGATAACGTCCTTCTGGAAGCTTGGCAATATTACCCTTAGAAACCTCGATATAATAGCCGAAAACTTTGTTATACCCGATCTTCAAGTTGTGGATCCCAGTTTCTTTTCGTTCCTTTGCTTCCAATTCGGCCAACCATTTTTGCCCATTATTCAAAGCATCATGATAACGGTCTAATTCTTGATTATACCCAGCTTTGATCAGATTTCCATCCATTACCGATAAAGGCGGCTCAGCGACAATTGCTCGTTCGATCAAGTCTGCGACATCCTCGACAGGGTCAAGTTCAGTTAACCAGCTATCCAGCTGGCCTTCATTTAACTGTTCTAAAATATACCTGATTTGCGGAATGTGCTGCAAAGAAGTCATCAGCTGAATGAGATCACGCCCATTAACACTGCCAAAGGCTACACGTCCTGCCAAGCGTTCTAGATCATAAACTTGAGCAAGTTCTTCTTGTAAACCAGAACGTTCAAAATAATTATCCAACAAAATTTCAACGATTTCTTGGCGCTTGATGATCTTTTTTTTATTAAACAATGGTCGATCTATCCACTGCTTGAGCAGCCTTCCTCCCATTGCCGTTTTAGTTTTATCCAACAACCACAATAATGTGCCGGACTTTTTATTAGTGCGCGAATTTTCCAGCAATTCTAAATTTCTTTTGGCCCGGTGATCTAATTTTAAAAACTGTGCCGATTCATATGGAACAGCTTTTTGAATATGAGCCAAAGCACGTTTCTGAGTCGCTTCTAAATATGAAACCAAGTGCCCGACAACATTGAGTTCCAACTCATTCGTCAAATTTTGACTAGCAAAGGACACCTCAGCTTTTTCTTCGATCGTATTTTGGTGGGAAATCATGACTTTAAGACGAGCCAATAAACCTAGAGTCTTTTCTGAAACACTTTCATCAATCACAACTTCTTTAGTTCGTAAGCTGATCATTTCATTTTTTAAATTATCCAAGCTGCTCAATTCTGTCGTCTTAAGTTCCCCAGTTGACAGATCAGTATAGGCGAAACCATATTTGCCCTTTTCCTCGTGGACGGCCGTCAAAAAATTGTTTTCCTTAGCTTCACCAGTTTTGGTGTCGATCAAGGTTCCGGGAGTAACCAATTGGATCACTTGACGCTTGACCATTCCCTTTGCGAGCTTTGGATCTTCCATTTGCTCACAGATTGCTACCTTGTACCCTTGATCAACTAGAATATCAATATAATTTTGGGCAGCGTGATGAGGAACACCGCACATTGGTATAGGATCACTGGCGTTATGATTACGCGACGTTAATGTCAGTTCAAGGATCTGCGAGCCCTTGATGGCATCATCGTAAAACATTTCATAAAAGTCGCCTAGACGGTAGAATAAGAATGCATCCGGATACTGATCTTTGACCTTCATGTATTGTTCCATCATAGGTGTCTTTTTTGTTTTTTGAGGCATTCACAGTTCCTCCCTTAAATCTCTTCCTTCGTCCCTCTTGCATATTGTAATTACAGCTAAAAGAGATATTAGGATCATTTCTTGAATTCTCGTGGCACTGCTGGATCGTTAATTTAATAGTTCGTGATCAGGATCGATCCGGATATTAGTTATCTTTTTGGCATGGCCGGTTTTTTCATTGATATCGATCACGACTCCCCCAAGAACTTTCTGTCCTTGGCCCTCAACCTCAAATCTGGTGGGCATTTGATTCTTAAAACGGCTGATCACTGCCGCTTTGCGCATACCTAAGATGCTGTCATAAGGACCGGTCATACCGACATCAGATAAAAAAGCTGTTCCTTTAGGAAGTATTCTGGCGTCATTAGTTTGGACATGCGTATGAGTCCCGACTACAGCCGATATACGTCCATCAAAATTCCACGCAAAAGCCGCTTTTTCACTGGTGGCTTCTCCGTGAAAATCCACAAATATCAATGGAGTTTCCTTCTCCAACTCAGAAATAATTTGTTCACCCACTGCAAACGGATCATCTGACGGGTTCATGAAAACACGACCTTGGAGACTGATGACCCCAACTTTAAAGGAGTTGACATTAACTAAAGCATAACCCACTCCAGGAACTTGGCCAGCGGGAAAATTAGCCGGTCTGAGCAACTTTTTGGCAGAACCTATAAACTCTTGGATCTCACGATTATCCCAAGTGTGATTACCCATAGTGATGACGTCTGCTCCAGCCTTCAATAATTTTTTATAAACACGCTCATTGATCCCTCGTCCTCTAGTTGCATTTTCCCCATTAGCGATCGTAAGTTGTGGATGCAAATTTCGTTTCAATAAGGGCACTGTTTCTGCAAACATTTGCTGGCCCGGTTCCCCCATTACATCGCCAATAAATAAGATCCGCATGTTTTGTCTCCTTTGTTGTTTTCTTATCAATTCAGTTAAGATTAATTTTACCATTTTTGTTGGTGAATGTGCACATTTAGTACGATCTACCCTTACTTAATAATTCCACTTTTTTCACTTTCTTTTTTGACGTTCTCTTCGTTAATAGCTAAAAAGACTGAAAGTCCTTAAAAATAACGGACTTTCAGTCTTTCGTGCCTTATTTAGCATATTCAATTGCACGTGTTTCACGAATCACAGTAACCTTAATATGACCAGGATATTCCATTTCATTTTCAATCTTATTTTTGATATCCCGCGCTAAGATGATAGTCTTAGCATCATTGATCTTATCAGGTTTTACGATGACACGCACTTCACGACCAGCTTGAATAGCATAGCTCTTCTTGACTCCTTCGAAACCATTCGAAATCGTTTCAAGTTTTTCCAAACGATGGATATAGTTCTCCAGTGATTCGCTACGAGCCCCCGGCCTTGCAGCTGAAATTGCATCTGCTGCAGCTACCAAAACAGCAATCGTTGATTGTGGTTCAACATCACCATGATGAGAAGCGATGGTATTGACCACAGCCTTGCTTTCATTGTACTTTTTGGCTAACTCTACACCGATCTCAACATGAGAACCCTCAACCTCGTGGTCGACAGCCTTGCCAACATCGTGCAGCAAACCAGCACGCTTTGCCAGAGTAACATCTTCGCCCAATTCACTAGCCATAACACCAGCCAGTTTAGCTACCTCAATCGAATGATCAAGAACATTTTGACCATAACTTGTCCGGTAACTCAAACGGCCGACAACTTTGATCAAATCAGGATGCATTGAATGCAATCCCAAATCGAAAATTGCTTCTTCACCGGTTTCACGAATCTTAGCGTCCATTTCTTTGGCGGCCTTTTCAACCATTTCTTCTATCCTAGCAGGGTGGATCCTACCATCTTGGATCAATTTCTCCAGGGCAATTTTAGCAATCTCGCGTCTAACTGGATCAAAACCGCTAAGCACAACAGCTTCAGGTGTATCATCGATAATCAAATCGATCCCCGTTAAAGTTTCCAGAGTCCGAATGTTACGACCCTCACGGCCTATGATCCGCCCCTTCATTTCATCATTGGGAAGATTTACTACAGAAACTGTTGTTTCAGATACCGTATCCGCTGCACTACGCTGAATTGCTTCAGCAATCAAAACTTTAGCTTTTTTATCAGCACTTGCTTTAGCCTGTATCTCGCTATCTTTTATCATCACAGCCATTTCATTATCTAAACCTGATTTGGTTTGCGCCAAGATCAATTCCTTG
Source organism: uncultured Ligilactobacillus sp. (assembly GCA_934215475.1). Taxonomy (GTDB): domain Bacteria; phylum Bacillota; class Bacilli; order Lactobacillales; family Lactobacillaceae; genus Ligilactobacillus. The sequence continues at coordinate 167,674 of CAKPZY010000001.1, forward strand.
GCTTGGTCTTTGCTCAAGGCCGCAACTTCCTCAAGTTTTTCTTGTTGCTTTGAAATCAGTGATGAGACTTCTTGATGCTTTTTGTCAAGGCTGCTTTGTTCAGAACTAAGCTGTTTTTCTTTTTGTTCAAGCACATGTTCACGTTTTTCCAGGTTGGAATCTTTGTGATCCAAATTTTCTTCCCGCGCAAGCATTCGGTTTTCTTGCTTTTGAACCTCTGAACGTCTTTCCTTGAGTTCATCTTCTATTTCGCTACGATACTTGTGACCCTCTTCTTTCGCTTCCAAAAGAATTTCTTTTCTTTGCGCTTTTGCTTCTTTATGCGCAGCATCAACAATTCCCTTGGCTGTCTGAGTCGCAGTATCAAGAGCCTTCTCATGAGCTTTCTTCTGATGAAAAGCCCCAATAGCGAAACCGATCAATAAAGCCAAAATAGCGATGATGAGGATAATAAATATAGAATTCAAATTGCACCTCCGCACCGTTAAATTTTAATGTTTAAAATTCAACAAATGCGCCTAATTCGATGCTAATTGATCATGCACACAGTCTTATTCTAATGTTATTTCACCGCTGCTGTCAATGAAAATCGGTCTATTTAAATTATTTTAACTAAAGCTCCCGCGATTTAGTTGGAAACATGAAATCAAATTCGAAGCGGGCAATTCTTTTAAGCAACAAAAAGTACCCCTTGGTGATTAGAACATCGTGGGGTACATGAGCTTTTTTCAGACGAAATCTTTATGTCTCAACGCTCACTTTATTTGACAGTTTTCTTTTTTTTGCCTTTATTTTTGTCATCCTGTAAGTCTAAATTCAACTGATCCTCGGCATCATCTTTCTCGTCACTGATGCCATATGCTTTCCGGACTTTTTTAGTGACGTCAGCCATCATGTCCGGATGACCAGCTAAATATTTTTTGGCATTTTCTCGCCCTTGGCCGATTCGTTCTTCACCGTAAGAGAACCAAGAACCGCTCTTATTGATGATATCTTTTTCAACAGCCATATCGATCAATTCACCTGTCTTCGAAATTCCCTGGCCGTACATAAGATCGACTTCGGCTTTTTTAAACGGTGGAGCAACCTTGTTTTTGACGACTTTGATTCGAACACGATTTCCAACGATCTCAGAACCGTCTTTGATCTGTTCTGCTCGTCTGATCTCTAACCGGATAGTGGCATAAAACTTTAGCGCGCGTCCTCCAGGGGTTGTCTCCGGATTTCCAAACATTACCCCAACTTTTTCACGGATCTGGTTAATAAAGACTGCGATAGTTTTAGTCTTACTGATCGTTCCCGAAAGTTTTCTTAAAGCCTGCGACATCAGCCGTGCTTGCAAACCGACATGGGCATCTCCCATTTCGCCTTCAATTTCAGCTCGCGGAACCAAAGCAGCTACTGAATCAATAACTACAATATCGACTGCCCCAGATGAAACCAAAGCATCAGCTATCTCTAATCCTTGTTCGCCTGTATCTGGTTGCGAAAGTAGCAAATCATCGATATTAACGCCTAAAGCAGTGGCATAAACCGGATCCAGCGCATTTTCAGCATCAATATAGGCTGCAGTCCCGCCATTAGCCTGCACTTCTGCGACAGCATGCAAGGCTACAGTGGTTTTACCAGAACTTTCTGGGCCATAGATCTCCACGATCCTTCCACGTGGGTAACCGCCCACACCTAAAGCCTCATCCAGAGCTAATGAACCGCTAGGTACCGTCGAGATTTGAGTGTCAGCCTTATCACCCATTCGCATGATAGAACCCTTACCAAAATTTTTTTCAATTTTTTTTAATGCAGCATCTAATGCTGCTTGTCTTGCATCAGCCACAGTCATATCCTCCTTAATTGCCAGTAAGCAATTCCTGCTTAATACTATAGTTAATGATACTGATATTTGTCTAAAAACGCAAGAAAAATCGAACTAATGTTTGAAATGTGTATTCTCTAAAGCATTATTCAGCAATGCAAATCCCGTCATAACTGCGCTGTGCCGCACATGCTGCCGATCATACTGAAATGAAAACAATTTTGCCGTAGTGGGGATATCCTTCCCGGCTAAACCGATCCACACAGTTCCAGCTGGATGCCCTTCTAATGCGTCAGGCCCTGCCACGCCAGTAAAAGAAACTGCAAAATCTGTTTTAGCTTTCAACTTCGTATTATCAGCCATTGCCTTAGCGGTTTCGGCGCTCACCACACCATACTGCTCGATAAGGTCGGGATCGATCCCAAGCATTTTTTCTTTTTGTTCCGCTGCGTAAGTAACGAAACCACCCGGAAAGATGTTAGAAGCGCCGGGTATTGCAGTGACAGCAGCCTGAAAACTGCCGCCTGTTAAACTCTCGGAAGCAGACAGCGTCAGACCACGCTGAATCATCTTATTGACCACCACAGCAGGCAAACTATTGTTTTCCCCATATCCATAGATGTATTGACCCACCCTTCCTCTAATTTTCTTTTCTAATTGATCTAACATACCTTGACCTTCTTCAGTCGTCTTGCCAGAGGCAGTTAATCTTAAAGTAACTTCGTTTTCCTTAGCATAAGGAGCAATCGTGGGATTGACCTGAGCATCTATCAAATCGTTCAACTTAGTGACTAGATTAGATTCCCCTATTCCAAAAAACCGGAGTATCCGAGTATTCAAAACTTGATCTCGTTTATATTGAGCTGCCAATAATGGTTTAGCTGTCTTGTCAAACATTGCTTCCATCTCATGCGGAGGACCTGGCAGCAACAAAAAATCCGCTCCCTGTGGTGAACGATAGAAATTACCCACTGCTAAGCCCACTTCGTTTGGCAAGGGTAATGCCCCATCAATATACATTGCCTGTACTTTATTGTTGGGAGTAAGTTCTCTTTTCCTCGCAGTGAAAAATTCCTTGATTTTAGTTAAAGCAGGTTGGTCGACCACTAATTTGCGCTTTAAATAGCCGGCAACTACTTGCTTGGTAAGGTCATCTTGTGTCGGACCTAAGCCGCCGGACAAAATAACTAGGTCACTCCGTGCTGCGGCTAATTTGACCACTTCTGTCATTCGGCTTTCGTTATCTCCTACCAGGTCGTGATAATAAACGTCTATCCCAAGGTCAGCCAGGCCTTCGCTAATATATTGAGAGTTGGTATCTATTATTTCACCGAGTAACATTTCCGTTCCCACTGCAATTATTTCTGCATGCATGATCGATGCCTCCAATTAGTATTACGTATTTTAAGTGATTCTTGATCAAAAAACTTAAAATTCAAAAAAAATTTCTTCTTTTCAATTTGTACTTGAATTATATCGTAACACATAGTTGTCCTCAGTATAGAGGATCCGTTGATTAAATACGCTAAACTACCAGATAACACAATATATTATTCTTAATGAATCAAAAAGCCCCAGCAGCTTAAGCTCACTAGGGACGATCCGTAGATCTATATTGTTTTTAGATTTTTTCAAAACGGCAAAAATATATTTTAAGATGACCTCTTGCCAATACAGCCAGCCAAAGTTACTCTGATTTGCCAAAAGAATCAGCAAAGACACTGCGAGCATTATAGAAGTATTCATAACCTGAGTAAATTGTGAAGAATAAGCAAATATAAAGCAAGATCTCACCCAGAGGTACGTGAATATTTGCAAAGAAAACATTGTTTAAAAATAGAAATATAATTGAAAACATCTGTGATGTAGTCTTGATCTTGCCTGGCATGGCAGCAGCCATGACCTGCCCATTATTTTCAACAACTATCAAACGCAAACCTGTCACCGCTAACTCCCGGCAAACAATGATCGAAATGATCCAAGCGGGCGCCTTCCCCATTTCTACCAAAAAAATGAATGCTGTCATTACCAGCATCTTGTCGGCCAAGGGATCAGCAAACTTTCCGAAATTAGTCACCAAATGATGACGCCGAGCTATCTGACCATCAGCAAAGTCAGTGGCTGAAGCTCCTGCAAAAATAACGGCCGCAACAAGCTGTACAACGGGAATCGATGTTCCTGCGACAGACACTGAACCCCAATCTAAAGGAAGTGCTAAAAGTAAAATAAAAACCGGTATCAAAATTATCCGCAAAGTCGTTAATTTGTTAGGCAAATTCATACGTTCCACTCCTTAATTATTGATTCTCACCATTAGTACTACTTGCATCACTGCTCTGCGTTGCTCCCTGAGAATTTCCAACACCTTGGGTACCAGTTTGAGAGGATGTATTACTGCCTGAGTTGCTGCCATTGGAACCATTACCCACCTGGATATTCAGCGTCCGCACTGTCAGGGTGGAATTATCTTTCAAAAAGTCGAATTTATGGCCATTGACCTTAACAGACGTCGCCTTAGAATTCCCCAGTTGGATCAGGATCCGGGAAGCCCCTTGGGGTACATTTACTGTATGGGACTGACCATCAGAAAGTGTATCTTGCCAGGATTGACTGCCGTCAACTGAAACCGAGCTCCAAGCGTTGCCGCCAGAAACCTTTAATGAAATTTTATTGTTTTTTGGTGCGTTAGTTAATGTGTAAGTATAACTAGCACCCGAATTTGCAGTCAAACTCAACTTTTGTTTGGCCTTCTTATTACCACGAGCTTTACTGCTTTTTTTAGCTGTCTTTTTGGATTTTGACTTGTGAGAAGACTCGCTTTTCTTGTGTGAAGTCTGCGCTTTTTTAGTGCTGGAAACATCCGATGAAACCTCAACATCACTATTAACTGATTTTTGTGCGTCATGCTTGTTATTATAAGACACTCCAAAAACTGTCCCGATGATAGCTAGCACCACTACCACGATCACGATGGTCGGCAAATAATTGAGTAATTTTTGTCCGTTGCTCAACTCATTACCCTTGTTTTTTTCACGCAAATTCATCCGTGAGGCCGACTTATCGCTCGTGACATTTGAACCTTGATCAGTACCCACCTCATCACCAAGTTCTGCCAATACATCATCCGCATTAAGGCCAACAGTTTGCGCGTATTCCCTAACAAAGGCTTTTACATAAAAAGTTCCCGGTAAAGCCGCAAAATTATCTTCTTCAATTGCGATCAGATACCGTTTCTGAATTTTAGTAGTTTGTTGCAGATCGTCTAGCGTCAGGCCCTTTTCGACCCGCGCACTTTTTAATTTTTGTCCAATTTCGTTCACTTTTATTACTCCATGTCATGTTCATAATTTATATAAATTCACTCAAAAATAGTATAACATACCCAACTGTAGCATTTCATTAAGAAATCATTATTTTAGTCAACCGAAAATAACATATACGGCTATCTATTAGCGCCATTTAACCTCAACCATACAAGCATTCTGGTAATGCCAAAGGAAATCCTGGAACTGCATTTTCACTGCCAGACTTTTATGTTACCAGCAAAAAATATTTTGCCTATTAAAAAGCAAAAAGTTGGGCAGCATCTTATTGATTGATCGGCAAAATTCTAAATGTTGTCCTCACATTTGGAGCAAAAAATTTATTTATCGCGGCGATAACGCTAGCCAAATCAATTTTCTGGATCTGGGTAGCATAATCCAGTAAAGTAGCATGTCCAAAAAGTTTGCCCTCATAACTGTCGGCCACACTTTCCAATGAATTTTGGACTTGAATATACTGACCCAAAAATTCTCTCTTAGCTAGATCCAACTGTTGCGGTGCACTAGCTAAAATCTCCTCCGACTGGTTAATGGTTTTCGTGACCTCTTCTTCCATTTCCTCATAATGGATGGTATCGGCAGTAATCAATGCAAAATGAAAACCTCGTTCAAGCTCTAATTCAAAACTAAAAGAATCATCAACTATACTTTGAGAAAACATTCTTTGAAAAAGAGTTGACGATTCACCAAACAAAAGGTGAAGTCCAAGCTCTAGTTCCAGTTTATATTTCAACCGTTCAATCCCTGTTGAGAGCGGACTAAGGCCCTTGATACCGATCATAGATTTGGGCCTCGTAACATCCATTCTCTTTTCGTCATAGTCTGAAACCGCCGTTCCTGATGCATCCAAAAAATCAGTTAGTTTTGGCGAACCATGCATGGCAGTGAATTTCTTAGCCCCTTGATTTCTGGCAATTGTTTCCAATACACTATTGAAGTCAAAACCCCCTACAACAAATAGATCCATATTGGAAGGTTGATAAAATTCATGATAACAATCATATAAAGTTGACGCATGAATTTTACCGATAGTTTCTTTAGTCCCCGCAATATCCATACTCAACGAATCTTTAGGGTAAAGATTGCGCAATAGACCAGCAAACAATTGCCAATCAGGATCATCATCGTACATAGAGATCTCTTCGCCTATGATTCCCTTTTCCTTTTCGATAGTCTTCGAAGTGAAGTAAGGTTCTTGAACAAAATCCAATAAGGTATTCAAACATTCATTTAAATGAATAGTGGTGGAAAAAAGAAAACTAGTCTTAGTAAAACTAGTAAAGGCATTAGCATCAGCACCATAATCACCAAAAATATCGAAAGCATCATGGTCTTGTTTTTCAAATAATTTATGCTCCAAAAAATGAGCAGTTCCAGAGGGTACTTCCCTGCTTCGCCCTAATTTGTCAGTATATTTCGTATCAATGGATCCATAATTAGCCGAGAAGATCGAATAAGTTTTATGAAAGCCCCGACGCGGCAACAAATTTACCATCAATCCGTTAGGAAGGACGGTTCGATACAATGTTTCATTAAATTGCGGATAAACTATCTTTTGCAAATCTTCTAAAGACCCCCATCCAAGAAATATACAGCTTGCAAACGAACTAAACGAGCAACTCTTACAACATCCTTTAGTTGAACGCCAACAACCCCGTCAAGCCAATCTTTTTCAGAGGTTAAAATTCCAAGCAGATCCCCCGATAAAGCTTTACTCAAAACTGCAGATTGATCATCCATTCTGCCAATATACCCGTTGACCATACCGCTCTTGATCTTCTTTAATAAAGTCAGATCAATGTCACCAGCCTGAATGCTTTGCAACTGTTCAGCAATCAAATTTAAGACCAGATCTTTATCCTTCGGTTGGATCCCTGTTTGGACCCACATTTCTTGGCGAAATAAGTCGAGATCACTTTCAGCATAATAAGCTAAGCTATTTTTTTCGCGCACATTTTGGAAAAGTAATGATAAAGCTGACCCTCCGAAAAGCTCATTAAAAACCATCGCTGCAAAACGATCGGAAGAAGAAAATTTTACCGGCAGGTTATAAGCAAGATTTAACTTGCTTTGACTAACTTTTTCTTTGTCTTTTTTTTCTTTGATATTATTAGCGCGAGGCTGTGAATAAAACAAGCTCAACGCTTTTTGCCCTCTCTTTACAAAAGGAAGGGTGTCTACAGCCTTCAAAACTTCATCTTGGTCCACTGCTCCGGAAACAACTACGTTTACCCGATCCTCTGTTACCATTTTCTGATAATAGCTGGCCATATTTTTCTCATTTATATCGGCCAAGTCAGCGACCTGTCCGACTGGCGGAATTTGCTGCAAAGCGTCACGAAAATACAAAGCATTCATTTGGGTTAGGGCTTTGCCTTGCTTATTATCACCTAAAGAATTCAGGTATTCAAACAGATTTGTCTTTTGGATCTTAAAAATGTCCGACTGAAACTTTCCTCCTTTGATCTGAGGTGCAAAGATCATCTCAGCTAAAAAAGAAAATGCCTTACGTAAGAGATTATTTTCTACCGGCAAAAATTTATCATTAACGACATTGATAATAAAATTTACCCCATAAACCTGTCCGTACCTGCTGACAGAGGTTCCAAAACTCGCCCCATACATTTCTGATAATGTCAAAGCCACTTTTTGTTGAGTGGGTAAATGTTGGCTCGAACTTTCTAGCAGGTCAGCTAACAAAGTTCTTGCAGTAATTTCTCTAGAGTCTTTAATATTGGTCGTAAAAGAGATCAATATCTTATTTGTTTTATATTTGTTAGTAGTTTTAACCGTCAAATTGACGCCATTATTCAGTTTCAAATATTCTCAATTCTCCTCGCCGCTTCAAGATGCTACAACTGTATATATTAGTTGAAATGACACAGAAAAACAACGCAAATATTAGACTTTTAAAGCTGTGTGCAGACCGCCTGCGAAACACCAACTAATTGCTTTTTTGACTCATCTGGCCATTCTTATCATGATAATGACATCTTTATCAAAAAAGGAAATCGCCGCTAAGAAAATGATGCGTGAGAAAACAAATGTTTCCCTGCATCAAACAAGCACAAAATATCAAAATAATTATCAACACCAATCTACTTATCGCCTAGTGGCTCACTGTATTTTGAATCTGCCAAAACTTACTTCTCCTTGCAAAATATCTATACAAAAAACCGTTTTTAACAAGTATGGCGCAGCTGCCCCTTACCAAAAACGGTTTAATTTCTTTTAATTATCGTCTTTTTTTAAATAAACTTGTCGCGGTTTGCTGCCCTCTTGCGGGCCAACCATTCCCTTTTCGGCCATCCGATCGACAATGCGAGCAGCGCGGTTATAGCCGATTTTGAATTTCCGCTGCAGTAAGGAAATGCTGCACTTTTGCTCGAGAGTAATAAAGTCCACTGCCTGGGAAAAAAGCTCGTCTTCTTCCTGACTTCCACCCCCATCATTGGCTTCCTCATCGGAAACAGTCATGGAATCATCATAAGCAACCTTTTGCTGCTTTTTAACAAAATCAACAACATTTTGGACATCTTTATCTGAAATGAAAGCTCCTTGTACTCGCAAAGGCTTATTCATCCCCATAGGCAAGAAGAGCATGTCTCCGCGGCCCAATAATTTTTCTGCCCCAGATTGATCTATAATAGTCCGTGAATCTGTCCCGGAGGAGACCGCAAACGCCATCCTAGATGGAACATTAGCTTTGATCAGACCGGTAATAACATCTACTGATGGACGTTGGGTGGCGATAATCATGTGGATTCCCGCAGCTCGCGCCATCTGCGCTAAACGAATGATCGCATCTTCCACTTCGTTAGATGCTACCATCATCAGATCGGATAATTCATCAACGATAGCTACAACATATGGCATTGTCGGTTCTGAAGTTTTCTGAGCCCTGTTTTGCCGTCTGATCATTTGGTTATATCCTTTGATATTACGCTGACCTGTATTGGCAAACAATTCATAGCGCCGCTCCATCTCAGAAACCAGTTTATGCAAAGCACGTGCAGCTTTTTTCGGGTCAGTCACCACCGGCGTTAGTAAATGAGGAATTTCATTATAAACGCCTAATTCAACTTTTTTAGGATCGACTAACATCATTTTAACTTGGTCCGGTGTGTCGTTCATTAACAAACTTGTAATGATCCCGTTGATGGCAACAGATTTCCCGCTACCCGTCGAACCCGCGATCAACAAGTGGGGCATCTTCGTAAGATCCGCGGTGACTAAATTGCCAGACACATCACGGCCCAAAGGAACTTGTAACGGCTTATCAGGGTCAGGTTTCATTGAACTGATCACATCTTTAAAAGATATCGTTGCCACCTGCCGGTTAGGAACTTCGATCCCGATCAACGATTTCCCTGGAATAGGAGCTTCGATTCGAATATCTTTAGCTGCCAAAGCAAGGGCAAGGTCATCTGACAAATTAACGATCTTAGAAACTTTAACACCGATCGCAGGATGCAGCTCGTATTTGGTGACTGTGGGGCCTAAAATTGTATTTTTTAATTCTACATCGACCCCAAAGCTCTTAAAAGTCCTTTTCAAGACTTCCTGATTTCGATGCAAAGTTTTCTTTTCATTTGTCTGATCGGTTGGTGCTACATCGCGCAGTAAACTCACGTCTGGTAATTCATAGTCAGGACTGGTGGGATGCGCTTTGTGACTGCTAGTTCCAATTTTTCCGCTCTTTTCACTGTTTTCATTCCACAGAGCTGGATCATCGGTTGCATGTGCAGCAGGCAAACCTTTTGTCAAGCTGCCTTCATCCCTCGCTGCAGGTTGATCAGTATCGCTGTTGTTCTCAACTTTTACTTGTTTATTTTTCTTTTCAGTGCCCTGACTCGCTGGTTGATCTTCTTGATCAAAAAAATTTTGTTGCACATTTTCTTGTAAGCGACGGCGCCGCCGTTTCAACCAAGGCACGCTGCTTTTCGCTACAGAAGTTAACCATAACCAGGCTTTTTTTCCGAAAACCGCCACGTAGTATAAACAAACACCCAAAAAGTCGATCACCTGGCCGAGTGATACCCCAAAGATTGAACATAAACCTAATACAAGCAACAGCACACTGACAACATAACTGCCAATTTGTGAAACCAGGAAGTAGGTCACCTGATACAAACCTGCGCCGATCAATCCGCCGCCAACAGCACTGCCGGCACTATTAGTAACTATATCAGCTTTTAAATACTGCCATGTCACCCGCAAAAAATCAGTGTGCAAGTCGAGCCGTCCAAAAAGATAGGTACTCAAAAACAAGATGGCACTCAAGATGATCAAAACCCCGCCCCAAAGAAATTTAGGCTCCGGCCTAACATACTTGGCGAAAACCAGCATATATATTCCTAGTACCACAACGATCAATGCTCCCAGCAAGAAGACATCACCTAATATAAGCCGAAAACAATTGGCCAAAAGAATCCCTATATTTCCGAGGCGAAAACCGCCCGCCAAACCAAGTACTATTAAAATTGTGCCGGAAATTCTGGTAGTCATTTCCTGTTTTTGCTTTTTTGTTTGTTTGCGGCGTGTCGTTTTCTTTCTTCTAGCCACGTTAAAATTCCTTTCTGAAATATTTTTTATTTTCGCTGTACTTCCCCGTAAGTATAACATATTTTCAATCTATTAGAACATTTGTGCGGGCACTCTTAATCGGTTCAAAAATCTCCTTCACGGATAACTAAATGGAAATCTTTTTGTACTGATAACAACAAAATCAAGCTTATTTCAACTTATCATTTTCGTACTGGTGACTTGTTTCTAACTCCGGAAAGCCTTGCTGCCTCACCACTTCGTATATAACAATAGCTGCAGAATTTGAAAGATTGAGTGCTCTAATATGGTCATCATTTTGCGGTATTCTAATACATTTTTTTGGATATTTGCGCATAAACGGTTCAGGTAATCCTGTGGTTTCTTTTCCAAATAAAAAGTAATAGTCTTTACTGGTGTCTTCATAATCGATATCTGTATACGAATGTTTCGCAAATTTGGAAACAAGATAAAGGTGCTCTAAATCAGGAATAGTTTGGATGAAATCTACCAAATTTTTATGGTAAGTGATCTTCACGTGGTCCCAATAATCGAGCCCCGCTCTTTTTAAGTATTTATCCTCTGTCGAAAAACCTAAGGGCTCGATCAAATGCAGCTCTGTATTCGTCCCAGCGCATGTGCGCGCTATATTTCCTGTATTGGCAGGCATCAATGGTTCAAATAATACAATATGGTTAGTCAATGATAGATCCTTCCTTTACATTTTTGAATTATCAAATTTTAATTAATGAGAGCTCAAAAAAAGCGCAGCCATTCGGTGCAAGCACTGCGACCAGCTGCGTTAATGAAATAATCTCAGTAGTAACTGCAACATAGAACATTCACTACCAAAATATTTCCTTAACAACACTCTAACATTGATATATCAGCCTTGCAACCCCTTCATTAAATAATTTCAAAATTAGTTGTCTGAACTGCCGAAGTCAAGGCTCTTTTCCACAGTTTAGTGTTCAGCTATTGACAGCGGTCAACAGTGTAACATCAACAGTTATCTGGCTCAACGGGTGGTCAAGCAGATGATTTTTTAGTTCTGGGCTGGCTCCCCAACTTAAAGGGGTCATTAAAATCAAAGATTTGAAATCTTCAACAGGGAAAGTAAAAATATATTTGATCTTCTGAGTTGAAAAATCAGGAAAATTTTGCGCGAATAAAGCCAGAACATCAGAGTTTTCGTAGGTCCGATGGTTACTTTCCTCAGAATACATCAAGGCCCGCAGTTCCTTTAAATACTCACTATTTGGGATGACCTTGTATATTGTTCCTCCTGGCTTTAAGACTCGTTTGAACTCACTGTAAGCTGCTGGAGAAAAAATATCCGTCAGCACATCAAAAGAGTTTTTTGCCAAGGGAAGTGCGGCCAGATCCGCCACACAATAGAAATTTCTATTGGGATGATCAGTGGCTAGGCTAACAGCAGTTTTAGAAATATCTACCCCCATCACAGTATCATTGACATCCGACCGAGCTGCTTTTATCTTAGCAGCAGGAGTTCCCTCGCCTGCACCAACGTCAAGGATAGTTTGCTTCTTACCATATGGGAGCTGCTTAGTGATAGCTGCGATGATTGGGTCAAACATCCCTAAAAACAGCATCTTCTTACGAGCCTTCCACATGGGACCACTATCATATTCGCTTGCCACCTTGTGAGTGATCATAAACAGTGTACCTTTACGAGACAGGTCAAAACTGTGCTTCTTTTGACACACTATACTATTATCTTTGACCGAAACGAAAGGACCGCCACAAACAGGACACTTAAAAAGAGCTAAGTGCTGCTCTACGAATATGGCTGCCCGTTCAATTTTCTTCATATAAATTTCTCCCTATACTAATCTTTATTATCAGAAACTTGGATAAACTTCCCGGCGACAAGTTTGACTAAACTATCGAGTTTCAACCGAACTGATCTGCCAACCTTGCCTGCCGACACACAGACCTCTGACATGTTACGAAGACGTTGATCAAAATAGACGGGAAATTTCTTAGTGGCATGGATCCCAATTGGGGTATTAGCTCCGTGGATATATCCAGTAATACTGATCAGTTTTTTATTATCAGCGAGATGCACCTGCTTTTTATTTAGTTCCCGTGCCACCAACTTGAGGTCGATCTCCTCAATTATCGGCAAACAGACAACTAAATAATCCCTTGGACCATCACTACCATGACACACGATCGTTTTCAGTATACTGTCTTTTTTGATGCCAGCCGCAGCGGCTTTCTCCAATGCTGTTTTCTTACCGCTCAACCAGTTAAATTGTATTTCGGTAAAAGTTATATCATTTTCGTCCAAAATACGTTCTTCATTGGTTTTCTTTGGCTGTTTGTTCTTTTTCTTTCCCATAATTACCCCGACACTCCTAACAGTTTAATTGTATTATAGTTGGAAATTTTTTCAAACTAGCATAAATATTATAAATTCCAAAAACTAATGGACCACTGAAGACAAACCCAATAGTTCCTCTTGTCGCGAAAAATTCGTCTTTACTTCTGGAAGGCGTTCTCCAGTCAAATTGTTGTAAAACTTAATGAAATCTCCTCAAATTAACAAGTTGACCAGTTTTTAAGAATGTCACGCAATAATATAACCAATTTTGCCCTCAAAAGACGAACAATTTTCAAAATCAGGAATTTTTAATTTGACTTTCCCTAACAAATCGGGTAGAATTCAAATGTTTGTGGCGAGAATGAAATTTCAAGAACGAATGTTTCTAAAAAACAGCCACTATTAAGAATGTGAGGGATAAACATGCCAGTTTTTGATTACGAGGACATTCAGCTTGTTCCTAATAAATGTATCATCGATAGTCGTTCACAGGCCGATACAACTATTAAATTTGGACCAATGACTTTTAAGATCCCGGTAGTTCCAGCCAATATGGCTACGATCATTGATGAAGCCCTAGCTATCTGGCTAGCACAAAACGGCTATTTTTATATTATGCATCGTTTTGGCAATGAAAATAGAAACAAATTTGTAAGAAAAATGCATGCTCTTGGTTTGTTTGCATCGATCTCAGTCGGCGTTAAACAAGAGGAATATGAATTCATCGATGAATTAAGTGAAGGGGATTTTATCCCGGAATACGTCACGATCGACATCGCACATGGTCACGCAAATTCTGTGATCAAAATGATCCACTATATAAAAAAGAAATTACCTGGGTCTTTTGTGATCGCAGGCAACGTCGGTACACCTGAAGGCGTGCGTGAATTGGAAAATGCTGGTGCTGATGCTACCAAAGTTGGTATTGGCCCTGGAAAAGCCTGCATAACCAAGCTAAAAACTGGCTTTGGGACAGGTGGATGGCAATTAGCTGCTGTTAGATTGTGTGCTAAAGCTGCCAGCAAACCGATCATTGCGGACGGCGGCATCAGAAATAACGGAGACATCGCCAAGTCAGTACGTTTTGGGGCTTCAATGGTGATGATCGGTTCGTTATTTGCCGGCCATGAAGAGACTCCAGGAGGCGTCGTAGAAGATAATGGTGAGAAATTCAAAACCTATTTTGGATCTGCTTCTGAATATCAAAAAGGCGAGTACAAAAATGTCGAAGGCAAAAAGCTTTTAGTTCCTTACCGCGGCAGCATCAAAAAAACCTTGCGCGAGATGCAAGAAGACCTGCAATCTTCTATTTCATATGCGGGTGGTCGTTCATTGAGCGCTTTACGTAAGGTCGACTACGTGATCGTTAAAAATTCGATCTTTAATGGCGACGGTGAAATGTTTTAACTATAAGTCAACACAAAATACGCTCCCAACACTTGAGACGTCCTATATTGTTTAGCTTTTTAAAGCTATTAAGTAAGGACGTGTCAATGTTAGGAGCTTTTTAATTTATTTGATCCCAAATCTAACGATGGTCCCAACATTAACATCTGGATCTCCCGCTGGTTTTAAATAAATAGTATTTGCGCGTGGATGCTCGGGAATATTATGGAAATCAAAAATTACGTGCCCAATAGACAATAAGTTACTCTTGACTAATGGCCCAACGTATGTGATGTCATATTCTTGACTATCAAAAGAAACTTTTTCGCCCGCTGCTAAGTCATACTTCTGTTTAAATGCAGGTACTAATTCATGTATGAGGGAGACATCACGTAATTTGTCAGAAGCTGTATCATTAAACATGATTATTAACCCGTCATCTTTGGAACTAGCATGTTTGCCGATCGAAGTCACCTTTGTTTTAAGCATTAATTCACTCTCTCCCTTGTAAGTTGATTCAACAGCTATTTTAGCATATTTCCAAATAAAATATCATCGTTAATATAGACACTAGAGATTAAAATGTTTTATTACAATGAAACAAGATATACAGACGACAAACAAATTGAATGCTATACTTTTATGTGTTGAAAGGAAGTGCACTAGAAAGTCATGAAAGAAAAATTATTTTTTGGTACATATACCAAAAAAACTAGTCTTGGTATTTATGAAGCAGTATTGGACACAAAACGAAACAAAGTGAGCAGCCCCCACCTCGCAATTGATCTTGGAGGCCCGACTTACCTGCGCTTGACCAAAGCTTCTGATCTGCTGACAATTTCCACCGAGGGTAATTTAGGTGGTATTGCCAGTTATCAAATCAATAATGATGATTTCATCGAAAATAACGATATTCTCCACGAGGGAGCTAGTCCTTGCTATATTGGGCTTGATGAAAGGCGCCAATTGGTTTTTTCAGCTAATTACCATAAGGGTGAGATCCTGGTTTATCGGATCAACTCAGATCACACGCTGACACAAACTGATGCTGTGACCGTGACGGGGCACGGTCCACGAGCTGAACAAGATAGCGCTCATATTCACTTTACGGATCTTACACCGGATAACCGCTTGGTTGCGGTGGACCTCGGAAGTGACAAAGTTTATGTTTATGACATCTTAGCGGGAGGAAAGCTAAAGGAGAACAGTGTATTGCCGACAGAGGCTGGTTTTGGACCACGTCATCTTACCTTTTCACCTGATGGGGAGTACGCATATTTAGTGGGTGAGCTTTCCAGTTTGATCAGCACTTTAAAATATGACTCAACAACAGGTACCTTTAAAGTCTTGCAAACGCTCAAAACTATCCCGGATTCTTGGACAGAGCACAATGGTGCTGCCGCCGTCAAGATCTCGGAAGATGGAAAATTTGTTTACGTATCCAATCGCGGTTATGATTCACTGGCCGTCTTTGCAGTTCAGCAAAACTACCACTTACAACTGATCCAACAAATCTCGACTCAGGGCTCTTTCCCGCGTGATTTTTCTTTAGACACTTCCGAAAAATTTGTTGTCTGTGCTAACCAAAATACAGACAATGCTACCCTCTACTCTCGCGACCAAGACACAGGCAAATTAACCTGTGTGCAAAAAGATATCCCTGTTCCAGAGGGTGTATGCGTCTGTTTTGCAGGCACAGAAAAGTAATTGGTTCACAATATTTTGCCAGAGGAGGTGACATTTTGCTGCTAAAAGAAGCTTGCGTTGAAAATTTTACGGACATCCCAGCAGTGATCCGGGCCGGTGCTGCCCGAATCGAGTTGTGCGACAATCTTGCCGTTGGTGGCACGACGCCCAGTAAGGGTGTGATTGCAGAAGCAATTAATTACTGTCATGAACATGGTGTCCCCGTAATCGTCTTGATCCGTCCCAGAAAAGGTAATTATGTCTACACAGACACAGAAATCAAGATCATGGAAGCTGACATTTTTGAAGCCCAGGCTCTTGGCGCCGACGGGATTTCCTTTGGTGTCCTAACACCAGGTGATCAACTTGATCTTGATGCCATGAAACAATTAGCGGCCGCCGCTGGAGGAATGCAGCTCGTTTTTCATATGGCATTTGACCAAATGAATTTTGACAAGCAAAAGCAAACAATCGATTGGGCTGTGGCAGAGGGTTACGAACGCATTTTGACTCATGGAGGCCCGTTGACTGAGCCAATTTCTAAAACTTTACCGCACCTGAAACAATTAATTGCTTATGCTGATGGAAGGATCACCCTTCTTCCCGGTGGGGGAATTACTTCTGAAAACTGCGCTGAAATTGCTCGTGAATTAGGTGTCTCACAAGTGCACGGTTCTCAAATAGTATGAAGAAACAAGTAAATTTAAAAATAAAAGCCGGTGCTGAGGAATTATTTCTTCTTCAGCGCCGGCTTTTTAAGTTTTACTAAGTCTTAGTTTCAAAGAATCATTATGACTGAGGCCAACAAAAAACTGGTTCCGTAATGATTACCACGATAGATACTTAACCGTTATTGATCAAGGCCAACGTGGCTGACAAACCTGATAAAGGCAGCTTGCCCTTTGACATCCCTTTTGAAAACCCCAGCATCTTGTAATACACGAGCGAACACTTTTCCCAGCTCTTCTTGCAAGACCTCCTCAACGTTTTCCTTTGTCAATGAGGAGTGTTTCTTTTTGATATCTTTAGCCCATGGTAAATGATAGTCAGCAATTTTATTTGGGTCACCCAACAAATACTTCTTTACTTCTATAAGTTCGTCTTTTAGACGTGGCGGTAAGATCGCCAGGCCCATTACCTCGATCAAGCCAATATTTTCCTGCTTAATATGTTGGACATCTGGATGTGGATGAAAAACCCCGTCCGGAAATTCATTGGAAGTCTGATTATCGCGCAAAACGAGATCAAGTTCTAATTTTTTACCGCGATGACGAGCTATCGGAGTTACGGTGTGGTGTGCCTCGTTTCCCGTAAAAGCACGCACCCCGACACTCTCATCACTATAATTACGCCAATCACTCAAAACTTTATCTGCCAGTTCGATCAAATCTTCCTTGGAAGTGCTTTGCAGCCGGACCACAGACATCGGCCACTTGACGATGCCTGCCTGGACATTATCATAACCTGTAAAGTGCAATGGCTTTTCTATCGGAGCCTCCTCCATGGCAAAAACATGGTGCCCACCTTGATAATGTTCGTGGGTCAAGATAGAGCCGCCAACTATGGGCAGGTCCGCATTACTGCCGACAAAATAACCTGGGAATTTTTCAATAATAGTCAGTAACCTGCCAAATGTCTCCTTATTGATCTTCATCCCATGATGCCTGGTATCAAGGAAAATGCAGTGCTCACCAAAATATGCGTATGGGGAATACTGAAAGCCCCAATGTTCAGAGCCAATATCAAAACGGATCACGCGATGGTTACTGCGTGCCGGATAACCGATCCGCCCAAGGTAGCCTTCGTTTTCCAAACAAAGTTGACACAAAGGGTATCCTGTTGATTTTTGCTTTTTTGCTAGTGCAATTTGTTTCGGGTCTTTTTCCGGTTTTGAAAGATTGATCGTGATCTCCAAATCCCCATAAGCTGTACCTGCCGTAAAATAAATGTTCTTAGCAATAGACCGCGTTTTAATGTAATCACTTTTCCGGCTCAAGGCATAAAAATTTTGGATCGCTTGTTCTGGACTATCATTTTTATAAGTCTGCCAGAAACGGCGGTTGGTCACACCAGGACTTGGTACGATCAATTCCATTAACTGGGCAGATATAATATCTTGCTCATCATGAGTCGACCCGCACTTACCATTTTTTTGTGCTTGTCCGACCAACTCGTCTTTCAATTCGATCAAAGAAGTTTTAGTAGTGTTCGCCTTTAAAGCCTCATCTCCTACCAAACGTAAGACGTAATTTGTCAAATATATGTGGTCGATTGTTTCAAAGTCACTATTCTTGATGACCTGATCCACGAAATTAACAACTAACTTATTTTCTGTCATGCTTCTCTCACCTGCACTTTTGAACTAACCCGCTTTCCTAAACAATCTCCGCCCACATTTCTTGCACCATGTTCTAAATCTTTAGTTTTTATTAGAGTACTTTGGTGCCATCGGCGATTTCTGCTTCATAAAATGACGGTGCATATCCGATGACATCAGTGTACTTTTCACCAACATTTTTTTCAAATGCATCTACTTGGCTTTTAGCCACTAAAGCAATAGCACAACCGCCAAAACCAGCACCGGTCATTCGTGCACCCAAAGTGCCAGGCTGTTGCCAGGCTGTATGAGCTAATGTGTCTAATTCCTTACCGGTTACTTCATAATCATATTCCAAAGAAACATGAGACGCATTGACCAATCTGCCAAATTCCTCCAACTTCCCTTCTTGGAGTAATTTTTCTGCCCGTAAGGTCCGCTCATTTTCCAATACTGCATGACGTGCTCGTTTCAGGCGATTCCCATCGTTTATCAAATAGGAGTACTCATCAAAAGTATTTGCATCCAATTCACCTAATGACTTGATATTCAATTCAGTCTGTAACTCACTCACGGCTTTTTCACATTCGGCTCGCCGCTCATTGTATTTGGAATCAGCTAATTCCCGCCGCTTGTTCGTATTCATAATAATAATAACATGGTCTTTTAAATCTAACGGAACTATTTGATATTCAAGGTTGTTTGTATCCAGTAAAATTGCATGGTCCTTTTGACCCATGCCGACTGCAAACTGATCCATGATCCCAGAATTGACACCGATAAATTCGTTTTCAGTCTTCATTCCCAGCTTGATCAAATTCAGTCGTTCCAAATGAAGCTCAAATTGATCATCAACTATTAAACCAATCAGCATTTCCAGTGCGGCTGAGGAGGACAAACCTGAAGCATTAGGAATATTGCCATTAACATAAACATCAAGTCCTGAAGTCAACTTTTCGCCTTCGGATTGAATGAATTTGATCATTCCTTTAGCATAGTTAGCCCATGAATCTTTCTTGGCATATTTCAATTGATCCAAATCAGCTTCGATCACGCCTAAATCTGCAAAATTACCGGAATAAAACCGAAGCTTGCGGTCAGACCGTTTGCGAGCGGCACCCCAAATGCCTAAAGAAATGGCGCAGGGAAAAACATGGCCACCATTATAATCCGTGTGTTCACCGATCAAATTGATCCGACCGGGCGAAAAATATTCAGCAGCTGGCTTTGTTCCGTAAATTTTAGAAAATTCCTCGATAAGTGATTGTTTATCCATAATTTAAGATCCTCCTGTCATTTCTAAGTAACCGTTTTACATCTTTCATTCTACCTTGTTTTACTAAAATTTTCAACTTTTACTAATTTGTTTACTTACACTTTTACTATGCTAAAATAGAAGTATATTCAAGAAAAAAAGGGGTGTGTAAGTATGGCAACCATCAAAGACATCGCAAAATTAGCCAAAGTATCACCGGCCACGGTCTCGCGTGTTTTGAATCATGACAAAACAATGTCGGCCGGTACTGGTACAAAACAAAGGATCTTTAAAGCTGCACATCACCTCAATTACACTAAAACTCCTCAGCGCGCTACAAAAAAAGCTGCACACAAAACTATTGCTCTCATCGAGTGGTACACGGAACAGCAGGAATTGAATGACTTGTATTATTTTTCCCTGCGCGAAGGGATAGAAAAAACGGCTAAAAAACTGGGATATCGAATTACCCGCCTTTTTCATACTGATCCATTAGAAAAAGCAGCTGACTGTGCCGGGATCCTAGCGCTCGGAAAATTTAGCTCAGAACAAATCAAGCAGCTTGGTCGATTATCAGATAATATTGTCTTTGTGGACAGCAACACCTTGGCGCAAGGGTACAGTTGTGTCCTCCCTGATTTCTCCACTGGTGTAGCTGCTGCTTTACATCATTTCTTAGCCATGGGACAAACTAAGATCGGCATGTTGGCTGGGGAAGAACATACTTCCGACAGCAAGGAAAGTTTACTCGATCCCAGGTTTACGACTTTCAAAAAAATTTTAACAGCGGATCAAAGATATGACCCGCACTATGTGTTTGTCGGAGAATTTACCTTGGATGCAGGTTACCATATGATGCAAGCAGCATTGTCAGATTTAAAACACGACTTACCACAAGCTTTCTTTATGGCCAATGACTCTCTGGCTGTAGGCGCTTTGCGTGCGTTGCAAGAGCAAAAGATCCAGATCCCGCAAGAAATTAGTATAATTTCTTTTAACGATTCATCTTTAGCACAGTTTGCCTACCCGCGGTTAAGCAGTGTGCATGTGTATACCGCAGAAATGGGTGCATCTGCTGTCACATTATTGAATGCACAACTTAAAAGATCTGGGGAAATATTTATTCCAAAAATGATCACTCACGGTGTTAAATTGATCCTGCGTGACAGTTCGCTCAACTAAGACCACTCAAATTGTGGAACGTCCCCTATCCACTACATTGGATAATAATATTTAAAAAGCATTCCTCAACGCAAAAGACTTTGAGAAATGCTTTTTTAAGTATTTAAGAAAAACTTGAGAAATGAATGAGCTATATTAAAGTAGATCAAAACCGAAGTCAAATCACTTAATGTAGAAATAAATGGTCCAGAAGCAACTGCAGGATCTACCCCGAGCTGGTCCATCAAAAGCGGGATGATACTTCCAGCCACTGTGGCGACCATTATTGCGATCCCCATTGATATCCCAATGACAAATCCCAAAATGAAATTACTTTTCCATAATCCCACTATTACAAAGATCGTTAAACCAGTCACTAAACCAACGGAGATGCCTGTAACCAGTTCATGAAAAACCATTTTCAAACCGGCAAACTTTTTTTCTTCCGCGTTTGATAATCCACGAATTGCAACCGCTAAGCTTTGAGTACCTGCGTTACCTGCAGTACCAGTGATTAGGGAAACAAACACTGCTAAAATACTAGCTTGAGAAATGAGCCCTTCATAATGATTGATCAATGTTGTGGTAGACATTCCAAGCAATAGTAAAATAATTAGCCAAGGCAACCTTTTGATAGATGAGTGGAAAGGATCATCTGGGGTCTCCTCTGTATCAACACCAGCAAGTCCTGAAAACTCCCCAGCATTTTCTTCATCGATAACATCGATAACATCATCAACATTGATGATTCCAACCATTTTGCTGGCATAATCAACTACTGGCAGAGCGACAAAATTATAATCCCGCACTCTTTGGGCAACGGCTGCTTGGTCTTCATCCACAGTCACCGAGATCACCGGTGCTGTCATAATTTCAGATATCTGCGTTTCTTCAGGGTTAGTCAATAAGTCTCTTAAAGTAACGACACCGATCAATTCGTTATCGTCGGTAACCACGTATGCATAATAAATCAGCTCAGCCTCTGTTGCTTCAGAACGAATATCTTTAATGGCAGAACTAATATCTTGGTCAGCCAAGATATCAACGTATTCAGTTGTCATCAAAGCACCGGCAGTTTTATCCTCATAATGCAACAATTCTCGGATCTCTGCCGAGCGTTCTTCTGGTAAAGCGAGCAAATAACGGGTAAGATCTTTATTTTGCGCGTACGCTAAGATATCGACTGCGTTATCAGTATACATCTCATTGATCACCGCAGCCCCATATTCAACGGGCATTTCTTTAAAATATTTGACTACTTCTTGTGGTTCCTCCTCAATGGCGTCGAACATATCTCCGACCTCGGTCGCAGTCAAATAACGATAGACCCGATTTCTTAATGCTCTACTCAATTTGGAAAAAATTTGCGCTTGTTCGTGAACATGCAGATCCAAGTATTCCCGCCGAAATAATTTAGCCTTCTGACTTCTCAATAATTTTACGATCCGCCCAGTTTTATCTACATTTTTCGTTTGCTGATCAGCCATTTTTTGGGTACCTCTTCTAGATGTTCTTGGAATAATTATACATATCTGGCGGCAGTGGTGCGCTAAAAGCTAACATTTTACCTGTCAGCGGCTGCTTAAAGTGCAGTCGCCAACAATGCAGTGCTTGCCGGTCTAAATGCTGATGAGCTTGTTTTCCATACATCGTGTCACCCTGCAAAGGATGTCCGATGCTGGCACAATGAACCCGGATCTGGTGTGTTCTGCCTGTCTTAGGGGTCACCAAACACAGCGAACCCAGCGAGCCGCTTTGCAAACATTTGATATGCGTGAAAGCTTGTTGGCCAGTCTGAGAAATTTGCCGTTTAAACAAGCTATTTGGATCGCGTTTGATCGCCGCAGTAATATCAAATTCATTTTCTTCAGGAATCTCACCAGTCAACAACGCCAAGTATTCTTTAATGATCTGCCTTTGTTGCATCTGCTTGTCTAACAAAGAATGCGCATAACGGTGCTTAGCAAACAGCACTAAACCACTGGTATCTCTATCCAAACGTGAGACGATATGCGGTACCACGCCCATATAACCGCGAATTCGATAGTAACCGCTGATCCTATTGACCAGCGAATCACCAGGATAAAGAACCGAGGGCACTGACGGGACATGCGGCGGTTTGTTGATCACTAAAATATCTCGATCCTCATAAATAATTTCGATTGGTACAAATGAAGGTACGATCTCACCTTTTCGACCACGTTCAGGAGGCAATAAGACTGTGATCGTTTGCGCGGGCAGAAGTTGATCGACAGCTCTGCCTTCTTGCCCATCAATTAAAATTCCTCCGCCTTCATGTCGAACTTTGGATAAAAGGCGCCGAGAGACTTGCTGCCGTTTTAAAAAAGTTTTGACTTTCATTGGTTTGGTTCCACAATATTGCCATTCTAATTTCATTTCTCATCACCAATGAACGAATTCTTGACCCGATTCCAAAAACCATTATGCCGATATTTCGCAAAATATACTTTTTTCTTTGAGACCTTGTAGGAAACTTTAGCGATATCCCGCGAATGATAATAGCGAGCGTCTACCGCCAGCAAAAAGTCTTGTTTACTTCCCTGATCGATCGGGATCAATGTCACCCAATCGTTGGCACTAATAACCAGAGGAGAACTCAGAGTCCGAAAAACCCGATTATTGATTGAACTGATCTCAGTCAGTTGGATAGCCGGCATGCCAGGATGGATAACCGCTCCACCCAAAGACTTACTATACCCGGTAGATCCTGTTGGTGTGGCTACGCACAGCCCGTCCCCGCGGAACCGTTCGAAGATCTCTCCGCCAAGGTAGACATCAGCTGTCATTGTAGGTCCAACTCGCCTAAGGGATGACTCATTAAGTGCCAAGTATTGAGTAGTCTGACCGGTTTTACGTGATTTAACAAGTACATCTAATAAAGGATATGAAACAGATTGACGATTATCGGATTGCAAACTAACGACCAAATCGTCGATCTCATCATCACGCCAATCTGTATAGAAACCTAAATGTCCGGTATGGACACCGACAAAACGAATCTTTTCAAGTTGATTTTGATAGTGGTGAAAGGCTGCTAAGAGTGTGCCGTCGCCTCCAACTGTGATCACTATATCAGGGTTTTTAGCATCAAAGGTAAAATGGCGGTCACTTAGTTTTTTATGCAGTTGTTGCTTTACTGCAACTGACTTTTCACCATCATTTGCAAAAATCTCGATCTTCATATTTTTCCTCTTTTTAATAAAAATAAAGCTCAGCCCACAAAAACGCTGCTCGAAAAATCAACCGGATACCCTGCTTGATAATTTCAACCCAAACTCATACGTTCGAACATTGGCTTATATGACCGATAGTAATTATTTTTATAACCCTTAAGTGCTGATTTTCATGTTGACTGCTAGCTTGAATATTTTAAAACCTGCTTATTATACTCAACTAGTTTACCACAGTTATCAGGTCATTTGAATTTTGCACCCCTGCTTTGAGGTGGCATTTTGCTGCAACTACAAATCAATTGCGTGATTTTTTTCTGGCTCAGTTCAATTTTTCTTTAATAATTGCATAACTTATTTTGACAAAATAAAAATCTAAATATTAATTTTTTGGTATATACCAAAAAATAGTGCCTTTTGCTTTTCATTTACGAAAACATTCACTATAATGAAAAAGGTTTTAATTTCAATGGTAGTCAGTCATCTCTTGTTTTTAGTTTCACTAGTCAAAAAGGTCCTGCAATTAAGCACCTTTTAGGTGACGAATTATTCAAGAATACTTGCTTGCATTTAAAGTAAAGTGAGGTTAATATGTTGACAGAAAAGACAGTTAGTTTTTGGAGGAAACAATTTTGTTAGAAATGTACTTGTTTATTAACCCGATAGGCGATGTGTGTTATCACGCTGAGCAGAATATCTTACGGTTGATGAAAGATTCAAACCAGGAGATCCGTTTTCGTTTCATTCCTTTGCTCAATATGCAAAGCATAGCGGATATCATGAAGCTCAGTGGCATACCGCAAAATGATCTGGCTAAACGTAATAAACTGGTTACAAGCATTTATCACGCAGCATTAGATTTCAAGGCTGCTCTTTTTCAAGGGAAGAAACGCGGACGAGCCTTTTTATTAAATGTACAAAAACAGATGTTGTCTGTTAATGACCTTTGCAATTATTCCGATCAGATAGCTTTACCGGCCGCCAAAGAATGCGGCTTGGATCTCGAGATGTTTTTAGAGGACAGAAATTCAGAGTTTACGGCTCGTTCATTCATTAAAGATCAAAAGACAGCCGCAGAAATGAATGTTTCACATCACCCAACTGTAGTATTATTTAATGTCAAGGGGTATGAATGCGGTATATCAATGGATGCCTGTAAATCCTACAGTGTTTTGAAAAAGATTTTTGCTGGGCAAGCACCTAATGAACTCATTGAACAAAGTTGCGGTTATCAGACACAGCTCAATTCTTTTTTAAAAACTAATCATACTCCGTTAAAGGTTAGAATTGACAGCGGTAATTAAATAAACTGGAATATTATTATTTTTCAATAAAAAATCCTGGTTAGCAAGCTTGCAATATTGATTGCATGTCAGCTAAGCAGGATTTTTTGTGGTGAAATAGTGAATGTAGAAATTAACGAATAAAAGCAATGATCATTTCAGTAATCCTTCTAATTCGTGCAACCTTCGTGCAAAAATATTAAAAGCCCTTTCCAAATACGTGGTTTGCTCCATGTCGACGCCTGCATGCCGCATGATGTTGATTGGATAATCTGAACTCCCAGAACGTAAATAATTTAAATAATTTTCAGTATGCTGCTGGTCATCATCTAAAATATTTTGCGCCAATGTGGTAGCCGCTGCAAAACCAGTTGCATACTGATAAACATAAAAATCATAGTAAAAATGAGGGATCCTGGCCCATTCATCAGCAATTTGCGGTGTGGCCCCAACTTGATCTCCATAATACCGCTGATTGAGCGAAAGATATGTGGCAGACATCTTTTCAGCAGTCAATGGCTCTCCTTTGGCATCCATTTCATGCAACCATTGTTCAAACTCAGCAAACTGTGTCTGTCTGAAAATTGTTCCCTTAAAACCGTCAAGATAATAATTTAACACATACGCACGAACTTGCGGATCGGTCTCGTGTTCTAAAAGGTACGCTGTCAGAAGATTCTCATTAGTAGTGGAGGCGATCTCTGCAACAAATATGGAATAGTCTCCATACTGGTAAGGCTGATTTTCTTTAGTCAATTAGATATGCATGCTATGACCCATTTCGTGGACCAATGTGTACAGACTGTCTAGATCATTGTTCCAATTCAAAAGAATATATGGAGCAGTATCATATGACCCACCCGAATAAGCGCCGCCTCTCTTACCCTTATTATGAACGACGTCTATATAGCGCTTATCAAATGCTTCTTGAACCTTGGCAACATAAACAGGCCCTAAAACAGCCAGAGCTTTTAGTGCGATCTTTTTTGCTTGCTCAAAACTATAATTAAATTCTGGTTTTCCTGTGAGTGGTGTATATAAGTCATACATTTCCAAATTAGACAAGTTGAGTGCCTTTTGGCGTAAGCTTACATAACGCTGCAATTCATCCAGATGCTGATGAACCATTTGTACTAAATTTTCATAAACGGACACGGGAATATTATTTTCATTTAGAGCTGCTTGCATTGCGCTCTTGTAATGACGAATATTGGCTTGAAAGTTTTGAATATGAACTTGTGAAGTCAGCGTCTGCGCAAAAGTACGGAAAAACTGATGATACACCCGATACAACTTAATGAATGCCTGTTTCCTGACTGACCTGTCAGTAGATTGAATCAACTGACTATATGTACTGTCGGTTAGCTGCACCCGAACACCCTTTTGATCGACTACATCTGGAAAATGTAGGTCCGCATCATCTAAAATAGAAAAAATATTCTCGGGAGTTGCAAAAACATCCTGTAAAGAAGCCAATATTTTTTCCTCTGGTGTACTTAAAATGTGCTCATTAAAACGCAGTGTATCATCAAATAAATGTTTATACTCTTTTAATTGCGGTTCTTGTTGACAATAGTCTTGGATAGTCTTTTCTCCCAGCTTCAAAAGTTCCGGTTTGAACCAAGCAATTTTCCCATCAAGCCTAGCAGACAATGCTTGGGTCTTAGCGAACATTCCATGGTACAAAGGATCAGTAGTGTCCTGGTCATTTTTTAAACTTGAATAAACGTAGAGCTTCTCCATCTTACGATAAATATTTATTATTTTCCGGAGTGCAGCTAATAATGCAGAAGTTCCATGGCGAAGTGTACCCTGATATTGAGCAAAGTTACTAAGTCCTGCTTGTACTTCTTTAAATGCACTTTCAAAATCCTGGTCCGTAGGAAAAATCAAGCTAAGATCCCACGTCAATACCTCAGGAACTTCATTTCTGTTAGGAACTTTATTAATTTTTTGCATAAAATATAGGCCTCCTTTAAATAAATACTGACAGATAGTAAAAGAAACGAAAGCGATCAGCCATGTTTTAATTCTTGATCAATTGTAGCGATATTTACTGTCAAAATCAATTTTTGCTGACAATAGTAAAAAATTATGCCATTCTCTCAAACGAAACTTTGTTAGATCAACAAATGGAAGGTAAAATAGATTATGTTGGTTAATAAACCTGAGTGACAACTGTTCCACATCAATCTTTCGCATTTGCTCATCTTTGTTAAGCACAGCAAATATTTTCCAACTAAAGGCAAAATGGCGGTAAATAGGCGGATAATAAAGGTCTGAGATCATAAGTTCAGCTAAGTGCATAAAGGAAAATCCTTGCTGATAACAACATTTTTGTGCTTGATAAAATTGTCTGTCACATGAGTGGACCCGATAAATCAAATTTTGGATCTGCTGGTTCTTTTCAATACCAGTAATAGAAAAATAACGGACCTGATGATCGGTATGCATAAAGTTAACCAACTCTGAAAAGCTGTGGGCAAAAAAACGCATAAATTTTAATGGTAGCAGATCACCCATTTGAATGCCATACAAGACTTCAAAGCGCTGATAAACAGTATCTATATAGATCAAATAGAATCCCATATTTCTGTGCCATCGAATAAACTGGGCAATTTGCTGCGTCATTTTTTTGGACGGATAATGTCTGCGGCCAAGAAACCAAATATATTTAAAACCATTTCTTTTGTATCCAGCTGAGCGCGTGACCATCTGTTGTACAGTTAAAGGAGCACATTGAAATTCTAAAGCCAAGGACTGAAAATTGCTGCTGCATAATACGTCCGGACGTTGTTTCAATTTTTTTGATATGCCTCAAGCTCCACGTGAAAATTCATTTGTGCACACCAGCGTACTAACAATTCCTTACCTTTGAGATGCTCAAGTGTTTCACCTTCGCTGAATGTTAAACAACTTTTCTTTTGATGGGCAAAGTGAGCAACCTTGAGTTCCCCTTTTTTAAGTATCACAGGTCGTAAACAACCCGGACAAAAATATTGCTTGTGCTTGCCGGCCTTTTTTGCTTGGACAAAATTTCCCCTGCCATCTTTAGCATACAACATTACACCCGCACCCCCTACTTTTATAGAAGATACGCAAAAAAAAGCAAAAACAATCAATTTTATTGAGTTTCTGTCTTAACAACTTGAAACTGCAACCTAATCAACTGTTTTTGCTCCGTTATTTTATTTTAAAATCAGAACCGGGTTAGCTTTAATTAAAATATGAAAGTGCCCAGTTAAACGCGTTATTCTCAATGATCGCTTTCCCTCTTTCACGCAACAGTGCTGCTCCAAAGGAAACTGGCTTGCCATATTCATAAACATTACTCAGGAAGTCTTTAATACTAGCCTCAGACGTATCATGAGTATCAAAAACAACATCCAGGTAATAAGATGATTTCAACAAATACAAGCTTGCAGTGACATCATTTTCTCCCAGTGTCTTAGCCAACTCGATAAAGTCCTCAAAATCTTCAAATTCAACAACATGATGCGCCACAGTACTTTGCTTGGCACTAGATAATTGTTTTTTATCTGGAGTCTGCAATTTCGTCTTTCTTTCATCACGATAATTAGAAATGTGATTACGAATGTAATCAGCTACATCATCATTGACCCCAAAACTATTCATGTTTAACTGTTCTAACGTCCTTTTAATATCATCAGTTGAGGCATCATTAACATGGTCGTCTGTCGGATTATACGGCATTTTGTCCGCATTATTAGGATCGATTTTCGAAATAAAGAGTTCTAAGCCGTTACGATTTGGCAGAACTTGAAACGTAACTGCATCTATATTCCTAAACTGATGATCAACGTCGACTTCATCCAAGATACTATAGAAGAAGCTTTCTATCTCACTTTGGCTCCCTAACAGATCAAGGACAGTAACGCCACGATCTGCCAGGTCCTGATTTTCCAAAAGTACTCGGATCGTATTGCCATTGATTTTTTCCATTTCCATCTGTGGTCGCCCCACCTTTCACTCTGCCTTTACCAACTACTACTAGTCTAATTATTTAGATTGTACCACTGATACACTAAAAAATACACTGTTTCCGCCATTTAAATCAGATTTATTAGCGAAATTGACAACATTTTCCAGAGCCTTTTTTGCCAGTCTTCTTCGGAAATTTACTGATTAATTTGAGAGTTAACCTATTTTGATCCAAAACTAAAACATTAATGTCAAAACGTCGCTGCAATCAAGGGCTTTTCTCTGGTCAAGCCCGTATGAAACGCTTTTAGAATGAACCTATATAACCTGGTTTGTAAAATTAAGTTAGAAATATAAAAAGCCATTTGTGATAGACTTTTGAATGTCAAAATCAAAAGAAAG
>CAKPZY010000002.1 GCA_934215475.1 uncultured Ligilactobacillus sp.
AGTTCCCTTTTGGATTGAAATGGTCATCTCTCCCAATGGATAGGTCAATGGGTAAAATTTAAGCGGTGTTTTACCCAATGGAATGTCTATTGGATAAAACATGGGCTTCTTTTTATCCATTGACTCGTTCATTGGATAAAACTTCTCTTAGTTTTTATCCAATGGCTGTATCATTGGCGAAAACTTCTCTCTACTTTTATCCAATGAGCCTTTCATTGGATAAAACATGGGCTTCTTTTTATCCATTGACTCGTTCATTGGGTAAAACTTCTCTTAGTTTTTATCCAATGGCTGTATCATTGGCGAAAACTTCTCTCTACTTTTATCCAATGAGCCTTTCATTGGATAAAACATGGGCTTCTTTTTATCCATTGGCTTGTCCATTGGGGAAAAATCCTTTTAGTTTTTATCCAATGGTTGTGTCATTGGCGAAAACTTCTCTCTACTTTTATACAATGGGCGTTTCATTGGAAAAAAATCCCGCCATTTTCACCAATTACCTTTTCCCATAGATTTATTTCTCTAGCGTATCAAATTTATTTTGCAATTTATCAAAATAAGCTTTTGGACCGCTAAGCCAGTCCTCAAGTTGCTTTGCTTAATTTTGACGAGGCTCGGACAAACCTGTCTTTATACTGAGCAAAAATTTGGTGATTAATTGAAAAAAGGCCAGATAGTTTACTAACTATCTAGCCCATCATTTTCTCTTGCCAAAAACTGTATCTTCCCACCGTCAATAACTCTCGTCAATCTTCTCAAGCGGATCGATCATTGAATTGATATGCATTTCCATCAACTTCCTAGCTTCTTCACCATCCCTGGTCAGAATAGCGGATGCAATTAATTGATGATACAAAGCTGCCTTGGTCCTCATTTGCGGCAGTGTATTCGTCATGCGCCGAGTTGATATTTGATACTTTGAAAGAGACAGCGACATTATCAATAAAGCTGGCTGAGCAGCACCTTCAGCGATCAATTGATGAAATTTTAAATCGGTAGTTAAAAAACTGTCACCGACCTGCATTTCCTGGTCAAGCTGATCAGCGACGTTTTGAATTTGTTGTTGTAAACTTTCGTCACTGTTTTGCGCACATAAAAAGGCTTGCTCGGGTTCGATCAGTAAACGAGCCTTTAGCATTGAGAGCAGTGGTATTTTGGAAATTTCTTTGTTATCAGAGGCGTAGACTGAGTTAGGGTCATTGCGCAAATAAATTCCTCTCCCATGTTCTATACTTATGACACCCTGATCTGCCAAAGTATGCAGTGCCTCACGCACGATCGTGATGCTTATCCCCATCTCATTCGCTAATTGCTTTATAGTGGGCAACCTCTGACCAGCCTGCCATCTTTTATTTTTGATGTTTTTATTTAAGTTAGTCAGTGCCTGTTCATACACCGATGGTTTTGCCTTCATGACTGGCCCACCTTTTTAACGTAATTTAGTTTTATTCTATTTCTTAATAAATAAATAGACCGCTTAATTCACTATCCAATAAGCGATCTAATCTCAACTTTTGACTCAGACGAAAAGTGAAAGTGTCAAAACTGAAAGTAAGCCAACAACCCCAATAACACAAGTTAACGGAGACCATGCTGTAAACGTTTCTTTTAACGATAAGTTGAAGTATTGTTTGACCATCCAAAAACCAGCATCATTAACATGGCCGCCAAAGACACTGCCGGCACCGACTGCTAAGACCATCAGAGCTGGGTTAGCACCTGTTGAAGCAATCAACGGACCAACCAAACCAGCACCTGTTAAAGCAGAAACAGTCGAAGAACCTAAGCTAACGCGCAGTACCGCGGTAATGATCCAGGCAGCTATTAGAGGCGACATATTCATATTGGTAAATAGGTGTGAAATGTAATCCGAGATCCCACCATCAACTAGGACTTGTTTGAATGCACCGCCACCACCGATAATAAACAGCATGCCAGAAATCTGAATGATAGCATTTTCGAAAGTCTGTCCGATTTTTTTCATGCTGATATGTTGATAAATCCCCATTGTAAAAATCGAGAAGATCAAAGAAAGCAGCATCGCAAAATCAGGGTTACCGATAAATGTAATGATTTGAGAAATTAATGAATGTTTAGGCAAAATGAATTCAAAGATAGTTGCCACTCCGATCAAAATAACCGGCATCATGGCAGTTAAGACACTGATTCCAAAATTGGGTGTTTTATCTGTGTCAAACTCCTGTATATTTCCTAAAGCAGGATTATCATGTTGCACTCGATAAACCCTTGGATACCATTTGTGTAGCAGATAATTGTAGACCGGGCCTGAAATAATAACGGTCGGGATGGCTACAATAATTCCGTAGATAATAACTTGTCCGATATTGGCATTAAAGATCCCAGCAATCGCTGTTGGCGCTGGATGAGGCGGAATAAAACCATGCATGACATTTAAAGTAGCTGCCATAGGAATTGCCAATGTCATCAAAGGCATCTCTAACTCCCGTGCAATGATAAAGATTATTGGCAGTAAAACAACTAAACCGACTTCAAAGAATAATGCCAAACCAACAATGAATGATGCTAAAATAACCGCAATTTGGATCCGCTTTCGTCCAAATTTTTCAATTAAAGTGTGAGCGATCTGATGACCGCCGCCGGCATCTGAAATCAGCTTGCCCATCATTGAGCCCATCCCAAAGATGATCGCTAGGCTGCCCAATTGGGAACCAAGGCCGCCGGTGATGACGGTAGGGATCTTATCTAATGGTATTCCCAAAACAACCGCTACAACGAAAGACGTAATGATCAAGGAAACAAATGTATTTAATTTTAATTTGGTAATTAAAAATACTAAGAGAATAACTCCCAAAACAACTATTAATAGGGGCATAGCATTTAAACCTCCGCTCTTTTATGTTTTAATCCCGCTTAATCAACAACATTTAAAAATTTGTCTACGGATTGTGTCAAAGCTTGTTCATCGAGATTTTTCACATCCGCTTTGTTAAAGAAACTAGAACCAATTCCCAAGTAACTAGCTCCATTTTTCAAGAAATCAGCAGAATTTTGCAAATTCACTCCGCCCACAGCCATTAATCTCTGGGGGCCAAGCGGACCTTGAATTTGTTTAAAAATGGTCGTTCCCGTCGTAATTGCCGGGAAGATCTTGACAATATCAGCCCCGCGTTCAAATTGATCATAAACTTCTGTTGGTGTCATAGCACCAGGTACAGTGATAACACCTTCCTGTTTTGCCAATGCAAAAATATCAGCGGTAAATTTTTGCGGACCAAGCATAAATTTTGCACCAGCTTGAATTGCTTCTTTTGCCTGAGAAACTTTTAAAACTGTTCCTACCCCGATATCAACCTGATCACCATATTGATCGTTTCCGTCTTTAATAATTTTGAGGTAATCAGGGTTGTTAGTGGTGACTTCGACACCAACTTTATGGTCATAATGACTTAAAATTTTGATGATCACCATCGCCTGTTCATAACTATAACCACGCATAATTACCGTCAATTTTGGATAATTTTCAATTTTCATCAGAGTTACCTCTTTTTTAGATTATTTTTGCTGCCTTAGCGATTTCGATCGCACCTAAACCAGCCAAATGACTAATGTCTTTTGTCTCCACAGTTCCCTTTAACTGGTTGTCATTTTGAATAAGCGTTTCTAAGGCCCCGCTTAATGCTTTTTTCCCGACGATTATGACATCGTCTTGTTCGCTCAGGGAAAATGCTGCCGTATTTTTGATAGCTTTGATATCATTTTCCAGCACAGCGCCCAACAAGTAATTAGCGCGCTGATTTCTGGAATAGTCAGTGAACATTCCTAACAAGCGCACAGAAAAAGCAGTCCTTCCAATTCCATTGACAGCACAAGCCTGGGCTCCCAGAGACAATGCTTCTTCATCCAAAGATTCAGTAAAGTCAGCATCTAAAGAATCAGCTAAAATAGAATTTTTGGTCAAAAGCTCTAGAAGTTCGCCCGTAATAGAGGTGATCGAGCCTTCTATCTTTCCTTTATCATCCACCTTTATGATTTTGGTGTGCGAACCAGGCAAAATTATAATGGTATTACCATTATTCTTTATTTGAGAAAGAGCCCCAATTGTTTCAACCTCTTCTCCGCGCATGATATCCATATTCATAATGTTTTGCGGAGTAATTTGTTTCTCTGAATTTTTAACTCCTGGGATAAACCAGATCGGCTGATCAAAAACGTCACTGATGTTTTCCTTTACCAGACCTTGAGCCAAATCAGTTAAGCCTGCCGGGGCTTTAATATGTGGAACCTCTACTAACCCCAAGTCAGAAGTGATCATTCCAGAGGAAATCACAGTAACTTGCCTGTGGTCCTTGATGTCAGCCTGACCTAAAACTTTGTCGATAGCTTTTTTAACTGCCTGTTTTAACTGCTTCTTACTGCCAGAAATTGCTGTATTCCTCACTCCGACTGGTTCAAAATCTTCAGCCGTAACCGTGTCTTGATCCCACAAAACAGCCCTAGTATTCGTAGTCCCGGTGTCGATAGTTACTATTTTATTCATCAACATTTCTCCTCATCAGACTACCATTCAGCGATAGTTCCGTCTTCATGCCGCCAAACTGGATTATGCCAATCAGTCGGTTTGGCAGCCTTTTCTCTGACTAGATCTTCGTTAACAATTACGCCTAAACCTGGTAATTGAGGAATCTTAACGTAACCCTTGTCGTATTCGAAAATCTCAGGATTTTTAATGTAGTCCAGTAAATCATTTGTTTTATTATAATGAATGCCCAAGCTCTGTTCTTGAATAAACGCATTATAGACTGTGGCATCTACTTGCAAGCAGGCCGCTAAAGCAATTGGTCCAAGCGGACAATGGAAAGCAACAGCAACGTCATAAGCTTCTGCCATCGAAGCAATTTTTTTACATTCAGTGATCCCGCCTGCATGTGACAGATCTGGTTGAATAATATCCACATTATTGCTGTGCAAAAGCTCCTTGAAATCCCACCGGGTAAACATTCTTTCCCCTGTCGCAATTGGAGTTTGTGTCAATGAGGTGATCTTGTCCAAGGCATCATTATTTTGCGGCAAAACCGGCTCTTCAATGAACATCAAATTATATGGCTCTAGCGCTTTGGCTAAGACTTTAGCCATTGGTTTGTGGACGCGGCCGTGAAAATCAACGGCAATACCAAAATAAGGTCCGCAACTGTCTCGAATAGCTTTCACCCGCTCAACAACTTGGGCCACCTTGTCATAAGTATCAATGATCTGCAATTCTTCAGTCGCATTCATTTTGATTGCTGTAAAGCCAATTTCTTTACGTTTCAAAGCTTCCTGCCCTACGTCACTCGGCCGGTCTCCGCCGACCCAGGAATAAACTTTAATTGAGTTGCGGACAGCTCCGCCCATTAATTGGTAAATGGGTTGATTTAAAGCCTTGCCTTTAATATCCCATAAAGCCTGATCGATCCCGGCAATAGCACTCATTAAGATCGGACCGCCACGGTAAAAGCCGCTACGGTACATTTTTTCCCAGGCATCTTCGATCCTAGAGGGATCAGAACCAATCAGAGAATCCATCAACTCATGGACGGCTGATTCAACAGTCAACGCGCGGCCTTCAATGACAGGCTCGCCCCAACCACTGATACCTTCGTCTGTTTCGACTTTTAAAAACAACCAGCGCGGTGCTACACGAAAAGTTTCGTAACTTTTGATTTTCATCATTGATCTCTCCTTAGGTAATGGTATAGATACGATGTATCTTTCTTTGATACTATCTATTTAATTAAAATAGTAATCGATTACAATTATAATGTCAAGCGCATTCACACTTTGAAAATGATCTGTGCATGAGCAGCTTTGGCTTTGTCGTTACCTATTATAAAAATAACTTGTTTACTTCTTATCGACAGCATGGCCGCCAAAACCGTTTCTTAAGGCTGAAACGACTTTTCCTGTCATTGTATCTGCCTCTTCAGACCGGTATCGCATCATCAAAGCGCTACTGATCACAGGTGTCGGCACATGAAGTTTAATAGCTTCTTCCACTGTCCATGCACCTTCACCAGAGGAATGCATGATGCCCTTAATGTCATCCAAATTAGCATCCTGTGCAAACGCATCCTGCGCCAACTCCATTAACCAGCTGCGCACCACTGAGCCATTGTTCCAAACTTTTGCAACTGCTTCGTTATCGTAATCAAATTGGCTCTTAGATAAAACTTCAAATCCTTCGCCAATGGCTTGCATCATGCCGTATTCCACGCCATTATGAACCATTTTTAGAAAGTGGCCAGAGCCGTTTTCACCGGTGTACAAGTATCCGTTTTCTGCGGAAATCTTTTGAAACAGAGGTTCGATCTGCGGGAACACATCCTTGCTGCCGCCGATCATAAAATTCCCACCATGACGTGCGCCGGACATTCCACCAGACGTACCAACATCAAAGAAGTGAATTCCCTTTTTATTTGCTAATTGTGCGTGTGTAATAGAATCCTTATAGTATGAATTACCGCCATCGATCAAGATATCGTCTTTCGCCATTAACTTGACTAATTCATTAACGCTTTGACTAGTCGGTTTGCCAGCGGGAACCATCAACCACACTATGCGCGGTTGCGGCAAAGACTTAATCAGTTCTGCTAAACTTTCCCGTACATTTATCTTCTTTTGAGTCTCTGCTGCCTTTTTTCTGGTTTGCTGATCGACGTCGAAAACATCCACGCTAACATCATGATCCAACATGTTTTCCATCAGGTTCCAGCCCATTTTGCCTAGGCCAATCAATCCAATTTGCATTTTATCTTCCTCCTCATTGACTTTATACTTTCCCTCATCTCGTCCGAAACAGTAAAAAAATCATTTATCACTTCTTGGCCGAGTTGCTGTGTTTGATCTGAAAACGTGCAATATTTGCGTATTCTGGCCCTAGTTGCCGAGTCAAACGAATATAGATGGGGATCAATTCACGGTAAACATCGTAATTAGCGGGGTTGGGTTGATAGGTATCTGTACCCCCGATAAATCGTTTAACAACACTTAAATCTTCTACCATTCCTAAAGACTTCATACCGATAATTGCTGCCCCAAGACATGAAGATTCAAAATCCTCGGGGATCGTCACTGGCTTTTCAAAAATATCAGCCAACAATTGGCACCAAAACTTAGAGCGGGCAAATCCGCCTGTTGCTAAAATTTTCTTTGGCTGTCCAACGACTTCTTCTAAAGCAAGCAGAACCGTATAAAGGTTATACACTATTCCTTCCAAAAGCGCCCGAACCATATGCGCTCTGGTATGCATTTGTGTTAGGCCAAAAAATGATCCCCTTGCGTTTGCATCCCAGATCGGGGCACGCTCACCACCGAGGAAGGGATGAAATAGCAGCCCACCAGCACCTGCCGGAACCTTTGATGCTATTTCAGTTAATAAGTCATATATATTTTCATGTAGTAATTCTGCGGAACTTTTTTCAGCGTCGAACAGGTTGTCACGAGCCCAGCGGAAGACGACTCCACCATTATTGACTGGCCCGCCAACAACATAGTGTTCTTTATCAACGGAATAACAAAAGATCCGTCCCTTAGGGTCAGTGACAGGATGATCGGTCACGACCCTGACAGCGCCAGAGGTACCAATGGTGACCGCTACGACGCCATCGTCAATTGCCCCGACACCTAAATTAGAAAGAGCCCCATCAAACGCACCTTGAATAAAGGTAGTAGCACCAGGACAACCAGTAGCTTTAACGTATTCATCTTTTAGTCCTGAAAATTGATGATAAGCATCAACGACTGGCGGTAATTGTTTGGCAGAAACACCGACTAATTCCAGTGCTTCATCATCCCAATTCTGGTTAAAAATGTTTAACAAGCCTGTACAACTGGCGACTGAAATATCCATTTGCCAGACACCAAACAAACGATAGAAAATATACTCTTTGATGCCGCAATAATAAGCAGCTTTTTGATAAATGTCTTTCCGTTCATTTTTTAACCATAGGATCTTACATAATAAAGACATCGGGTGGATCGGGGTACCTGTTTTTTCGTAGATTGCTTGACCGCGCGGAGAGTTCTTAATTTGCGCAGCATATTTGGCCGGCCTTGTATCTCCCCATGTAATGACACGGGTCAAAGGCTGATGCTCTTTGTCCAAGGCAATCAGAGACTGGTTAGCACTTGAAAATGAAACCCCTTTTAAATTGTCCTTAGTCAAATCTATCTCACTAACAACCTTGCGTAACGCCGTAGTCACAGCTGTCAGTATTTCTTCTTGATCCTCTTCTGCCATGCCGGTTGCATCACGATATAGCGGGTAGCTTTCATTTGCATGGCCATATACTTTCCCGTCTTCACTGTATAAAACAGCTTTTGTACTTGTTGTTCCAATATCCATTCCAATGACATAGTTCATTGTTTACATCCTCCCATAAGGAGCTCACCAGAGATAAGCTTTAAAGTTAGAATAATTAGCTGCTCCATTCATTGCAGCCTGCTTGTCAGGCACTGACCGACAAAACAAAATTATTTTCGTGAAAAAAACCATCACTTTTTTTGATAATATGATGACTTTCTTTTTCAAGTACATTATAATTGAAAATGGTTACATTGCAAGAACAAATTTGCTTGAGAGAAAATTTATCCACATGAACGTTCATAAAAAACGCTGTTGGTTAAAAATAGGAGGCAAGGTCATGGAAAGTCAAATTAAGGAGAGAATTAAAAAGGGATACTCACAAATGGGCGGCAGTAGTCGTAAATTAGCCGATTTCATTATCAAAAATTACTCGCGATTGTCGTCGTTGACGTTAGCCCAATTAGCTCACGAAAGCCACGTTTCTTTAGCTACAGTTTCTCGTTTTGCCAAAA
The DNA here is from genome assembly GCA_934215475.1 of uncultured Ligilactobacillus sp. Taxonomy (GTDB): domain Bacteria; phylum Bacillota; class Bacilli; order Lactobacillales; family Lactobacillaceae; genus Ligilactobacillus. Next base: position 8,836 of record CAKPZY010000002.1, read on the forward strand.
GCATGGGTTACCAAAACTTTTCACAATTTAAGTGGGCTTTAGATAGCCAGGCAGTAAAGGCCAAGATGAGTAGTACTAAAATTTCCAAAAAAGACACATTAAAGACCGTTTCACAAAAAGTTCTGAACTCAAATATTGAAACTTTGACAGAAACATTCGACTTGATTCACGAAAAAGATTTAGCTACAGCAAAGAAGTTAATTACCAGCGCCAATAATTTATCTTTCTTTGGCTTGGGGGGGTCTAACATTGTCGCTTTTGATGCATATCATCGGTTTCTGCGCATCCCTATTTATGTGTCCTATGACACGGAATATCATATGGCTTTAATGCAGGCTTCAAAAATGACCAAAAACGACTGTGCCATAATCATTTCGCATACGGGCAACAACAAGGATACACTAACGATCGCCAAAACTTTGAAAAAAAGAGAGGTTCCTATGATAGTTATCACAAGCACCCCCAAATCAGCGTTAACTTTATATGGCAAAGTTTGTTTCTTTTCAATTTCCAAGTCGCTTCAATATCGTTCCAAAGCATTTTTGTCCATGACTTCTCAGCTGGCGATCACAGAATGTCTGTATATGCTGACTGCTCAATATTTTGGAGAACAAGCTGATGAAACATTTGACAGTTTGCAAGAAACCATCGAAAAACGCCATAAATAATTCTCTTTATTAAACTAACCCCACTGAGGTTGGCTGCTTTATGTAGATATGAACATCTTTTGCATAAACTATTAATTTTGGCTTCATTTAAAGATATCCCTCAGGAAATTGATGATCTGCGTGCTGGCAAAATGACCGGCAGGCTGATAGCTGTCCAAGACTTGTCAACAGTTTTCGTAATTGATACATGAGATATTAAAAAATAATATGCTTAATATTTACCTTAAATATTGATGGGCGCTTTGCTTTGCTTTGTATTAAAAAAGCTGGCCAACTGAGGCCAGCTTTACAGCTTTTTAACAATAAGCATATAACTATATTAACTTTTAATAGTCAGTCTTTTAACCAACGATCCTGATTCCTTAGTTCATTTGATTTATAAGAATTCTGTCAACTTCTTAGAGTCATAACGATCCGATTTTAAGGGTTCTTCAGCCGCTTTCCCAAGCGCAACTCCCATCACTGGGATAAAACGTTCAGCAGAAAGCCCCAGTGTAGGAATGATCTTCTTGAAATCATAACCCGCAAATGGATTAGCGTCAAAGCCATGTGCCCGCGCCACTAACAGCAATTGCATTCCTACCATTGCCCCGTCCACCGTGGCATCAAGTGTCAGGAACTCTTTTGATGCATTCTCGTAGAGCGGTAAAAATGTTTGGAAGATTTGATCTAATTTATCCTTAGTAATGCGGCCATCCTTATAAACTTTTGTCCACACATCGCGATACACTTCATGCGAATGAGTATCACCAGTAATAAAAATAATTGCTGATGAAGTATCGACCTGAGGATAATTAAACTTCATCACTGCGGGTTTGATCTTTTCCTTAGCTTCCGGTGTATCAACGACAACAAAGTGCCACGATTGCAAATTGCAACCTGATGGTGCAGTTGTTGCAGAACCGATCATCTCTTGTAGTTCTTCACGCGAGATTTTCACATTCGGATCAAATTTGCGCACCGAGTGCCGATTAAACATGATATCAGAAAAGTCGTTATTAGTAATTCCCTTTTTGAGCGTTCCTTGTACCATTATGATTCCTTCTTTCTTTTAGAATGCATCAAAACCTTAAGCCAAAGCGGATAAAACATTGCTAAAGACACCACGCTTAACTATGTTCAACCTCTTAACTGCTCCCCGATTATTAATAAATTTATCTTCCTTTTCATGTTCATGATACCGTTTTCACAAAGTCGTGTCAATGTATTCATTTAGCTGAAAAAAACCTAATATTAAGCATGTCTTATGGTTATACAAAAAGCCAGGGACCTTTAAATTACTCGATTCCTGACCGTTATATCATTTCTATTTCATCTTATCGAATTTCCATCTGAAACATAGTCAACTATATTAAGCAAATTCTGTTACCGCTGCAGCAATTACAATGATAATTAACCCAACCATGGTAACAAACATCTCTTTTTTGGTTTTCTTTTGCCCTAAGAACCAGATCCCTGTCAAAGTGGCCAGTACCACCGAAGTTTGGGACAAGACAAAGCCAGTAGCCAAGCCATTCATATCTGGTTGAGCCGAGATCAAGTATGTCAAGGCACCAAACGCAAAGAAAAAACCAGCGATGATCTGCTTGTAAGAGATCTTAGATGTTAAAACATGCTCATCCTTGTTTTTCAGCGACATGATGAGACCGTACACTATTCCGACTATCAGCATCCCAATCGATTGCGGCAAAAAGGCGTGCATCCCGTCGATATTGGCAGCTTGCGGTGCGGCTGAATAAGCCCAGTAGCCAATTTCACCAAATGCGAGCCAAATGATTGCCTTCCTTAACAAACTGGCCTTTTCATGGGACTTTTTTTCTGTCCAGACAGTTAGGTAAGTGCCAAGAATAATGGCAACCAAAGCTAAGCTTCCGATAATCTTGGCTGCAACGCCGGGCCAGTTGCCTAGGTAAAAGACGCCCCACAATGAGGCTCCGAGTAACTGAAAAGCCGTTGTGACCGGCATTGCCCGTGATGACCCAATCAAGGTGAAACTCATGAAGGTAACTATTTGAGCGCAAGCCCAACCGATCCCAGAGATGATGGCAAAAATGAGATCAATACCAGTTGGAAAGGCTAAACCATTGACCAAAGCGAATATTATCGCAAAAATAAAAGTTCCTGTTGCTGCACCCAAAATTTGATGAGATGGTTTACCGCCGATTTTTGAAGCGACGGTCGGAAACAAACCCCAGCCCAAAAGGGGGCCCAGTCCAACTAAAAGGGCTACAATATCCATTACTTTTCCTCCTGCTTAATACAAGTTTTCTTCTTTCCTAAATATTTTACTTCTACCAATAATTATGGGTAATTTCAAATTCAAGCTAATTATTTAAAACGAAGTTTTTCTTTAAAAAACGACGTTGCTTTCTAACATAATATTAGAAAAAGGTGTCATTTCACCTGTTCTGACAAAAGCTTTGCAGTCTTTCAGATCTTTTTTCAATTTATCATGTGTGATAAATTCGATCGGGGTATCCGGCAAACGTTTCTTGATTTGCTTTAACATGTCGGGATTCTCCTTTTTGATCTCCTCTGCTAAGTATATTTTTTGGATCTCTAGCTCCTCTAGCACATTGTTTAAAACATCCATAAAACTTGGGATGCCTCGTGTAACTGCTAGATCGATCTTTTCAGTGCCATCCGGGACGGGTGTGCCGGCATCGCCAATGGCTAATTTGTCAAAATGTCCCATTTGTGCGATGACACGTGATAGATCCGAGTTAATAACTTTGGTTTTTTTCATCTTTATTTCTTCCTTCCGTATTCTTTTAAAACATCTAGTTATATGTATTCCTTATTGCTTTAAAAAAGAAATTATAGCAAAAAATTTAGATTAAACTACATAGTAAGTATAACAAATGTGTACTAATTTAGACTTATGATTGGGTTAAAAGTTGGTTAAAACGGGAAAATTAGCAGACTTTTTATCACGTGTTTTTAAAGATAAAAGAAGCGTTCTTCATAAATAATGTACATGCAGATACCTTCATCCGCTATCCATTTACACCTGCAGAACAGTATAATAGTAATTTTCTCCGCTAAAAAAGCTAGTTTTGCACGCCTTTTTTCAAAATACTAAAGGTCAATCAGTTAGAGCAAGTTCGACCCCTTCTAGACCCTTTTTAACTTTAACTAAGGGACATGCCACGTTCATCCTTAAAAAATCGCTCTGGCCATAGTTTTCTCCAGACATGATCCCCACTTTGCCCTTATTTACAAGCAAGTGTTGGAGCTCTTTGCTATCATACTTACATTCTCGCACGTCTATCCAAGCTAAGTAAGTTCCTTCTGGCATTGCAAATTTAATATTCCACGAATTATTTGCAAAAAAATCCTTCACGACTTGCATATTCTTGTGGACGTAATCAACCATCTGCTCAACATATTCCCCATCCCAATAAGCAGCGATCTGCGCTTCCATTCCAAAAATACTTGCAGAAGACAATGCATTTTTGCCTTTTAATTCTACTAAAAATCTCTCTGTTAATTTTTGTTCGGGTTCAATAATATATGATCCTATCAGACCAGGAGTGTTAAACGTTTTTGAACAAGAACAGCAGAGGACAACATTTATCTGTGTTATATCTGTGATCGGAACATATTTATTTGGCTCAAAAACAATGTCTCTATGAATATCATCAGAAATAATAAAAACTCCATAAGTATTACAAAGCTGCACTATCTTTTCCAGCTCTTCAGTAGTAAATACTTTCCCGCTGGGATTATGCGGGTTGGTCAACAACAAGATCTTTGTTCTTTTTTGTGCAAGTATTGTACTAAGTGTATCCCAATCTATTCCATAACCGTCATAGGCACTCCCCAGAGGTATTGGCGCCAAATTACGATCATTTTGGATGATCACACTATAAAATGCATCGTACATTGGGGTAAATACAGCTACAGTATCAGCCGGCTCTGACATCATCCTGATGAAGGATGCAATAGAAAAAACTACGCTTGGGCTATAAGAGATCCAGTCAGCCCTAACGGTTGACCGCCTCTGTTTTTAAACCAATTTATTATGCTTTCCTTATATTCGGGATTGTTCCACCTAGTATAACCATAAATGGGATGCTCAATTCTTTGCTTCAGCCGTTCCAAAACATTATCAGGGACAGCAAAATCTGTGTTCGAGATAGAGAATGGCAAAACGTCGCCCCTTCCAAATCGATCCGCAGCGTAATCCAATTGTGTGCTATAAGTATTATGCCGATCAATAACTTGATCAAAGTCATATTTCATACTAAAAAATCCTTTCCCAAAAACACTTAACTATTCCAATTTGAAGTTGATGACCTTTATTTTCCGTTAAATAAGCAATTTCCATGTCTCAATAGCTTGCATTTCTTAATTCCTGTGACAATGAACACACAACAATTACCCAGCGCACTGCTTGTTTTATTTTCAATTAGTTAATTTACCGTATGCAGACTAGCCTTTTTTCTGCCTTCTCAACGACATGCCTTTAAACCAAATAATGAATATAACATTCAAAATTAATCCGATGGCAAAAGCGCTGTAATAACTGTACCAAGGATGGATCAATCCAAGCACGGGATCAAATACACCAAGGCCTGGGGCTATTCTCTTGACCCCTAAAACCATGGATATTGCACCAGCAATTCCACCGGCCAAGGTGTTAGCTGCTATCATCGGAATAGGGGCGGCTAGGGCATACGGAATAGCTGGCTCTGTTGCAACGGTCATCCCAACCAAAAACGCAGGAACGCTCGCTTCTTTTTCCTGTTTGGTAAACATCTTTGGTTTCAGCCACGTTGCAATAGCTGCTGCCATTGGAGGCAAAACCGTCACCACGCCGACCACTCCATACCAAGTGTATATATGTGAACTCAACAATGAAAAGCCGAAGAACCAGGCTGCTTTATTCACAGGACCGCCCATGTCGAAGGCTAACATACAACCCGCAACGAAACCACCTAAAACTTTCATAGATGTTGGGATGCTGTTCAATACTTGTATCAAAGTCCCCATAGCCCAACCGACGAATGGCCCAATTAAGTAATAGGTCAACAGTCCAAAAATCAAAAGCGTCACAAATGGAATGATCAAATAGCCCATCGTGGACTGAAACGTTTTGCCGATATTAATTTTCTTGAAATATTTCACAAAATAACCAACGCTTAAACCCAAAACTATTGCGCCTAAAAATCCTGCACCAGTGTCTGTCCCTAGCAGGTCAGGGCTATTAGCCAAATACGTTGTTAAAAAAGCCGGGGCAAGTGCGGGTTTATCTCCGATGGAATTGGCAATATAGGCTCCCATAATGGGGATCATAAATGAAAAGCCTAATTGACCAACGTTATTCAAGACCCACGCCAAACTGCCTAAACTGCCATCTTTAGGAGCAACATTAGGCGCGACAAATTGAATCAAAACACTGCCGATCGCTAGAAGCAAGCCACCGCCGATCACGAACGGCAAAGCAGCCGAAACACCCGCCATCAGGTGACTAATGATCCCAGTTTGGACACTGGCCTGGTTTGAACCCAATTTAACTTTAGAGGCTGTATATAGGTGCGCTTTCTCGGACAAATGATCTAAGAGATCTGGCACATCCTTTAAAGCATTGGAGACCGGCAGCTCCACTACCTTTTTACCATTAAACCTTGCTCGTTCTTCGTCGGACAAGCCTTTTCCTATTGCAAGAATTACGTAGTCTGCCTGAGCGATCTGCTCGGGTGTTAGTGCGTGTTCGACTCCTGCAGCTCCTTGTGTTTCGACATGAATATCATAACCCCTCTTCTTTGCTTCTTTTTCAAGGGCTTCGGCAACCATGTATGTATGAGCAATACCCGCAGGACAATTAGTAATGGCCACTATTCTCTCCATAAAGATCACTCCTCTCTAAGCACATCGCTGATAAATTGATACACTTCTTGCTCATTACCATTTTTTAAAGTGTCCGTGAAATCTTCGTGTACTAACCTTCGACTTAATTTAGCCAGCAAATTCAGATGCACTTTAGAATCCTCTGCCGGTACGAGTATGGAAATGAAATTATTAACAGGTTTGCCATCGTGCGCACCCCACTCGATCTCATTTTGGGAACGAGCAAATATAATGATCGGCTCCGAGATGTTCTTGCTCTTGGCATGTGGGATAGCGATACCGTTGCCAAACCCTGTGGTTGCTTCTTTCTCTCTTTTTAAATAATCTTTATAGACTTTTCTCGGTTTATCTGTTACACCCACCTCAGAAGCTTTACTCGCTAATGACTTTAAAATATCCTTTTTTTGGGTTCCCTTTAAAGCAAAAAAAATATTTCCTCTATCAAACATAAAATAATCTCCCTGCTATAAATAACTTTTTTCTTGTTCAGATCCCCGCTCAAATTTGATCAGTACTTAACAAAAAGTTTGTCACTTTTTGGGAACAAACGAAAGCAAATGCTCTCAGATATTAAAACGCATAACTTTGTTCTTCTTTGATCAACATATGATGCCAAAAAATTTAACACCATCTCACGTTCATCATGCTGATAATAAGCTGCTTCAAACGTACTATTATGTGAAGTGTGTGCCTGACTCGCGGGTCATATCAGCGAGCTTTATAAATCAACTATAAGGAAATTTCCGATAATTTTAATCCATTTGCTCTCTGGATCCTGGGGAACCTTCGAACAGATAAGTTCTACTTTTGACCATATTATTTTTTATTATTTAGTTAACAATAAAGTTAAGTATTGCATGTTTTTTTGTTCACAAAACTGTATTCAGTTCTAGTTTTGTAAACCCTTACACATATGCTTGACAACCAAAATGACTAATATTATTTTTGAATTTAGGCGTAGTAGTAAGCATCAATAATTAACCTAAATGTTTAAGAAAGGATCGGTGGAAGGAAAATGTCAAAAAAAATAATTGGCAGGAGGAAAAGAATACATAAAATAAAACTTTTGTGTATTTTGGGGTTGTTTTGTGTATTCTTTTTTGGTGTAGGAACAAAAGCGCAAGCAAGTACTATCTATCAGACAAATTTTAATCATTCGAAGGGGTGGCAAAGTCTAACGGAAAATTCAGCTAACCAGTGGAAAAATGAAAACGGTAACTTTTCACGTAGCAGCAGCTCAGAAAGTAGTGTGATCCTCAGACACAAAAAATTTAGGGATATTGAATATAACGCTGATGTTACAGTAAACAAACAGGCTTCAGCCAAAAAGGGCCAGGCTGAGCCCGGAGCAGGTATAATATTTCGTGTTCAAAAGCCAAGTTCTGGCGTAAAAGGATACGAAGGTTATTATTTCGGGATAGACGTTGCTAAACAGGAAGTCATCTTTGGAAAAACAAGTAATAACACATGGCAACAAATTGCTACCAAAAAAATGACTCTCAAATACGGCGAAGCCTACAATTTAAAAGTTAGGGTAGCTGGAGATCATATTCAGGGTTTTGTCGATTATGAACAAGACAATTATCCTCGTGTTGATGTAACAGACCAAGAATTTAAAATCGGCTCCATTGGGTTGAGTACAAATTCAGCGACCGCTTCGTTCGATAATGTGGACGTTTCTACGTATCATGAACAACCAATTTATGGTCCAACCTATCAAAATGCTTTACTTCCAGACGCAGCAGATCCGGACGTTTCATATTACAAAGGCACCTATTACTTATACTGCACCACCCCTGGCGAAGAAGTCGGAGGAATAAAAGTTTATACTTCCACCGATTTGACGAATTGGACAGATAAAGGTCTGGCAATGAAAAAAGGCCCAAACAACTGGGGTGAAAGCGGCTTTTGGGCCCCGGATCTGATCGAACGCAACGGCAAATTTTACATGTATTATGTTGCTAATGAACACTTAAATGTTTCTATCAGCAATTCCCCACTAGGACCGTTTAAACAAAAGAAAGTGGGCCCGATGCATACTGACACTAAAGAAATTGATGCTCACGCATTTAAAGATGACGACGGCCAATACTATCTTTACTTTGTACGTTTCGACAATGGCAATGTCATCTGGGGCGCTAAGTTAAATGATGATATGCTATCGATCGACGAAAAAAGCTTAACTAAGCTTTTGGTTCCTTCTCAACCATGGGAAAAAGATATGGCTAATATTAACGAAGGACCATATATGCTGAAAAAAGATGGAACTTATTTCTTAACCTATTCAGGCTCTCACTTTGAAAGCCCATTGTATGGCTCGGGTTACGCAACAAGTAAAAGTCCTTTAGGACCATATAATAAATACAAGAATAATCCGATCATGCAATCAAATGCCATCGTTCACGGAACTGGGCACCACGGGATCACTACTTCTCCAGATGGCAAGGAACTGTTCATGGTTTATCACCGTCACTTTAATCTGAATCAAGCTAATCCGCGGCAATTTGCTATTGACAGAATGCGCTTTAACAAAGACGAAGATGGAAAAACAGTGTTAGAGGTTCACGGACCGACCGTAACGAAACAACCGATCCCGTCCGGTGCCGTTGATGCTAATAATTTTATCGAATCTGCACCCTTAGCTAAAAATGAGATCACCATTCCGCAATACTCAAGTCCTCACACTTGGAAATTACCACGGACCATCGACATCTTGACCTCCAAGAGTAAACCGGGAGAAAACTTGCAGGTGCGGGTCCTTTGGAACTTGCTGGAATACAATCCTTATAAGCGGGGTAAGCAAAAAATTCATGGCGTTATTATCTTGCCAAGAGGGACAGCTAATTTAGGCAAGCAAAACCTACGAGTTTCAATCACAATTAATACCACTCCCCGAAATTGGCAGGCTAACGATAACGTACAAAAATAAAATAATTCCTGCTAATTTCACAACAGGGTCGAAATTCTTGCACAAGTGAGAATTTCAACCCTGTTTTTGTTATGATTATCTTATCCATATGTTTATGAAATAAATGGGGCGATAACATGAATATCACTTTAAAAGAACTAAAGAATAACGAACTGCCAGATTTCTGGAATTTGGCATTCAGCGATCCCAATGCAGAATGGACGAAATGGAACGGGCCTTATTTTAATGATAAGCTGCCAACTAAAGAGTCTTTTTTGGACACTTCATATAAAAATCCTTATTTAAATGATCATTTCCATTAAATGATCATTTCCATAAAATTATCTGGGCCGACAAACAGATGGTGGGAATGGTTTCTGCATATTATGCTGATGAACCCTTAGAATAATGGTTGGATGTCGGAATTACTGTCTATCAACAGTTAAAATGGCATAGGGGGATTGGAAAAGCTGCTTTAAACCAATGGATAACTGAGCTATTTGCAACCACAACATTACCGCATATTGGCCTAACGACCTGGTCTGGCAACCAGCGGATGATTGCCTTGGCCAAGAGTTTAGAAATGAAGAAAGAAGCCGAAGTTCGCCAAGTTCGCTATTGGCAAGGAAAATATTGGGATTCTGTAAAGTATGGCATTTTACGTTCAGAGTGGGAAAAAAGAGGGATTTAAAACATTGTTTTTTATTAAACACTCATGCTAAGCTCACCATTATCCTTTTGTTCAGCACATTTTATCCACAAAAAGCATACATTGCGCCAGGCTTAAATTTTTATTGTATTATAGTGGTGAAATTCTTCAAAATCAGCAAAGCATGCCTAATAAAGAATAAACTGTTTGACTGTTGTGATGCACAGCTTTTTACAATGCCATCACGCACTCATTAGCTGATTTGGAAAGGAGACATAAATTGTATAAAAAATTGATCCTCAAGATATTATTAGGCCTTTTTGGTTTTATTCTCGTAGTATTTGGGGCCTTCCTGATCTTATTAAACTTACGCGAAATGTTTAACGATTCAGTCGGCATAAATTTAAAGTTTTATATTGGAGCAATAATAGGAATAGCGGGTCTGGCAATCGTATATTTAGACGAAAGGCGGTAACTCACACTACCCTTTATCGCTATCAAAGATCACTTTAAAAAACAATAAAGTTTTAAAAAAGTGAGCTCTATATCGGGCCCACTTATTTTAGTGCTTTTAGTTCACTAACCGCTCTATATATCGTAGGACTCCTTGGTCATTATTTGTCCCGGTCAGATGATCTGCAACTCTTTTCACTTCTGGCGCAGCATTTGACATCGCGACCCCATCGCCTACAGCCCTGAGCATTTCCAAGTCATTTCCGCCATCTCCGAAGGCACACATCTGGTTTAAAGGAATATTCAACTTCTGGCTGAGATATTTTAGACCGCTGGCCTTGTGTACACCTGGTTGTATGATGTCAAAATTCCCGTGACCGCTCGTAGTGATCTCACCCAGACCAGCTAAACGTCCCTGCATATGCCACATAAACTCGCCATCTCGTTTCGGATAATAGTTGAACGAATATTTAGTTATTTCTTCTTTGATCTCTGAAAATGAATCGACTATTTGCAGATGTCGGTTATAAAAACGGGCAGCTTGCATAAACTTTTCATTTCTGTTAGGCAAGATATACGCACTGGAAAACCCGCTGACAACCAGCTCATCGTTCAGCCCTTTATAATATTCAAGGAGTCTTAGGATCTGGTCGGCTTTTTCACGCACGAAATGCGAACCAAAATATTTCGCGTTCTTTTTGCGGATGTTGGCCCCATTATCAGCAATATATATGGTTTCTGGATACTCTGAGAAAAAAGACTCCAACTGATAATACTGATTGCCGCTAGCAACCACAAACTGGATGTTGCGTGCTTGCATTTTTTTATAGAGCTCTGCAAAGTGTTGACGATCATATTCTTTTTTATCGGTCAAAAAAGTCCCGTCCATGTCGACGGCAACTAATCTGCAATTTGTAAGCATCTTGCCCTCCTGTTTCCGTCCGGCCTTCATTTCTTGTATTAACTAACATAACATAGGTTTAGTTCTGGTGCATTGCAAAGCTCCTGGATATTCGCTATACTACCATCTATAACCTTGAGAAAATAATATTGGCGATGACGTTCGCCTAATGACCCGTGCCCACACGTGATGACGTCTAGTTATTTAAACGACTAGTTGGTGCGGGTTTTATTTTGCTCAAACTTGATCATATCTTACAGGAATGACGGGCAAATTAGGTCATATCATAATTTCCATTCAGAAAGGAGCTTTATATGGATCTGAAAAACATCAGCAGTGTTTATTTTTTTGGTGCCCTCGGTGGAAGTTGCCGCTATTATCTGGGACTGAAGTTCCCAGGGATCTCTACGACTCTTTTGATCAACCTTGTCGGCTGTTTTGCCTTATCCTTTTTGACGTATTACGTGATCGAACAAGGCCTTTTATCCGGGTGGCTCAATCTTGGCTTGGGCACTGGTTTCATCGGAGCTTTCACAACATTTTCATCATTTTGCAACGATTTCGATCAATCACTGATAGACCGCCATTTCGTGAGTGGCAGTCTATACCTGGTAATTTCAATCATTGGTGGATACTTAATGGCTTTAACGGCCTTTAATTTGGCAAAAAAACTAGCCAAAAGAAAGGAGCGGTCTTAATGAATGTCCTGCTAACTGGGTTTGGTGCCGGGCTGGGAGCTAGTATCCGTTTCGTTTTTACAACGAAATTTAAACAATATTATACTATCTCTTTCCCCTGGGCAACCTTACTGATCAATCTTTGCGGTGCTTTTTTACTTGGATTGCTGGTTGACCTTGACTTACCCAAGTCCTGGTACATTTTCTTAGGTATCGGAATACTGGGTGGTTTCACTACTTTTTCTACCTTAAATGTGGAATTTATAACTTTAAAACGCAACAACGCTTTTGCATTGCCTCCATATTTAGCAGCAACTTATGTTGGCGGACCCCTTCTTTTATTTTTAGGGCTTTTAGTTGGGTATTTTCTGCATTAGAATACAAAAACAGTGCTTGCGGCGGATAGATCGGCGCTTTTTTACACTTAATGTTCTATTCGACATCTGCTCCATTTGATGCAATCACTTTTTTATACCAGTTAAACGAATCTTTTTTATAACGTTTCATCGTTCCATGACCATAGTCATCACAATCGACGTAAACCAAGCCGTAACGTTTCTTCATTTCGCCTGTACCGTTGGAAACCAAGTCGATTGCACTCCATAAGGTATAGCCCATTAGGTCCACCCCGTCCAAATCGACTGCATCTGCCATCGATCGTACAGCTGCCAGCAAATACCTGATCCGGTAATCATCATGAACAGTCAAGTCGCTGCCTAGTTTGTCGGCCCAGCCTAAGCCATTCTCTACAATCCATAATGGTTTGTGATATCTATCCCACAGTGTATTGAGGGCTAACCGCAGACAATCAGGGTCAGTAGCCCAGCCCCACGCGTTGGTTTCTAAATAAGGATTTGTTACTCCAGCAACACCAAGGTTACCAGAGGAATCCCCACCTTTTGGATGTGTGGTCAAAACTGAAGAGCTGTAACACGAAAAGCTCAAGAAATCGGCTGAATAATCAGCAATTAACTCATAATCTTGCGGCTGGTCATTTAACTTGATCCCTTGATGCTGATATTGTTTCAAACGATATTCTGGATAACGCCCCCCGACCTGAACATCGGAGTAAAAAAGAGTTTCTTGCTGAGCCTTCATGATCTCAACTTGATCAGCTGGATCGCACGTATAGGCGTAGATCGGTGAGTAGGCCAACATTTGTCCCACCTTCATCTCCGGGTCGATCCGATGAGCAGCTCGGACTGCCTTTGCACTGGCGACAAACTGGTTATGTGCCCCCTGTGCTCTCTTTTGAAGAGTTGGGTCGATCAAACCCCCGCCCATATATGGTGCAAGATCCATTGCATTGATCTCATTAAAGGTCGTCCAGTATTTGACCTTGCCTTTATAGTGTTTAAATACAGTAATGACGTATTTTTCAAACAGATCGATCAAAGTCCGGTCACACCAACCGCCATAGCGCTCGATCAGGGAAAGCGGTGTGTCATAATGTGAGAGGGTCACCATTGGCTCAATATGATACTTATGGCATTCATCAAAAATTTGGTCATAGAAATGCAGCCCTTCTTTATTTGGCTGGACCTCATCACCGTTTGGGAAGATCCGCGACCAGCTCAATGACAAACGAAAGACATTAAAACCCATCTGAGCCATTAGTTTAATATCTTCCTTATAGTGGTGATAAAAATCCGTTCCATGATGGCTTGGATAATGATAACCAGGCAAAATAGCTGGAACGGCATCCACAGGTACACTAAAGTCTGAACCCCAAACAAGCGGCGAAGTTCCCGTAGTCCCATCTCTTTTTTTCCAAGTTACTAAACGTGGGCGGTCGACTGCTCCATTGGTCAAAACATCGATTGCGTTTAGTCCTTTACCTCCTTGATCATAACCGCCTTCGTATTGATTAGCAGCAGTCGCACCGCCCCACAAAAAGTCTTTTTTAAAACTCATCGTCAGCCTCCCTTGATTAACTTCGACGTAATAACACCATTTTCTAACAGGTTTCTGTTGCTTAACAAAATTGATTTATCACAGCGATTGAAGTTATTTAAAAAAGGTAAGAGCTGCCAAATCTCTTTGCCTACTCCTACCTCTTAATTTTTTCGCTGCATGGCTTCCAATCAAACCGAGCTGCGCGAATATAGAAATTTTAGTTTTTCCTGCACACTAAAACTCGGAGCCCCACAGTTCTTGCTCGTATGCCTACGCTGCTATTTTTTTAATTGATCCAATTGTTCGTAAACATCAACAAAATTAGTAGCCAGATCCACAAACGTGATCGCGGTCATTAAATGGTCTTGAGAGTGCACCATCAATAATGTTACTTTTGCATGCTCACCTTGAGCTTCTTTCGTCAACATTCCTGTTTGCGTGTTATGAGCATCTACCAGCGCTTTTTGTGCGTCATCCAGCTTGCTGTGAGCATCATCAAAATTACCAGCCTTGGCAGCTTTGATCGCCTCTACAGCAAACGATTTGGCATTTCCTGCGTTGATGATCAGTCCCATCGTTGTCTGTAACTGCAGCTCTTCTTCAGATTGTTGTGACTGTTTTTCTTCTTCGGCCATTTTAAACCTCCAGATCCCTTGATCGTTAAAATACTAACAAATGCCTAACTAAAGTACTATTCACTCATCAGATCATAAGCCTGCTTGATGACTTTATCGCCTTGCATCATGCCATAAGCCTGCATATCAATGATAGCTAACGGGATATTCTTACCCTCTAACTTCTTCTTGAAGTCAGATTCCATATAACGAACTTGCGGCCCTAATAATACGCAATCAATTTCTTTGCTGTTAAGCTGTGTATCCGCATCAGCAGCAGGAACAGCGAAAACTTTAGCATCCTTGCCTTCATCGTCTGCAGCCTTTTGCATTTTTGTTACCAACAAACTGGTACTCATTCCCGCTGCACAACACAACATGATCGTCTTTTTAGCCATAATAAAGACCTCCATCTTTATCTTTATATTTTTAAGCTCTTCATTTAACATTCGTTTCAAGTAAGGCTTGCTTAATAAAGCGCTTTCTATTACAATATATATATACCATATTGGTACGAATTTTACAAGTACCTTTAAATAATTTTAGGAGGACAGGTTGATGGTTTTAAAATACAAAGAAATCGCGCAAGACATTGCTCATAAAATCGCGAGCGGTACTTTTACAGGTAAACTGCCAAGTGAATCTCAGTTAATGGACATGTATTTAGTGAGCCGCAACACCGTCCGCAATGCAATCAATGTTTTATACGATCAAGGACTGATCAACAGGATCCAAGGGAGCGGCTATTTTATAAACCAGCCCTTACATAATGAAGACAACTTGATGAATTTGGCAAATAAAGTCGGCATGAATGCATTAAGTAACGAAGCGCCTGTAACCTCTAAAATACTAGCGTTTGAAAGCATGCCAGCGGGTCGCGAAGTTGCCAAATTTTTGCATTGCAAAGTCGATGAGCCAGTGTATTATATCAAGCGTTTGCGTTGGTCAAAAAAATCTTTATTAAGCCTAGAAGAAGCTTATTATTTGCGCAAAGTTGTTCCCTATCTGAACGAGAAGATCTGTTCTCACTCCATATTTAAATTCATCACTCAAAATTACAATATCGAGATCGTAAATGCTGATGAATACGTGAAGATCCACTATTTGACTCCTGAAGAGGCTAAACAATCAGGACGTTCCACAAATGAAGCTACTCTGAAGATCGAAGAGATCAACTATCTCAAAAATGAACGGCCATTTAATTATTCTAAAACATGTTACTTTCAAAATGACCTGACTCTCTATTACCACATCAGCAACTATTTACATTAAAAATAGTCTGCGACTCTCTTTTATTTTAGTCAGCACATTGCAAAGAGGCTTTTAATAACTGTAAATTTATACCTTACCCGCATAGTTACCCCTGTTAGAAATACCCACACTTAATTTTCCAGAATTCACTTTCTCTTCGTCAATATTCCCAGTTAAATCCCCTTATTTTCTCACAAGTTAAAATGATACCAACAAATTTAACATATCTTGTTTAAAACAGCACAATATGTGCTATATTATATTTGTAATCGTTATCATCTATTTTTTATGTAATTTTTTTGAATTGTTTTGGACAATTTTTAGTCCTTTCTTTGCTCTGATCATATATTGGGGGAGGTTTTTTTCTTGAAGCACGATAAGGTTTTCCAGACCGTTTTACTTAGTCTTTCGCTCCTGCTTTTCTCTGGCTTCACATATTCACACCATCCGATCCACAATCAGCATCCACTTGATCCTAATATTCCGGTAAAGGTCACCGGGGGCCAAGTGACTGGGACATATTCGCAACATCACGATGTGGCTATCTACAAGGGGATACCCTATGCTAAATCGCCAACTGGAAATTTGCGTTGGCAAGATCCGAAGAATGTGTCTCCATGGAATGGTGTTCTGAAAGCCGACAAATGGGGCAAGAGCCCAATTCAAAATGATCCTGCTCCATTTGAGGAATGGTCGCAAGAATTTGTCAATGCCGATACAGGATTGTCCGAAGATGCGCTCAATTTAAATGTATGGTCAAAAACGGACCACAACAAACGCAAACCAGTGATCGTTTATGTTTACGGTGGGGGTTTTAATTCAGGCGGCTCGTCATGTCCAGTGTACGACGGCGAAAACATTGCGAAACAAGGTGCAATTTTTGTCAGTTTCAATTATCGTGTGGGAACTATGGGATTTCTTGCCCATCCCGAACTAACTAAGGAATCCAAAGACGGCACATCAGGAAACTATGGTTTGATGGATCAAATCAAGGCCTTGCACTGGGTTAAACGTAATATTCAGCAATTTGGCGGTGATCCTAATAATATTACTTTAATGGGTCAGTCTGCCGGCGCCGAATCTGTCAATGACCTGATGATCTCCCCGAAAGCTAAGGGATTATTTAACAAGGCAGCTGTTTTAAGTATTAACTACTACGAACGTAAGCTTCCATCCTTGGCTGAAAAAGAGGCAGAAGGAGCCAAGGCATTTGCAGGCAAATCCTTAACCCAGATGCGCCAACTTTCTGCCAAAGATGTGTTAGGTGCCAGTTATAAAGGCCGTCCGAACATAGATGGCAAGGTTATCCCCGGCAACTATATTGATGAAGTCAAAAAGGGCAATGCGATGGACATCCCTGTTTTGGCAGGATACACACAAAATGACATCGAAGGCGAATTGCTATCTACCAATAATTTGACTAAATCGTCTTATGAACAACAAGTCCGTGAAAAGACTGGTCCTTATGCTGATCAATTCCTGAAGTTGTATCCAGCCACTGACGCGAACGTCAAAAAAGTTGCAGACAAATTGAATGTCGATGATCTGCTGGTCAAACAAAACGAGTTGGCGCGGATCAAAAATGCCAATTACCATAGCCGTACTTACAATTATCTGTTCTCACACGTAATGCCCGGCCCGGAAGCTGATAAATGGGGCGCTTTCCACACTTCAGATGTCCCTTATTTTCTCAATAATTTTTCAGACTTGCGCAAAGACTATTGGACTAATAATGACTTCTACCTTGGCTATACGATGTCGCGTTACCTGGTCAACTTTGCCTATACTAGTCAACCGAACTCGTTTGGTGTTCCTGCTTGGCCTGCTAACAGAGGAAACTATGAATATATGAACCTCGATTCCCGTTCCAGCATGACACGTTTTTCCCCGGCTAAGATCAAACTATTCCAACAGCTGCATAATTATTAAGGTAAACTTTGACGACGAATTTCTCATTGAAGGGGAAGATACTTTATAATAATTGTAGTTTTCGCCATTGACGGGTTCATTGGGTAAAAGATAGGTGACTTTTTATCCATTAAACCTTCCAGTGGGTAAAACATGCGGAGATTTTTATCCATTGACCTTTCCATTGGATAAAATATTGGGGAAGTTTTATCCATTGACCAGCCTATTGGGTAAAAGATTGGGAAAGTTTTATCCATTAAGCTTGTCATCGGGTAAAAGTGACGGACGTTCTCCCAAAGCGACCCAAAATTAAGTTTGAATTAAAGTAAATAACGCTGCCCGCAATAGAATGTTTTTTGCGGGTAGCGCTATTTTTCCTTTCAAATACATTTATTTCTTGAGTCGTACTACTTTATCGGCCACTTCGCCAATAAAATGCTGATCATGTTCGATCAACAAGACTGTCGGTTGGGTTCTCGACAACAGTTGGATCAGCTGATCTTGGTTATACGTATCCAAGTAATTCAACGGTTCATCCCAAACATATAGTTCTGCCTCCTGTGACAAGGATTTGGCAACTTCTACTCGTTTTTGCTGCCCCATGCTCATATTCTCGATCCGCTGGTTAAATACTTCTCTTTCGAGGCCTAATTTGTGTAAATTATTCAAAAACATTTCGAAATCCAACTGATGCTCGCTTGCAAAATCTTGAAGTGTACCCGTATTATTTTCGTACATTTGCCGAATGTAGCTAATGCTAATATTTGCAGGGATTCGAATTTCTCCCGTGACCTTTCCGGTAAACTTTCCTGTGAGAGCGCGCAAAATACTGGTTTTGCCACTGCCGTTCGGACCTTCTAAAGCAACGCATTGCCCGCGCTTGACATTAAAACTAACTGGCGCAAATAATGAGTGCTTATCATAATGCAGTTCTAAGTTGGCAGTATGGACCAAAGTCTTGTGATGGGAACTTTTGTAAGCCAAGGACAAGGGATCAATGAATTCAATATTCTTCAGCAATTTCTTCTTTTCACTGATCTCATTATCCATCCGCTTTTTCAAACTTTTTGAGCGCTTCATTGTTCTGGCTGCGCGTGCGCTAGTGGGGCCATCATGCCCCGTTCCACCACTGCCAAAAATATGCGGGTTGCCGTGGTTATCACTTTCACGTGATTCAGCCCACCGCTTTTTATCTGCACTTGTTTGTTTTAAACGACCAATATCCTTTTTCAGTTTGGTGTTTTGCTGAGTTTCATACTCATCTCGCAAGCCCTTTTCATGCTGATAAGTCGAATAATTTCCGTGATATAACTCAAGCTTCATTTTCTCAATGGCCAAAATATGGTTGCAACATGCGTCAATAAAGTCACGGTCATGACTGACTACCACAAAGCCCTGTTTTTTATTCTTCAAATATTCTGCGACCTGGACACGACCATCAATATCCAGGTGATTGGTTGGCTCATCGATCAATGGAAATCCATTATCGTCTGTAAAGAGCAAAGCCAGCATTAACTTAGTTTGCTCTCCCCCTGACAAAATTTCAAACGGGCGCCATAAAAGATCCGGATCAACCCCCATCTGGTTGAGCTCTCGTTCCAGTTGCCACTCTTCAAATGAATTATTTTCACTTAAAGCATAAATCGCTAACTGCGACTGATCAGTAGCTTCCTGCGGAAAATAGGTAAAATCAACTTGTTGCGTAATTTCTCCTTGATATTCCAATTTTCCCTGTAAGAGCTTGAGCAAAGTTGTTTTCCCACGACCGTTTCTACCAAACAGGCCCAACTTCCACTCGGAATCCAGGTTCAGATCAACATCTTGGAATAGTGGCCTTTCCTGACCCGGATAGCTAAACGTTAAGTGTTTAATTTCAATTTGAGACATCAAAAGCCCCTTTTGCTGTTGAAGAGCAATGAGACATTGCAGTATTTACTCGGCTGACTAGTAATCAAGCAAAGTTTGATCCATTGTAGAGACCAGCTTAAACTGCAATTTGATTATCATTGCTCGGATTTGAAGGGCAAGGTTGGAGCTTCAAAAATTAAATTTCTGCCATTGGTCAATGTTCAAGCACACAAAAAGACCCACGGCTGAGATAATTTAACTTTAAGAACCATTATAGTGAACACTAAATAAGCGGTACTACCCACCTTGCCCAGTAACAATAGTTTTGTAAAGTTAAATTAGTTTCTCAACGCTTGGATCGCTCGCTTTCGTTATTAAGTTATCAGTAGTATAGCAAAAACAGACGTAAAAAGCCAAGTGTATGATTACAAAATAATTCTGCTAATTTGTAAAAAATGCTTGCATTCTATTTCACTTTTGCCAGATTTGTAGGATAATGTGGTTAATGAAATAAGCAAGGAGATGTGTTTTTGATTTTTGAAACGATCCAAGCCCTTGCAGTTGCCAAAAATATCCCAGTTCGTACCATCGAAATTGCTTTAGGCCTGCCTGATGGCACGATTAGAACGTGGAATCAAACGGCACCTTGCAATAAGCTCGCAGCGGTAGCCCGATACTTTGAAGTTCCAATAGAAACATTTTTAAACTAAGTAAGCTAAAAATAGCCTCGCACTTAAAACCTGAGTGCAAGGCTTTTTAATTTGTATTCATGATAAAACTAGGACGCTCCGATCCGCTTCAAATACGTCGTAGTTATTGGTTCATTTTTCACATAGCTGTATAATTTATACTGATTTTTTTCTAAAAACTGTTTTTGTTCAACGGTTGTGTCTTGTTGATCGCCTTTCAGCGCTGACCAAGTTTCGGGGATCAAGTTAATTGCGCCAACTCCCTTAGTGACCAAATTATTAAAGGCTCGTTGGTCTTTTTGTTTGATTTCTGGTACTTTCTTAAGACCAATATAACTAAAATAGTATTTCATAACATAATGATATGTTGTCCTGTTCTTGTCGCCTGCTCTATTTGGTTCTACCAACTTACCATCGGGAAAAAGCAAAATTGCTTTACCACTCTGGCCCACAAAATTTAGCTCCGCGCTGTCACTGACAAATTTTTCTAACGCTTGTGGATCAAACAATGGATTTGATTGTATCTGTGATCGTGCTTGCAGCTTTAAAACATTCTGCTTGCTCATATTTCTCTCCTCGAATTGTTTTAACGTACTCTTTGATCAGGGTTCAAGCAATTCAGCCAAGCGGACCAGATCAGCTTGGCTTAATTGAGCCATCGGCTGCTCAAAACCTAATTGACCTAAACTTTCTGTCATTTGCTTTTTACCTGCGTTCAAAACATCTAGCTGTTTTTCATATTCATTCACTTTTTGCTTCAAAGTTTCTTCATTGGGGTTATCTTCTTCTTGTAATTTATTTAACTCAGCAATCGTCTGATTTAATTTGTCTGCTTGAGCAAAATAATGCCGTAGATATTTTTTTGCTTCATCTGAATTAATTATCAAAGACCTCCTTAACCTTTAAAGCTGACATTCTAACTTGCCTGGAGCATTTTTTCAAGTCAGGTTAGTAAAAAGAATTGACAGCTATCGTTTATTGTTTTTGTTTGGTAAACACCAGCTAAATTAATTCTTGACTAATAATAGTGAGTCATGATCACACATCACATGAAACTACTATGTTTACCATCTTCCATCTGGACTTAATAGAGGTATTGCAAGTCGCTAGCTGTAGTTGGATAGGCAAACAAAGTCCTTTTGACCTTCGCAGCTGAAAATTTCTCACCGATCAACAATTGCAAGTAATTGATCATCTCGTCGGCTGCGTAACTTAAACAAGCTGCTCCAACAACCTGATCATTCACTTTATCTGTAATTAATTGAACCAAAGCTTCTTTTTCGTGTTGGCGCTTATATGTGATCCAACTTGCCACAGAAACAGTCTTGATTTGATAACGCACTTCATCTTTAAGAGCTTGTTTTTCTGTAAAACCTACTTGAGCTAATTTAGGCAAAGAAAATACAACCGTTGGGATCTGCGGGTAGCTGATCTCAGCGTCCTTGCCAGCAAGTTGAGACGCCACATATGCGGCTTCAAATCCTGCTACTGGTGTTAGTTTAGGAACAGGAGACGCTGCAGCATCACCGATAGCATATATATGGGCAGCTGTCGAACGCAGGTGCCGGTCGACGATCACTCCTTGGTTAGAGTATTCGACGCCCGCCTGAGTTAGACCTAGATCATCGACATTTGGCTGGCGGCCTACTGCAGCAAAGACTAGTTTGGTATCCTTCTCGAAGTTGCTTGACCCATTTACTTTGAACCCATTTTTCGTTTGCTTTACTCCAGATACTTCTTGGTCGAAGACAAAATTGACGCCTGCCAAACGCATTTGTTTTACTAATGCTGCTACTAATTTACGGGGGAAGCTCTTCAAAGGCTGCGAATTATGGAGGATCACTGTAACGCTTGCCCCTGCCGAAACGGCGATCCCAGCTAACTCGAAGGCTACATAACCTCCGCCAATGACCGTAATGTCTGACGGCAAGCTGTCAAGGTCTAAGAAATCCGTGCTTGTCCGGAGATATTCTTCTCCAGGAATATCCAACAAGCGTGGCCGCTGACCAGTGGCAATAATAAAGTTATCTGCCTTCAAGAGATGGGAGCCAACTTGAATAGTTTTGGAGCTCATAAAATTTGCATGACCCACATAAGTCTGAAGGCCGGATGAATCCAAACTTTTCTTGGTGGCTGGACTTATTTCACTGGTATAAGCACGCTTGTTAGCCATCAATTTCTGCCAATCGACCGAGATCTGAGGCTCCAAACCGTTACCAGCAAATAAACCAGCTCTCTGCTTCACTTCCACGGCAGCATACAAAATTTTTTTCGGGTCACACCCGCGATTCGGACAGGTCCCCCCCCAGAGATCTTCTTCTATGATGGCCACCTTTTTACCTTGTGCCTGAATCGCAGAAGCAGCGGCGATCCCGCCGGGGCCAGCACCAATTACAATTGCAGCATACTTTTCTGTTTCTTGTGTCATTAGTTCATTCTCCTTGTTCTGCATTTTCACTCAGATAGTTTAATAGCATTTGCCTATCTACATATCTTGACTCTTGACTATTAGGCATAGAGATTGCCACGTATTCCTTCTCACTTAAAGCTTTGAGTAGGTCTTGTAAAACCGCATCCGCAGGCAAATGGACGATGTTGTCCTTTTTTACAGGCGGTAATTGTGTCACATCTTGAACCGCTAAAAGAACTTTATCTACGGGAGTTTCGTAAATATTTTTAGAAATGCTACTTTGAAAGAAGTCGCGTACAAAGTCATTGGCTGGATGACGTGCAATCTCTTGCGGCGTAGCTGCTTGCAATAATTGTCCCTTGCTCATGATCCCGATCCGATCCCCTATTTTTAAAGCCTCATCCATATCATGAGTAACAAAGATGATCGTATTGTGCAGCTGTTCGTGTAATTTCAGTACGAGCTCTTGTAGGCTCGCACGTGATATCGGATCTAGGGCGCTAAAGGGTTCGTCCATCAAAACTATCGGCGGCTTCGAGGACATCGCCCGTAAGATACCGACTCTTTGCTGCTCTCCTCCTGATAATTCACGCGGATAACGATCACGGTATTTTGTTGGGTCCAGGCCAACTTGCTCCAATAATGAATCTGCTAATTCTTTTAGCTGTGCCTTAGGCGTACCCTTCATTTCAGGTATCAAATTGACATTTTGTGCAACAGTCATGTTAGGAAACAAGGCGATCTGCTGCAAAACGTAACCCATCATCCAGCGCAGTTCTTTCAGTGGGTAACTTGCAGCTGGTTTACCATTGACAAATACCTCGCCAGCGCTGGGTTGTTCGAGCCGGTTGATCATTTTTAAGGAAGTAGTTTTGCCGCTCCCTGAAGATCCAACCAGCACAAATCGCTCTCCCTGTTGAATATTCATGTCCATATTGGAGATAACAGTATTGGTACCATAAGTTTTTTTAACATCACGAAACTCAATTGCAGCAGCCATTTAATCACCTTCCTTCAATAAGTTATGACTTACTAAATAGTGACGCGCCACGGTTGCAGGTGCTTTGTCTTGGACATTAACTTCGTAATTCATTTCTTGCATCTGCTTTTCAGTGATCTTACCGCCTAATTTATTCAAACTCTTGACTATCTTTGGATGTTTGTCCGCAAAATCTTGTTTCATCAAAGGTGCCCCTTGATAGGTGGGAAACATATGCTTGTTATCTTGTAAAATACTTAAGTGGTACTGCCGCAATTCACTATCCGTTGAATATGCATCAACTATATTGACTCTATTCTTAGCAATTGCCTGATAACGCAATGCCGGCTCCATCGATTTAACAGGAAAATTCAGGCCATAAGTCCGCTTGATCCCTTTTAACCCATCACCGCGGTCTATAAATTCTAACGTCATTCCACCTTGTAATAGCGGCTGAACATTTTGCAAATCACTGATCGTAGATAAGTGGTGCTCCTTTTTAAATTCGTCTCTTACAGCTAAAGCATATGAGTTGTTATATTTCATTGGTTTCAACAGGTCCAGCTTATCTTGCTGACGCATTATTCCTTTTGCCTGTCTGTATGTTTCACCAGCAGTCAAGCCAGTCGTCTTTTGGGGCTTTTTGGCCAAAGTTTCTAAGACTGTCCCCGTAAATTCCGGGTAAATATCGATCTGATCATTTTTTAAAGCATTGAATAAAAATGTGGTTTTCCCAAAATTGGGCTTCAAAGTGACCTTAACGTGTGAATCGCTTTGCTCTATCATTTGTTTATACATATTGATCAAGATCTCCGGTTCAGAACCTAATTTGCCGGCGATAGTAACTGTTTCTGTTCGATTCACGTAAGCACTGTATCCGGTGCCGCCAACCAACAGGAGCACGATCACTGCCAACACTGAGATGGCAGTTTTAAAAGTGGCGTGCTCAAGCCATTTGATCAGGGCACTCATAGCGATCGCCAAAACACCTGAAGCAACCGCACCGATCAGTATCAGAGAAGTATTATTGCGGTCGATACCTAACAAAATAAACGTCCCTAAACCACCGGCACCAATCAAAGCAGCTAAGGTCGCAGTTCCAATTATCAGAACTAAGGCCGTCCTGATCCCTGAAATAATCGTAGGCGTTGCTAAAGGCAACTCGACTTTAAAAAGCTTTTTCATGCGTGACATTCCAAAAGCATCAGCTGCTTCTTCAAGCGCCGGGTCGATCTGGGTTAAACCGACATATGTATTCTGAAAGATTGGCAGCAAAGCATAAACTACCAAGGCGATCACTGCGGGTATCGTCCCAATACCTACGAGGGGAATCAACAACCCAAGTAGTGCAAGAGAAGGAATAGTCTGCAATACACCAGTGAATTGCAGCAAAAATTCAGCCACCTTGGGATGCTTTACGACCCAGATCGCCAGCGGGATCGCAATGACCAGTGCAATCAAAAGAGAAACTGTCGAGATCTGCAAGTGTTGGAGCAAAGCTTGCCAGAGTTCGCCTCTTCTTTCGCTAAAAGTTTGGATAATTTGTTCCATGATATTTATCCTTTCACGTCATTATTTAAAATGAACTATAAGTTCGAACACACAAATAATTCGCGCCGCGCTGAGTTTTCGAGCTGCTTACCA
Source organism: uncultured Ligilactobacillus sp. (assembly GCA_934215475.1). Lineage (GTDB taxonomy): Bacteria > Bacillota > Bacilli > Lactobacillales > Lactobacillaceae > Ligilactobacillus. Next base: position 34,184 of record CAKPZY010000002.1, read on the forward strand.
CAAATTTCGATAAGCCCCGATTTGAGCTCCTAAGCGCTTTCCTGCATTTACCATAGCAATTATTTAGCTCTGAGAAAAGAAAAATCCCTCACAGTATAAAACCAGCTAATTATGTATGATTTTATAGCCCTTAACTTTACATCTTCGTATGCCTCTATTTATCATTACTTGAAATCATTACGATTCTTCTATTAGCTAAAAGTGAATATAGCATAACATTTAACTTAACATTGATTAAGTGCTAGGATGTATTTAATGACTCTTAGCAGTGATCAACCTCCTGGTATAAGAAAGTTAGAATTAACGGAAGCCACAAGGTTACCCATTCTTGATTTTGAACAGAAAGGAAGTTACCTGCTATGAAAATTACTTTAGTGACACAATTTTTAGAAGGACACGGAGGAACTGAAAGAGTCATTTCTGAATTGATCAACCATGATTTGGCCAATTGCTACCAAGTCTTAGTTACCAGCAGTGGCGAAAAGCCGGAATGGTTGCAGTGGATCACGCGCAAAGAAGGATACGAGGTGAAGATCTGCCATAAACCCGGAGAAGCTATAGTCAAAGAGTTTATTAAGTCCAACATCCTCAACTGCCGGCCTGACATCGTCATCGCATTGGAAGGCCGAGCCAATCGAGTGGCTGACAAACTGCGGAAAGATCATGGTTTGGATTATAAAATTATTTCTTGGAGCCATACCTCGATCAAGGAAGGCGGCTTTTTTGTCCCAGAAGATTTAAAGCATGCTGATTATCATTTAGCGATCAGTTCAGGGATTCAAAGGCAGTTAATTGCCGACGGTGTCTCTGCAGATAAAATTTTCTTAGTCTATAATCCTGTGATCATCCAGCACTCAGACCCAATCAAGGCCCCGGCAGCTGGAAAACCGTTCCACCCAATTTTTATTGGCCGTATGATCTTTGAAGAACAAAAAAATGTTCACATGCTGTTGGATTCGCTCAAGAATTTCCCTCAGCCTTGGCAGTTAGATATGTATGGCAAGGGATATGACATGGATAAAATCAAAGGCTACGCAAAAAAGCTCGGCATTGCAGAGAACATCAATATGCATGGTTGGGTCCCTGACCCATGGAAAGATATCGATGAAGCAGACTGCTTGTTACTAGCATCAAACTACGAGGGATTCCCGATGGTGTTAGTCGAAGCGTTGTCCCGCGGCTTGCCGGTTATCTCCACCGACTGTCCTACTGGTCCGGAAGATATTGTGAACTCTAAAAACGGCATTTTAACCCCGGTCAATGACCCACAAGCTTTCGCCAATGCTTGTTTGGATCTCTATCAAGATCGGGCCACGTTTGATAGAAATGAAGTCCAGCATTCAATTGACAAATTTTCTGTATCCCATTACATTGACCACCTTGAAAAAATCTATAAAATCGTAGAGCCGGTACCTTCTGATTCATGAAGTTAGGATGAACTAGATATGTTTCCTACCAGTTTTTAATTGAATCGATCCTAACAATTGACGCGTTGCTGCAAATTGATTGCCGCTTCGTGTTTTTTTATGGCTTAATTTAAGCTTGCACTATAACAAAAAGAACTCCCTAGCAGCAAAATTTATGAGGAGATTGCTAGGAAGTTCGTGATTTTTTCAAGAGTATCTTATTTTAATTATTAGGATTTAGAATATGCCAAGCCTCGCCTGAACCTCTTCCAAAAACTAGAATTATCCGTTTGCAACATTAATCCGCCGTAAATATGCCCGATGTATATTGCTGACAAGATAATAGCGGCCAGCAATACCAATAAGGAAATACTTATGCCGACCCACGAAACGGAATGGTCCATAATGCGCAATGGCATGAAAAAGCTGGAGAAAAACGGGACGTAAGACAAAATTTTAACTACTAGTGCGGATGCGTTGTCTTGAAATGGAATAGTCAAGAAGAAAGCAAGCATACTCAAGTAAACTGTGGGTTGTGCAGCCTTAGATGCCTCATCAGTGCTTGAAACAAGCGCACCGCTGAAAGCCGCCAGTATCGTATAAATTACCACACCAAGTAATAAAAAGAGCAAGTTTGCATTTAAAATATTTTGGAGCACTTGCTTGATCAGAGGCCCTCCAGTAGTTAAAAGCTCATGCACCAATTTAAGGTGCTTAAGTCCTTGGAAGATTGCCCAGCCCCCCACTAGATAAAGAAGGATCTGTGTCACAATTACGCCGACTATTCCTAAAATTTTGCCGTAAAAGTATTTAGTAGCGGTTGTACTGGAAAAAATAATCTCCATGATTTTGGTGCCTTTTTCTGATGCAATCTCGTTTGCTACAACTGAAGCATAATTAGCCAAAATGATATAGATTGCAACTACGATGATCCAAAAAGATAAAATTTTAGCAATTTTCTTAGTGGCATTCTGATTACCGTTGATTTTCTGTGAAAACTGCGGTTGTGTAGCCAATGTTTGGGCCTGATCTGGTTGTAAATTGGCTTTAGAATAATTGATCCTTTGTTGCACACTATTTAAAAATACAGTTGTTTTTGCGTTTAAAGAATAGTCCATGCTATCGGTACCGTGATAGGTAGCACTCACACGACTAGCATTACTATTGACTACTAAATAACCAGCAATATCATTGGCATTTACTGCTTTTTTAGCAGCCGCTTGAGTATTGATCTCTTTGTTCACATCTGACTTATTCTGGTTAATATAAAGCCGCCTTAGGGATTTCTGGTCAGAGATAACAGCGATTTGGTCAGAAGTATCCGCTTCGTCAGATTCAGCAGCATAATAACTGGATAAACCAACGATCGCAAACATAAGGAATGGGGACAAAACAAAGATCACGAAACTCCAGCTTTTGACTTGGTGCGTGTATGTTTGCTTGATGATCGTCCATAATTTATTCACTAGGCTCACCTGCTTTCATTCGAAAGATTGCATCGAGTGTCGGCGGTTGTTGACTAAATTCTGTGATATACTTTCCACCGGTCAGCTGCTGGAAAATTTCAGGGCCAGCTGCTGGATCGTCAAGATGTAACAAGTACCGCTCCTGTTGATGCAGTTTATGAACTGATTGTACATGGGGCAGTGTCTGTAATTCTTCGGGGGCTTTTGTGGTGGTAACATACAATTCTGTGCGTCCAAATTGTTCACGGACCTCATCCAGCGTTCCGTTTAATACCGCCCCACCATCACGCAGCATCACAAGACGGTCACAAACGGCGGTAACATTAGACATGTCATGGCTGGAAAAGATTATAGCGGCTCCTTTTTCTTTCATTTCCATTATTGCATCCATAAGTAAATCAGCGTTAACTGGATCTAACCCACTAAAAGGCTCATCCAAAATTATTAACCGTGGTTCATGGATCAACGTACAGATAAGTTGAACCTTCTGCTGATTACCTTTAGAGAGGCTTTTGATCTTATCGGAAATCTCACCTTTAACTTGAAATTTTTCCATCCATTCAGGGATCAAAGGCTTGATCTCCTTGGCGGTTTTTCCTTTAAGCTTTGCTAAGTATACAATATGCTCCTCGATCGTCATTTTTGGCAGCAAGCTGCGTTCTTCTGGCAAATAGCCGATCTCATCCAGTTGTGCCTCAGTGACTGGCTGGTCATTCCACAAGATTTGACCATCATAATGCAAAAAATTAAGTATGCTATGAAAGGTCGTCGTTTTACCCGCTCCATTTTGTCCGATCAAGCCCACAATTTTCCCTGTTGGAACGGTAAAGGATAAATCATCGACAGCCTTAACATCTCCAAAGTTCTTAGATAAATGTTGAATTGCTAACATAATTTCCTCCTTTCATCTCTCTGAATATGTACATAATACACAAATTCAATATTATTTCATAATGTTATGAATATTCACACGGCTAATATTTAACGTTACCATAACACACAGGCCCAGGACTTTTTGGCACTTGAAGGTCCTGAGATCAAATATATTACCCTTTATTACTCATTTAACACAATAAAAGAGTACACAAATAAAGCTTCACTTTAACCTGGCTTTAAAGGTAAAAACCATAGCTCTTGTAAAGGATGCACAAAAGCTTACAAATAGAGAGCAAAATTTATAAAAAAGCATATATTTTTTAGCATGCCTAATTAAAATGTTTGTTGGATCAACTATTACGATTCCTTTATAACCTACAGGTTGTCAGTGTGATCCAGGACGTCCTTGCAAATATTTTTTGGTTAAATATTCATTTTGTTTATTTAAACTTTGTATTTCTTTTTGTATTTCACCTAATAATTGCATTTGCATTTTCTGTGCCTCAAATGTGTTGGGTTGATCATTTTCAATCAGATGATCTAGTTTAGAATGCAGCAGTCTAATTTCTGCTTCTGATTTGTTGTTGACTTTAAAATCATTTTCAGCTTGCATGCGATCATGTTCTGCAGCTCTATTTTGAGACATCATGATCAATGGTGCTTGCAAAGCAGCCATTATGCTTAAGAATAAATTTAAAAAGATAAAAGGATATGGATCAAAATGGCGAAATAAAACGGGCACAGAATTTACCGCGACCCAGGCACTCACTACTACACCAAAAAATAAAATAAATTTCCAGCTGCCACAAAAACGTACAAGTATATCTGCCACTTTATCGCCAGTCGTCTCCCGTTTACGGACGTCTTCATTTAAATTTGTGATCTGGTAATGTCTTGAAGCCATTATGCGGCTAAACCGGCGAGATATTTTGTTATTTTCGTTTTTATCTTGCATCCTCATATGAGCTAATTTATACATGCGGATCGAAAATAGATGATCCAGACAAATAAAATCTCGTGGATCTTCTTTACCAATTTTTCTATATATTAAATTTTGCACTCCTTGGTCTAATGAACTTATTAAAACTGCTTGCCTAGGATCACAAGGCTTTTCATCAATTACACAAGTTACCTTAGTATTGTCCATTTTTTCACTTCCTTATCATGAGAACGAACCCTCAGAGCAGTAATTGGTTATCTGCAGAAAGCTCCCAATTTCCTACTTTATGGCTCAAGGATAAAAGTATTTAAGCTTGATAAGCAAATAAAAAGTATTTGCAATCGGCTTATACACACTAAACGATATTGTCTAAAGTGAACACTAAGCATATAATTACTAGCATGACAATTTAAGACGAATAAACTAGCAAATATACCAATAGCTGACAATTTGAATCTCACAATTAGTTGGCCAAATAATTTTAATTTTTCATAGAAGAAACGCAACAGTGTAAAAGGAAGAGGGTAATTTATGAACGTTTGGAAATACGTCAGGAAAGAATGGAAAATAAATAGTATTGTATTCTTTCTTGATGTTATATCATCATCATGCGTGACTCTGAATGGGTTGGCTTTGGCAAATATCCTGACAGAAATAGTGCGGCCGAATTTATCCGCCGTTTTTATCTGGGTCCTTGTTTTGGTAGGGACGAGTATATTAAGGTCAACCGACATCTTTATGCACAAAAGATGTTTCACAATAGCTATGCAAAAAATGGATACCGACATAAGAAATGATATCACTATTTATTTAGTTGATTCAGGATATACGAAATTCCATAAAAACAATCCCTCGGTTTATGTATCTTGGTTGACTAACGATATTAATACCATTAATGAATATGGTTTTGAATGTTTGGAAATGGCCATTGCTCAAACTATTACGATCTCAATGAGCATTGCCACGATTGTTAGTTTCCATTATTCGCTAATAATCACAGTTCTTGTTTTATTTGTCGTTATGTATTTTGTCCCCAAATTGTTTTCGAAAGTGATGAATCAGACCTCACTAAAAGCATCAAAGGCTGCAGAAACAGCCACCAGGAAAATATCAGATTTCTTGACAGGCTTTGATGATCTTCTGGTGATGAATTTGAAAAAGCATATAGTTGAAGCAATAAATCAAAGTTCCTCGATTCTAAAAAAAGCAAAGGTAAACCAGGAGACGGCGGTTGGAAGTATGATGGGGGCTTCTAATCTCAGCAGTTTGTTAAGCCAGAATATTGTTATTGGTCAGGCTTGTTTTCTTTACGTGATCAAAGTAATTCCTATTGGGGGAATTAGTGGAGCAGGTTACTTTGCGGGAAACATTTTTGCTCTTACGACAGGGATGCTAGCTAATTTTATGGAAGTAAAAACTACTGTACCTGTTTTTGAAAAATATGTCTCGTTCTCAGTGGAAAACAATCTCAAGCCGCAAAACTCAAGGAAACTAGATAAATTGGATAAACAAACTCCTGAAATCACATTTGCTTCGGTTGACTTTAGCTATGATGCCAATCCCGTATTGAAAGAATGTTCATTTAAATTCGCTGCTTATAAAAAATATTTACTGACTGGTGATTCAGGAACTGGCAAAACGACGATCCTAGATTTGATTGCAATGAAAAATGTCCCACAAAAAGGCAGTATCTTTTTTGATCACACTAATTATGCTGACATTGCTGCAGCTGACATATATGACCAACTGATGTATATCAAACAAAAACCACACATTTTCAATGAGACGCTGGAGTTCAACATTACACTCGGTCAGCCTATTCCGAGAGAGGAAATTGAGCACGCTGTGCTGCTAAGTGGCCTTGGCTCTCTAATAGCTCAACTTCCAGCTGGGTTAAAAACGCAGATTGCAGAAAACGGAGAGAAACTTTCGGGCGGACAAGTCCAACGGATCGCTCTTGCCCGCGGTTTAGTCCAAAAAAAGCGGATCTGGTTAGTTGATGAAGCCACTTCATCTTTGGATCCCGCATCCAGACAAGACATTGAGGATCGTTTAATGTCGCTTACAGGTATTACGCTGATTATGGTCAGCCATAACACCACTGAGCGATTGAGGAATCAAGTAGATGAAGTTGTGCACCTTGCCAATGGTCACATTCAATGACGGTTTAAGTGAACTGCCGGAAAGTTCAAAACTTCAATGCATATGTCGTGCGAGTTTCTGGAACAATTTTCACCGATACAGGGCCCTCGACATACTCGTCTTAATTATCTATATATGTGCTTAATGCGTTATTTTCAGCGCGCTTATACACGATGAGTGATAATTGTAATTATATTTATGTTTGTGAGCGGACTATTTTAAAATCCTGCCAACATACTGCTATACTCAAATGGTAAAGAGCTTTTCGCAAAAGATAAAAAATTATGAAAAGACAGTTGAGGCTAAATCTTTTTGAAAGGAACATATTTATGGTTTATATATCCTGGATTTTACAAATTATCATTGCAGTGATTTTTATCCCCAGCGGATGGGAAAAAATCGTTGGTTATTTTAAGCAAAAAGGATCAACTGATTCCCCAAAACCGACTTCACTTTTACAGTCACCTGGATTTTTCTTTTTCATAGGTATTTGCGAATTCTTAGGCGGTTGGGGAGTTATGCTGCCTAATTTATTCGGAATTCTGCCAATTTTAACGATTTTGGCAGCGATCGGTTTGATCATTATTATGATAGGGGCTACTCAGCTTAATCTTAAGATGCACAAAACTCCAATGGTCGCTTATACCATTAGTCTTATAGTCGCGATGATCATTATCATTATCTTTAGATCACTGACCAGTTTTTAATTAAAACTGAAGGATTTTTAATTAGATTTGCTAAAAAGGAGGGCCGCTTTGCGGTCACTCCTTTTTCTATTAGCCCAAAAACAATATTATTCTGCCTTTCTGTGATACCATGCTCTAAACCTGAATAAACCAGTGCTCAAGTATCAATACTATGCTGAAGAAGACTGTTGTTCTGTGAAAATTCCGTCTTAAATAGTATTATTTTTAGGTAAGATACTAATTACTTAAAAAGAGGTTTTCACAGTGATAGTTACTTTTGGTCAACCACACGAACAAGATTTGCAAAGGATCATGGAAATTGAAAGATCTGGTTTTTCTGCAGCCGAAGCAGCAACTAGAAAAAGCATGTTAGCTCGGATCAAATTAATTCCAGAGACCTTCATTGTCGCTTATGATGAACAAAAACAGCCATTAGGTTATATTGTCGGTCCAGCATCAAGAGAACGTTATATTTCAGACGATCTGTTTGATAAGACTACTCCAAACTCAATGGAAGCTCCCTACCAAACTATCCTTAGTTTGGTGGTCTCACCAGAAAAGCAAAAAATGGGACTGGCTGGTCAATTGCTGCAGCAATTAAAAAAGGCAGCTCAAAAACAAGGACGCAAGCTAATAACGTTAACCTGTTTAGAAAAATTAGTCCCTTTTTATAAAAAATACGGCTATCAAGTCGACGGAATTTCTGATTCTCAACATGCTGGCGAAGTTTGGTATAACATGACCCAAACTCTTTAAGTAAGCAAAAAGCTAGACCCTAATTTTGGACAATAATTAGGGTCTGGCTTTTAAAATTCTCCCCTTAATTTCAAACGTAAAATTAATAAGGTTATTAAATCAATCATCCTTAAGTGCCTTGATTCAATAATGACTCCTGCAGTAATCCTCTGCTTCACTATAATGATTAACTAATAACTGTAAACTCGCTCACTTAAACTATATTTCAGGTAAGAATGCTTCAACTCAGATCGTACTTACAGAACCAGCATCTACCCGGTATTCTGCGCCATTTACGAAACTGGACCTTTCAGAACAGAGAAAGGCTATAACATTAGCAACTTCTGCAACTTTCCCGCGGCGCTGACTGGTCATGAACGGTCTTCTGTCTGAAAGAAAACTTTGAATCGCCTCGTCAAATGAAACATTCAGCTGCTTAGACCTTTTTTCCATCATACGATCAGTCATCGGTGATTCAATAAAGGCCGGTGAAACTGAATTAACCAGGATATTTTCTTTACCCAGCGTCCGTGACAATCCTTTAGCCAAGGCTAAAATACCCGCTTTGGTACAACAATATGGTATCTCGTCCGAGTATGGCTGTTGTGCATCTTCCGAAGCGAGAAAGATCAACCTGCCCCACCCTTTTCCTTTAATATCAGGTAAAAATTCTTTGGTGGTATTTACGGCACCAAATAAATTAATATCAAAGACATTATGCCATTCGGCCAGTGGAATATCGGAAAAATTACCCTGTGGTCCGGTGATACCTGCGCAATTAATGATGATATCAGCTGTGATTTGCAGTGAATTCAATTTTTGATGGACTTGCTGCAAGTTATCCGGTTGGGTAACATCGCATTGGTAACTTATCACATTTTTGGGATCAGAAAATTCATCTAAGTCAATTTTGTCAATATTTTTATCCAACAGAATAACCATAGCGCCTTCTTGGTTTAACAACTTAGCTGTTGCTAAACCAATTCCAGATCCGCCCCCAGTTATTAGTGCTTTTTTACCTCCAAGACCAAGTTCCATATGCATACTCCTTTCAGAATCAACAAAATGATATAACTCAACTAACTAATAAGAGCAAAACAATTGAAAGACTCAAGCCTTCCAATTTCAGACTACCGACTACTTGATTCGGCTCAAGATTAACATATTTTTGCCGGCCGATTAAGGAAAAAGCAATCTAACGTTTTTAATTGGATCAAAAGAGCTGACCTTCTCCGTTTAAACTTTACGCTAGCATTTGGATGCCATTAAGTAAGGGAGTACAGTAGAATTTATTGTCAGTCAAGTTCCTTTTCAATTTGCTTTATCCTGAGGTGGTACAAACTTTAACGGTCCTGACAGACGAAAAACAACTAAAAAACTTTGGTAAGTGAAATGTGCTAAGATATTTGTGATCGAAGATAATTGTCTCATGCAGAAATTGTTTGAATTACACAGTTCGAGGAGGACTAAAAGTGGGTAAAACACACCGCAAACATGGAGCCGAGCTGGAGAATGCGATCTTAAACGCTACGCTCAAGACAATGGAAAATATAGGTTATGAAAAAATGACGATGGATGACATAGCCAAAACAGCCCACACTAATAAGGCCGCAATATACCGCCGTTGGGATTCGAAGTATGCAGTAACTGTACAAGCAATTATTAGTTCATCGTTGCGAAACCAAATATTCGCTGGTTTAAGGGCACCAAACACCGGAAGATTGCGCGATGATCTGATAGAGCTAATGCAGCTACCAATAAAATTTTTCACACTTGTTAGTTTTAAAAACCTGCAAGACCTTTTTAGAGATGGTCTTCCATGGATCTCCAAAAACTTACTGCAAAATATTAATAGTCAGTCCGAACCAAATTTTTTTCAGCGCTTTTTAGAAAATATTTTGGAACGAGCTTACACCAGAGAAGAGATAAGGAACAAACCACAAAACTTAAATGCCACAACAAAAGATCTGCCTTTAGTATTGTTATTGCTGCAGATCACAGCCCGATCAACATATACAACTGAAACAGCAGTTCAACTGGTAGATACGATTTTGTTACCTGTTTATACGGCAAATTAAAATATTAATTTGAAAGATGGTCCTTAATTGACCTATTTCAAATTATTTTTTTGGTTTTTTCCATGCATAATACCCTTTTATCAAAAACATTTTAATTTTTCGGCAAAAACTATTGTAATGAAATTCAAATGGTAGTACACTACTCACCAATAAGGAACTAGGGTGCCTTATTGTAAAAACTCACATTTTTAGTTGTTCTATTCTTCACTCAGAAAGGAAGTAGTCAAATGGCAAAAGAGAGAAACAATGCCATCCCTCATTCAATTACAGTCATAGCGTGGACTTTGGTTCTCGGCGCCTTAGCCCCACTCCTATCGACCACAATGGTAAACGTCGCTGTAAACGATATTAGTAAAGACCTGCATAGTCCGATCTCTACGGTCCAATGGGTCATCACTGGTTACGTACTGGCCACAGCAATAGTAGTGCCCTTGTCAAGTTGGTTATTAAATAAATTTGACGGAAAAACTGTTTTTTTAGCCAGTGAGATCCTTTTTGCAGTTGGATCAGCCTTATCAGCGCTGGCTCCAAACGCGAATATCTTGATCCTCTCTCGTTTAGTGCAAGGTTGTGCGGCTGGTATTATTATGCCTCTGCTAACGACTTTGCTTGTTCAAACGTCGGGTTCTGAAATCATGGGACAAATCATGGCAACAGTCGGGTTACCTATTATCCTCGGCCCCTTGATCGGACCTGTTTTTGGTGGGATGATCGTCAAACTTCTTTCCTGGCGCTGGATCTTCTGGATCAATGTCCCAATTACGGCACTCTCAGTTGTAATGATATTTTGGAAAATGCCTTCCTATCCAGCTCAAAATAGGACCGCAAAACTTGATCTCCCAGGTATAGTCTTACTAGGTGCAGGATCTGCCAGTGTCATTTACGGGATCGTTCAGGCATCAAAAGAGGCTAGATTTAATAACTTTACGACCATGGCTTGGATAGGATTTGGGGCGGCGTTTTTGGGACTTTATATAATCTGGGGGATCATTCGAAAAAAGCAAGCAGTTCTCCCGCTAAATCTATTTAAATTTAGCTCATTTAATGGCTCGGTCCTTGGTTTGCTGGTTTCCGGTATGATATTAAACGGTGCCATGCTCGCTTTGCCATTGTTTTTCCAAAATATCAACCACATGAGTGCAATGGAAGCTGGCCTAGCATTGATCCCTCAAGGTTTAGGAATGTTGGTTTCACGGCCGATCACAGGTAGGCTGACAGACGATATCGGAGCCAAGATGGTTGTTATCATAAGTGCCCTGATAACTGCAGTTGGTACGTTACCGTTCTATTGGATCGATCAAAACACAACTTATTGGTTAGTGGCTATCATCTTGTTCATCCGTGGAATTGGTGCCGGCGGAATCTTAACGCCATTAATGGCAGACTCATATACAGGAATGACTCCGACTCAAATCCCCGCCGCCTCGCTAGGTTCAAGAACTATTCAAAATATAGGTAGTGCTTTTGGAACAGCTATCGTGACAACAGTGATCGCAGGTTATTCTAGTGTTCATGCTGCACTATTAAAGCAAGGGATAGCAAGTGGAAAGTATCCTGTCACTTCTGTTCACACACATACTTTTATCCAGCAACAAATGGGACTGATCCAACTCCATGCTTTTCACGTTGGATTTTTGATCATAACCTTGGCGGCTCTGCTAATTATTTTGCCTTCACTGTTGCTGACAAATAAGATGGAACAAAACAACGATGAGGAAAAAACAACAGCTGATCCAAAGACCGTCAAAGAATAAACGCGTGACTTTAACAGATATTGGTTTAATTAAAAAAGAACTTGCCCAAATATCATTTGAAGATTAGGGCAAGTTCTTTTTCGGGTCTACACTTTTAGTACTGATGAGTAAATTCACCGGCAATGTTTTTTCTGACTGCTATAATTCTGCTCCTTTGCTAAATTGGAATATACGTCTTTGAATTTTTACGGCTCCGGTAGTTCTGTAAATAATGTAAGTGGGATGATATTCATCTTTTCTTCACTTGAATAATAGACTCAAATTTGTCTTTATATTGAAAAAAGACTTGAAAGCATCGCTGTGGTGTGACGGTCAGAAATATTCTGGTTAAAAAATCCCTTAATTTTCACTGATGCATGTTAGAATCATAAAGAAGAAACAATACTTTTCTTCGTGGAAGGACTCGTCAATGGAAAAATGTATTTTTTGCCAAATAATCTCACATCAGGTCCTAAGCAAAGTGATCTGGGAAAATGAAAGCGTCCTCGTCATCTTGGACACAGCTCAGGACGTCGATTATCATCTGCTGGTCATGCCTAAAAAGCATGTGGCCACTCTTTTAGACTGCGATCAGGACACACTACTACAATTAATATTAGCAATCCAAAAAGTGGGAAATCGTTGTATAGAAAAGGGTTTTAGCGGTTTGAATGTCTTAAGTGCGAGCGGCACTCCAGCAGGACAATCTGTTCCTCACTTGCACTTTCATTTGATTTTGCGCAAAGCTGGAGACGGTATCGATGCTTGGCCAAAATTTAATGGAAGCACAGTTTCATTAGAAGATGAGTATTCAGTACTTAAATTTTCAGACAGGAGTGAAAATAGCTGAAATTACGATTGATTTGTGCAAATTTTTTCTCAAAATTATAAGCAACAATATTTTGCAAAATCTAAATTGTAATATTTTTGTAATTCTTAATATTCGCCTTTTAGTGTTATACTGTAACCACTGAGGGTCATTAAGTGGCTCGATATACGCCTGGATGTGTAGTATACGCTCTATATTTCCAGTGCCCAATATGTTTGCATAAAAAAGCCGGCTATTGGCCGGTTTTTTTGTTGTTCTTTTTAATAGATATCTTGGAAAATTTTCACACCATTTTTTGGCGCACCCCTGACAATTTTTTTTCGGAGAAATGATAGAACAACCAAGCAATGAAACCAAAGAAGATCGGACCAGCAATTGTCCAAAATGCTGTCTGATAATCATGAATCAGTATTGGTTGAACGCATGTAAAGCCGATCCCACCAATTAATATGATCATAATCACTGTTACGATGACATTCGTCCACTTTCGATTCGTATATATTTCAAAGGGCCTCTTTAAATCCTCGCGTTTTTTGAAAAACGGAAATGCTCCGACTAAGAAAAGATAAGGGAAAGATGTAGAAACATTAGCCATATCGGTCAAAATTGTGTAAAACTTCTGTGCTGCGGAACCGCCAAACGCGACCAAAAAGATAAAGAGAGCTACTACACCCATCTGTAACCACATCGCGTTTGCCGGCATATTATGCTTATTCATTTTAGTCATTTTCTTTGGCCACAAGCTAGGATCTGACCCAATAATAAATGATTTGATAGGCGAGTATACCAGAACAAAAAATGCACCCAAATAACCCATAAACATTCCAATTCCTGCAAATCTCGTCATTAAAATACCCAAGACTGACCCCGTGGAAGAAGACAAGCCCAAAGAACTGCCCAGCTGAACCCCAAGGTTATTCATCAAAACATAGGTGATATTACCCAAGTTGACTTCTGAACCACCTAAGACTGCTTTCCAATTGGTGCTGACGCCCCAGAAAAATATCATAAGTGCATAACCGACAGTAATAAAAACCGTGGAGATGACTAAAGCTTTAGGGAAAGTCTTTTCTGGTTTTTCAACATCTTCCATGACCCCTCCCATTGATTCCATACCACCATATGCAAAAATAGCATAAATAACAAAGGAAACTAAAGCGATGGAACTGCTAAATTGTGAATTAGGGGACAGGAAAAAACTCGTTGTTCCATGGAAAGGCTGCGCGAGTGTTCCTCCGTTAGCTGCCCAAACAACCATACTTGCTGCTAAAAAGACAACATCCAAAACTACGATAAAGAGTCCGCCCAGCGATGAGACCTTCGCAATAAAGTTTATACCATGAGTCGTAGTATATGTAACAAAGAAGATCCACAGTATCCCCAGCAGACCGATCGTTTGGGTCGGATTCAAGCCAAAAAGACTCCAAGACTGAGTAGCATCATTACCAAAAATCAACGCAGATAACGGGATCCAGACCTTTGAAGAAGTCGAAACTAACCAAATGATCCATGAGGCAAGCCAAATGAATGTCCCAATAAAAGCCGGCTCCTCACCGATCGATCCTTCCAACCATGAATAGATCCCGCCTTTAGCTTCTTTAAATGATGCCCCATATTCTGCAAACATCAATGAGCTGGGTAAGAAAAACAGCAAAGCCGCTAGAATATACCAGAAAATACTTGCATAACCCATTTGGTAGTATGCAACAGTAGTATTAGCGAAACCAAAGATCGAAGAAAATGTCATCATCACGAGGGCGCCGGTTTTAATTTTTTGAGATCTTTGCAAAAGAAACACTCCTTATGTAACTAGCTAAATAAAGAAATTCATGGTCAAACATTTATCCTGGCAGGTTGGTTGGGTAAAATTCTGAGCCTTCAAACAACCTTGAGTTGCAGCAGTAGCGTTCAGTGGACCCTAGAAAAAAAGGCCATGTACCAACTATTGTATGCTGCACATGGCTGACCAAGTTAACTCTAATAAAATTTTTATTCATTATACGTAAAAATAATGGATTTTTATTCCCTAACTCGACCAGTATACCACTGTAATAACCATTTATTTGAATAAATATATTTTCTTAGCAAATTCAAATTAAAATTTAATTTTATACTAAAAAATCCGGGACGATCGTTATTTTCGACCATACCCAGATCTTATTCAGTTGATAATTTTTTATTTTTCACCGCCAGTTTTAGACAGACTAATTTGCTAACGTTTCACTAGGAACCGAAAGTTTGCGGGAAAAATATTTCCGCACCTCATCCAGAAAAATCAGCGGCAGAGGTATGCAAAATAAGAAGATCCAGTCGCGCAGTACTAAAGGCGCCGTTCCAAATACTTGTTGCAAAAACGGAACGTAACACATGCATAAAAGTAACGCACCTTCAAAAATTATTCCACCATAAATCAATCCATTTGAGAAAAATCGATTACGGTGAAACAGAGATTCTTGGTTATAACGACAGTTCAATACGGCCGCCATTTGGCAAAAGATGACTGAACCTAAAACTACTGTTGTCGCCTGCCGATAATCCATTCCCGAAGCAGCTAAGTTCGGATAATAGTGACCATCCACTGCATTACTAAAGAAATATCCGCCGATAGAAATAACAGATGCCAAAGCTCCGTACCAACAAAAAGCCTTGACCAAGAGTTTCTTTGTGATCAGATGTGTCGAAGGCCTTCGCGGAGGACCAGACATAACTTCCGACTCAGGCACTTCACGCCCTAGGCCAAGGGCGGGGAGCATATCCGTACCAAGGTCGATCAATAATATTTCCATAACAGTTAAAGCCAGTGGTATTTTGCCTCCACTGAACAGAAACAACGCGGATGGTACTGCTTCTGGAAGGTTAGAATTGAGAATATAGAGCAGAAACTTTCTGATGTTACTATATACTCCACGTCCTTCTTTGATGGCAGCCACGATCGAGGCAAAATTATCATCAGTTAACACCATATCCGCAGCTTCTTTAGCAACATCAGTCCCAGTCTGACCCATTGCGACACCGATATCCGCTTTCTTTAAAGCCGGCGCATCATTAACACCATCGCCGGTCACAGCCACAATATGGCCCATTTTTTGCAGCAACGAAACCACACGATATTTTTGTTCAGGGGCCATACGTGCAAACACGATCTGACCGGCCAAGGCTTTCGTTAATTCTTGATCAGTCATTTTTTGCACTTGCGGTCCAGAAACAACGTTAATATCTTTTTTGCTATCCACGATCCCGATCTTCTTTGCGATCGATTCTGCCGTTAATCCATTATCACCAGTGACCATAATGACTTTGATCCTAGCTTTCCGACATTCCTTTGCTGCTTTAACTGCTTCGGGACGCGGCGGATCATACATTGCAACCAATCCCAAAAAAGTCAGCTCTGTTTCTGCTTGACTTTGTGTGATCTTGTCACTATCCAAAGATCCCTTTTTAGCTAGTCGCTTACCGGCCACTGCCAGCACTCGCAGCCCTTGCTTAGCATAACCATCATTGGCCTCATTTATTTCTCCTTTTTGACTAGAAGTGAGCTCCTTTTCTTCTCCCTTAACAAAATAAGTAGTACATTTGTCGATCACGCTGTCTGGAGCGCCCTTAGTGTAACTGTCAAACTGCCGTTGGTCCTTTCTTTCAACCAGGACGGTCATCATTTTACGATCAGAATCAAAAGGAAATTCACGCAAGCGCGGATGCTTTTTCCTTTCCTCTTGCGTGTCGATCTTAGCCTTTTGTGCGACTACTTCTAAACAAGCTTCTGTCGGGTCCCCAATGACTGAATAGCCTGGATGGCCCTTTGAAGGCCCCTTGATCTTAGCATTCTCAGACAATAAACCTCCTGCCAATAATTCATCCAATTCAGGATCCTGGCCAGTATGCATCCTTTTTGGCCCATTAAAGATCCCACCATTCGGGTCATAACCAGGGCCAGTCACATGATACGAATCCATCAACGTCCACAAATGACCGACCGTCATTTGGTTACGGGTTAAAGTACCAGTTTTATCCGAACATATCACTGAAGCAGAACCCAATGTCTCCACACTCGACAACCTCTTAACCAAAGCATTTTTCCTGGCCATGCGTGAAACAGCGCCTGCTAGGGAAAGAGTCACAGTCGGCAGCAACCCTTCTGGAATGAAGGCAACGATCATACCCAAGGCAAAAACAAACGAATCTACCACAGGATAATGAACGAGGAAGGCCGCACTTAAAAAGAAGATCAAACCGATCGAGACCGCCAACAAAGAGATTTGCTTAGTCAATACGTTAAGTTCTTTTTGCAATGGGCTAAGTTTATTGGCGACGTTTTGTGTGAGAGCAGCGATTTTGCCAAAATCAGTTTCCATCCCGATTTTGACCACCACACCCGTACAATGTCCCTTCATGACTGATGTTCCGGAAAAAACTATATTTTTAATACTGGAGTGCTCTGTGCCCTTTTGGGTATACACCCGCTCATTTTTATCTATCGGGTCTACTTCACCCGTTAAAGTTGATTGGTCCACTCTTAATCCAGAAGCACTTAATAACCGGATATCGGCTGGAACACCATCGCCTTCATCTAAAATAACGATGTCGCCGGGAACTAAGTCATTTGCTAGGACTTTAGTTTGCTTGCCATCGCGAACAACCTGGCTATTTTGCGCTAACATACTGTTCAAAGCTGCAGTAGCCTTGCTCGCTTGAAACTCTTGCCAAAAACTAAACAAACCGTTGATCAGATTCACTGCCCAAATGGCGATACCAAGCTCGACCAATCCCGCAACAAATGCGATACCGCCCGCGATCCATAATAGAATGGCCATCAGACTGGTGAAATTTTTAAGGAAGGTCAATGCCAGCGGAGTTGATTTTCCCTTGCTTAAAATATTCGCCCCAAATTGGGAGCGGCGTGCTTTGGCTTCCTCACTTGTCAGTCCTTTTTTCCCTGTTCCTAATTGGGTAAAGACGTCTTCTTCCTTAAGCCCAGCTGCTTTTTCAATATTATTCTCGGTAACCTTTCGCATAATCTCACCTTCATCTTTGGAATCATACCAATTGATAAAAATAAACCAGCAGACCAATTTTGTGTTGCTGGTTATAAGATATTCAGACTCATTATAGTTCTATCTAATCAAACTAGGTACCAAAAACATTCCAGATATTTCTAAAAAATCATAAACCTCAAAAATGATTGTGAAGCCATATTTAAAGCTGAACAATCAAACTTAATTCAACCTCTTTCTAAAGTGAACGGCACAAAAAATCATTACTTATTATTGAACGACGTGATTCATTTGTTAGAACTCATCATTAAATTAGGTGATATCTTTGTTATTTCTAAATAATTGAAAAATTTTAGATATAAGTTTACGGTAAATGTAAGCGGTTACTTGAGATGTTTTTAGAAAGGAAGTTTAACCATGAAAAAAACCAGTTTCATCAGGTTTTTGTTGACCGTAACGGCTGCAGTTCTTTTGTTCGCTATCCCTTATGCCGTTCGCGCCGATTCCTTGCCTATGTTAGGAACAAGTGGGAAGCAAATTGTAAATTCTTCTTCTAATCAAGAAGTCAAGTTGCGCGGAGTAAACGCCGGCGGTTTATTTGTGACAGAAGACTATATGACCAATCGTCCGAGTCCTTCACACCCAAGCGGTGCTATCCAATACGAGGATGATGTGGATATGATGAATCAGTTAGAAAGTCAGTACGGTGATGAAAAAACACAACAAATCACCAGCAAATGGCAAGACAATTATTGGACGGAGCAAGATTTTGAGAATGTAAAGAATATGGGAATGAATGTCATCCGTCTGCCTTTTGCCTATTACAACCTGATCGATTACGCAAATTACGATCCAAGTTCAACTTCAGAAGTAACCTTACGTGACGGCGCTTTTGATAAGCTGGACTCATTCATTGACCAAGCTGGTCAACATGGGCTCTATGTTATTTTGGACCTTCATGGAGCGTTTGGATCACAAAGCGGACAAGAAAATTCTGGTGACAAAACCACTGACCCGAAGCTTTTCAAAGACGATTCAGAGGGCCAACGCGATCGTGCTTTGACTAACAGTTTGTGGGAAAAAGTCGCTGAACATTACCAAGGTAACTCGACAGTTGCCGGCTACGATCTATTAAACGAACCAAAGAATTACCAAGATGGCAGTGGTAGGACAGACAGCCAAGTCTTTGATTACTATGACCAATTGATAAATACCATCAGAGGAAAAGATAGTGACCATATCATCTTTCTAGAATCAACCTGGGAACCAAGCGATATGCCAAACCCGGCAGACAAAGGCTGGACAGACAACAATATCGTCTATCAATATCACTTTTACGCTTGGGATCCAGATAATTCCTCAGCTGATGCCATCAGAAATTTCTATAACGGCAAAGTTGACGAAATTTCAGAGGCTAACTATAACGTTCCGGCCTATATCGGCGAGTTTAGCATTCCGCAAAACAGCTATGCTCCAACAAGTGATGATTGGCAGAATGTTTTAAGTACCTTTAATAAAAATGACTATTCATGGACTATTTGGAATTACAAAACTACAGCTGACATGAACACATTTGGTTTATATCAAGAAGATCGGCAAAATCAAGATCCAAACTCTGACGATTGGGGTCAAGCCCAGAACTTACAACCAAATACTACGATTCAGCAAGCTGTGAAAAATACGATCGGTCAATAGCTAACATATTTTTTAATGATGGGCCGGTAATAAATAACTGCATGCAGTAGATACAAATTATTGCATGTAGTTTTTGTAAGCGCTACACTTGTATTACATTCAGCTAATATAAGGATAGGAGGAATTTTAAATGTCAAAAAAAGTTGCCGTAGTTACAGGTTCAGCCGGCGGTTTAGGCAGAGGGATCGCAGAACGTTTGTTAAAAGACGGATTTAAAGTAATGGTCCATGACATCAACGAAGAAACATTAAGCGCTACAGAAAAAGAACTTAAAGCCCAAGGTTACGATGTGGGCAGCTACGTTGGTGATGTTTCTAAAAAAGAAGATCAGGAAGGGTTAGTGGCTGCGACTGTTAAAAAATTCGGCCAACTAAATGTGTTTGTCAATAATGCTGGGATCGAGGCTGTCACTCCATTCTTGAAGATCGACGAAAAAGAATTGGAAAGAACATTCAAGATCAATGTTTTTGGGACAGTCTTTGGTTCACAGGCGGCCGCTGAACAATTCATCAAACAAGGTACACCTGGTAAGATCATCAATGCTTGCTCGATCGCAGGCCACGAAGCATACGAAGTATTAGGAACATATTCAGCAACTAAGCACGCTGTTAAGGCCTTTACCTATGTTGCTGCCAAAGAATTAGCCTCCAAGCATATCACTGTTAACGCCTATTGCCCAGGAGTGGCCAAAACAAAGATGTGGGATCGGATCGATGCCGAAATGGTCAAGGCAGATCCTTCTTTGAAACCAGGAGAACCATTCGCAAAATTCTCTGGCGAAATTGCTTTAGGCCGGTACGAAAAACCGGAGGATGTCGCTAATTTAGTTCACTTCTTGGCTTCTGACGATTCAGATTACATTACCGGACAGGCGATCTTAGTAGATGGCGGACTGGTTTATAGATAACTAAACATTTAAAAAGAAGCATCCGCCATCTGGTTTGACGGCGGGTGTTTCTTTGTATACTCAGATAATTAACCATTAAAACTGGCAATTTTTTCTGCATCCAAGTCTCGCAAGATCGCAACCACTAATTGAACAGCATGTTGAAAATCATCCAGTGATGTCCAATTATAGGCAGTGTGTTCATAACGAACAGGGATCCCAACAACTATGGTTGGAGCGCCATTCCAATATTGGATAGCAGCACCATTTACGCCGCCGCCAGTCCGCACGGAACGCGTATGGGGTATCTTATTTTTAATAGCTATTTGATCAGCATATTCCTCAAATAGGGGATTAGCTATAAAAGAGGTATCCATATCGCGTAACATTGGCCCTTTTTTTAAGCCGGTTTGAATTAACCAATCTTCTTCGAAGGTATCGTCACACGGGCAGCCCTCAAAAACGATAGCCAGGTCGGGTGAAACCTTGCGGGCGGTGACCTTAGCACCCCGCAGCCCCACTTCTTCTTGGTTCGATAAAGCAGTGTTAATATCCACCGCCAAATTTTGCCCATGTAACTGGTCTAATACATCAACGAGTGCAGCGGAACCAACTCGGTTGTCAAAGTCTTTACCCAGAAATAGTCTGGTAGAAGGATAATATTCGCAATCAACGTCAGGTACAATAGGACAGCCTGTGTCAATTTTAAAATCTCGCAGCGTTTCTTCACGGCTTGTTGAGCCGACATCGATCGACATTTCGGCAATCTGCGGAACGTGCTTCTTTTCCGCTGCGGTCATAAAATGCGGCGGCTTGCTGGCGACCACACCCTTGATATATTTACCATCTTTATTTCTAACTCTGACCTTGGTAGTTGGAATATTAGTCGGGACCCAACCGCCTAAAGTCACAAATTTCAACAATCCATTTGGGCGGACTGCTTGCGTGATAAAGCCCACGGAATCAGCATGTGCATCTAATTGAACAGTTGGTCTTTTGCCGGTATTTTCAAAGCGATCCACATAACTATTGAACAGCCCATCGCGAGTTACCTTGCCAAAAGAACCAGTTCGCTTGGCAAAATAATGCGCCACTTCTGTTTCGAATCCTGGAGCTCCATTGAGATTAGAAAAATCCTGAATAAGTTGGATCTCTTCTTGTTCTTGCACTAAGCATCTACCCCTTTATCCAAACCGCGTGCTTGAGGTGAGAATATTTAAGTTGCTACTAACTGCACAACTACGTCCTTTAAATTAGCAAGCTCTCATCTAATAAGCTGAGTATATCCAAATGTTACCGTCTTTTCAAGGTTACTCTACGGTTATAGATACAAATAAATAGATATTAAACGGTTTATTAGCCGTATATTGATATTATATTATTATAAAAGCTAAAAATATGCTTGACGGAATGAGAAGCTTATAATATAATAATATTAAATTGAATTCCGTGTTATATCAAGAACTAGCGAGTGGTTACACACTTTGACCTAGTAGCAACCTGCCTTGAGGTAAGGTGCTTCACTGTAAACGGATATACGTCACTCAACCGTGTTCGTATTTCCGAACGCGGTTTTCTTTATTAATAATAAAGTCCAAGTGACGTTAAAAGTGGAGGAAACTATGATAAATTTATCAGAATCATTGGAAGACGGTTTAAGGACGCTGCTACTGAAACAATACGGGTTTGAAAGGGCAATTAATGGAGAAGATATTTCCGATGAAGATTTGGAATTAATTAAGCAAGCGTGTGCTGATCAACGTATTCAAACCAAGATTGCACACATTCAGATCAAGCGACGTGATGATGAATTACAGGCAGCCCTTGAGAGTTATCCGCACTTTAAGCATCCAAACAGCTTCTCTTCAGGTATGCTGAGCAAAATTTACCATGATAGACTTATAGCAGCACTGCCGACCGCTGATGATCAACTCAAGAAAATGATTCAAAAAGTACTCGAATAAAGCTTATCCTGTTTGTTGGTTCATCTATAGAGATTAAAAAATGGAAAAAATCCTTTCTCTTTTTAATTATTTTTCAGCAAGCAGTTGTAAAATTTATCAAGTACTTTATAAAATAAGCTGGCTTTAGGCTGAATTTCTAGCCCTAGCCAGCTTTTCCATTTTATTTAAGGATCTGGATCAAAACAGTTCATCTCCGCTTTTGAACTCTAAACCTGGGTGGTCATCAAAACGAACCACTCCAACAGCAATGTCATTACTTACTGCTTCCTTAATTTTAGCTGTCCCGATTATGCCAAATCCACCGCATAGTTCGAGCGACTTAACACCTTGTCCTTCCATCTTTTTTGCCGCCTTAACAGCATCGGAGTAATCTTTTGCTCCGATCACATTTAGGAGCACTCCTGGCGTTTTTACAACATTATGATCTTTTTGATAATCGGCTCCAGGAGCCAAAAAGATAAAACCAGCTAGTAATTGTTCCATATTGCAAACCTCCACAACTAATGCTTTTAATGATTCGCTTTTTGCTGAACTGTTAAAAAATACCTGATTTGACGTGAACGCAAACCAGGTACTAATTAGCGCTTTATGTCATAGGATCAGCTTATAAGGATTCTGTAAATTGTCTGCGATCTTACCTAAGAATTGGGCTGCCTGTTGTCCATCAATGATTTGGTGATCAAACGTCAAACTCAAAGGCAACGTTGCTTTGGTCCCGATCTGTCCGGATTCATTCAAGGTCAATGCCTTTTGCAAGACACCAACACCCAAAATACCAATTTCTGGCGGATCAATAATTGGTGTGAAGTATTCGATCTCTTCACGTCCCATGTTCGTGATAGTAAATGTCCCGCCAGTCATTTGATCAGGTGTCAGGCTGCCTTCGCGAGCTAAATCTGCCATGTGGTGTAATTCACGCCCCAGCATTGTCAAATTCATGTTCTGAGCATCTTTAATGATCGGCACCAGCAAGCCCTCGGCCAGACCGACAGCCTCGCCAATATTAACTGAGTCAATTTGGGTCAACTTACCATCGACATAATTACTGTTCATTTGCGGTGTGTCTTGCAGGGCTAGGATAGCAGCACGAGTGATCAGCGTGTTGATGCTCAATTGGCTGTCTTGCAACTGATCGCCAGCTTTTGCCTTGATATCGCTCCTAAATGTCATTAGGGCATCCAAATCAACTTTACGCTGCAATGTGACCTGAGCAGTTGTATTCAAACTCTGCATCATATTTTGCGCAACAGCCTTGCGCATTCCTTTTAGACCGGCACCCCAATTTGCTGCACCAGCCGCTGCAGTTGATGGAGCCGCTCCTTTTTCCGGCTGATTTGCTGCAAAATGTTCTATGTCACGCCGTGTGATCCGCCCGTTGCCGCCAGTTCCGACGACTTGCGTATAATCTACACCTTTGTCTTGGGCAACTTTGCGAGCCAACGGAGTAATAAAGATCCTTTCCCCTTCTTTTCTGGCAGGTCTTTGCGGGCCAGCTTGCTCTTTGCCTGCCTCTTGTGGCTCCTTCTTTGTCTCTGGCTGTGTTTCTTTTGGAGTACCGCCTTCGATTTTTTCACCCTTTTCACCAATAAAGCCCATGTTTTCTTTGATTGGAACCTCATCGCCTTCTGGAACTACAATTTTTAAAAGTGTCCCGCTGGCCGGAGCCTCGACATTAGAAGACAATTTTTCGGAACTGATCTTAGCGACCACTTCTCCTTTTTTGACCGAATCACCTTCATGTTTTTTCCATTCTTCTACTGTCCCTTCATTCATTGTCAGACCAAGTTTGGGCATTGTGATAGCTGTAGCCATATTAATTCCCCCCCTTACCGTGAACTCTTCAGATCGTCAATGAGCTCTGCCGCTTCATCGAGTACACGTTCAGTATTTGGCAAATACTCTTGTTCCAGGTTTGTTGCAAATGGGACTGGGGTATTAGGTGCAGTAACACGTTTGATAGGACCATCCAAATAATCGAAAGCCTTATCTGTTACCGTAGCGGCAATATCCGTTGCCGTATTGTTATGCGGCTGTGCTTCATCGATCACGATCAAGCGCCCGGTCTTTTTAACGGAGTTGATGACAGTTTCTTGATCCCACGGAGCCACTGTCCGCAGATCGATGACTTCTACATCGACACCTTGATCAGCTAACTTATCAGCAACATCCATTGCAACAGAGACCATTTTGCCGATCGTAACGATTGAAAGATCCTTGCCTTCGCGTTTGATAGCAGCTTTGCCCAAAGGGATCTTATAGTATTTCTCAGGGACCTCACCTTTAACGCCATATAATGTCTTGTCTTCACAGAAGATAACGATATTGTCTTCTTCAATAGCTGAAAGCAAAAGGCCTTTTGCATCATAAGGGTTAGAGGGAACTACCACCTTGATACCAGGGATCGCCGCGAAAATGCCATAATAAGCGCCTGAATGCTGAGCGGCAGCACTAGCTCCAGCACCGATCGTAGTCCGGATAGTCAATGGAATTTTTGCCTTGCCGCCAAACATATAACGCATCTTCGAACCCTGGGTCAATAACGAATCAAAAGAAACGCCGATGAAATCATTAAACATCAATTCAGGGACTGGACGCAAGCCGGTAACAGCAGCACCGACAGCGGCTCCCATGTAACCTTGTTCAGAAATTGGTGTATCGATAACACGTTTCTTGCCATACTTGGGTAATAAACCCTTGGTCACGCCAAAACAGCCGCCCCAGGCATCTTCATTCTTTTCTTCCAAATGCTTGACAGTTGCACCGCCGGAAATGTCCTCACCCATTAGGAAAACTTTGTCATCTTTTGCCATTGCTTCATCCAATGCTTGGTTGATCGCATCCATACATGCTATTTTAGCCATAATATTTTCCTCCTTGCTTACCGTGCGCTATTCAGCGAAAACGTCAGTGTATAGCGTTTCCGGCTCGGGAATTGGACTTTCTTTAGCAAATGAAACTGCATCTTTAACATCTTGTGCTGCCTTTTTTTCGATCCTTTTAGCTGTTGTTTCGCTAAACAATTTTTGCTTGATCGCATATTTTCTAAATTCTTTAGTAGGATTACGCTTGCTAAAATCAATTTCTTCCTTAGAATCATACTTATAAGTCTGTTCCTCACCTTCAAAATGTCCATAATCCCGGTAGGTATAGCATTCGATCAGAGTCGGCCCTTCTCCTTTTCGAGCACGATCAATTGCTTTGCCAGCAGCTTCATAAACTGCCATAAAGTCTTTGCCGTCAACTTTTTCTCCTGGGATGTTATAAGCTGCGTGGCGTTGTGCGATCGTTTTGGAAGCTGAGGCATAACGTTGCGGAGTTGCTTCACCAAAAGTATTGTTTTCGTTAACGAACACTACCGGTAATTTCCAAATAGACGCCATATTCAGACACTCATGGAAGTTGCCCTCGTTGGCAGCACCATCGCCGAAGAAACAAACCGCAACATCCTTCGTACCTAAATATTGATTACGCAAGCCTGCTCCAATGGCTAATGGAAGGCCGCTGCCGACGATACCATTTGCACCAAGCATCCCTTTATCCAAATCAGCAATATGCATTGAACCGCCCTTGCCCTTGCACAATCCGGTGGACTTACCAAAGATCTCCGCCATCATACCTTTCATGTCACAACCCTTGGCAATACAATGCCCGTGGCCCCGATGGGTACTAGTGATATAGTCGCTGTCTGTCAGGTTAGAACAAACTCCCACAGCAACGGCTTCCTCACCAGCATACAAGTGAACAAAACCAGGGATCTCACCTTTGGCAAAAAGATTGTGTAGTGTGTTTTCAAAGTCACGAATATCAGTCATTTTCTCAAAAGCCTTTTTTGCTTTTGCAGGTGTTAATTTTTTCATTAATATGACCTCCAGTCACTTACATCTGGCTAAACACAACAGATACTGCTTTTAAATCCTGCTGCATAAAAATCCTATTCCTATTGCTTTTAATGTTAGCGCTTACTTTATGTCGATCACTAAATTATTCGTATGGCATCCCTCCAGCCATCACTGAGATACTTGTTTTATTTGTTCGTCGACTTTCCCAGTACAATTTTTGCGGCATCATTGATAGCTTCTGAATAAGTCGGATGTGCAAACAGGGTTTCGCTTAACTCATCAACTGTTCCTTCGCATTGAACTACGGCTATAATACTATGCAATGTTTCAATTGCGTCTGGACCAACTACAACCGCGCCCAGTATCTGATGATATTGTTTTTCGCTAATAATCTTTACAAACCCTTCTCCGCCAGCTGTTAAATTTCTACCATTAGCTGCTAATGAGCTCACGGCCACCTGAGTATCGTAACCGTGTTCTGCGGCCTGCTTAGCGCTATAACCAAAATGTGCAACTTCGGGCTCGGTATGCAAGAATAGCGGTAACAAATGACGATCAACAGGCGGTTCCGGATGATCGGCGATCGCCGTTGCTGCCTTCATGGCTTCTGCCATTGCTTCACCGGCCAGCATATAGCCTCCAATCAAATCACCAGCAGCGTACACGCCTTTGACGCTTGTTTGATAATGGCGGTCAACTTCCACGTGTCGTTTCCAATCATCCAATTTTAGCCCCAAGGGTTTGGCAACTGATAGATCGACCTGCCGTCCAGTAACGACTAATAATTGATCAAACGAATAACTTGTTCCCTGCTCTGTTTTTACCGTATGAGGCTGGATCTCTGCGATCTTCACACCAGAATAGATCTCAACCCCCATCTGTTTCAGTTTATTTTTGATAACCTCACGAGCATCTGGATCTTCTGTTGCCAATATTTCTGGTGCAGCATCGATCATAGTAAGCTTGACTCCTAATGGAGCGAGGACAAATGCCATATCCACTGCAAAAATGTCGCCGCCAATAATTACCATCTTTGATGGGAGTTCTGTAAGCATAAAGACGTCATCCGTCGTCAAATAGTCGACTTTAGCCAAACCTTTAAAGGGAACGACTTTAGGGCCGCTGCCAGTTGTTAACAGCAATTTTTTGCATTTATATTTCTTATCACCAACTGTGACTGTCCGGGGATCTTCTACTTTGCCTCTGCCTTCGATCAAATCTATATTATGGGTTGTAAACAACGATTTAATACCATTTTGTAACTGAGAAGTGATTTGATCTTTGCGCTCTTTTATTACCTGAAGATCAATTTTTTCTATTTTAGCCGTAATTCCTAACTCTTCAGATTCACCTATTCTAGCTGCTAACCGACTGGATTCCAGATAGGCCGTGGTTGGAATACAACCATAATTAACACAAGTACCGCCAATTTTTTCGGAGATCACACCTACTTTCAGTCCTAATTCAGCGGCACGAATGGCAGCTGTATATCCGGCTGGCCCTGCCCCAACTACGATCAAATCATACATATGGCTATCACCACCTTATTAAAATATAACCAAATACAAACAGCTTCACGCGACAAAGCAAAAGAAAACATTTTAAATTAAAAAGCTGATTTACCATGACATTTTAATAAGCAAAAATGAATTTCCTTTTGCTAAACTAATTATTTAAAAATAGACTGGTCATGCTGACAAATGCTGATTTGACTTGAATGTAAACGCATTCATCACTTGAATCATATCATAAAAATATATTATTGTGGACACTTTTGTCCGTATGTTTGGATAAAAATAAAACTTATATTTAAATTTAAAATCGAAAACGCAAAAGCTTTGAAAAAATCTATTTTATGCGTTTATATCACTAAAATTAATGCAACTAGTTTCAGCTTTCTGGAAAAACATAAAATTTTTACAGTTTTTACTGCCCTCTTTAATAATTCAGGACATAAAAAACCGGATGCCTTTAAAAAAGTTTCATCTGGCTTTTATTACCCTTTTTTCTTAAAATGTCTGATCAGCAAATAAATTAGTCCAACGATAACGACCCCACCCAAAATAATGTAGAGCCATTCATCTACCACAATCAGCATTTGCCGCCAAGCCTTGCCTGCATAATGGCCAACATTGATCAAAATAAAGTTCCACACTAGCGTTCCGCTTAAGGTCAGCAAACTAAATTTCAATAACGGATACCTAGTCATACCGGCGGGGATCGAAATTAAGCTGCGAATCACGGGAATACACCGTCCCAGAAAAATCGCCCAGCCGCCATATTTATTGAAAGTTCCTGCTGTTTTATCAATATCCGCTTCTTTAAGACGAATAATTTGACCAGCCTTACTGCGGGACAACTTTTTTAGCTGATCGACATTCAAAAAACACCCGACGCCATACAAGATCAATGCTCCAAGGTAAGCCCCGGCAGTGGCTGCGATCGTTGTGCCAAACAATGATATCTGGGTATGCAGCGTAGAATAGCCCGCAAAAACCAACACAACTTCCGACGGTATGGGAGGAAAAACATTCTCTAGCGCGATCAAAAAAGCAATACCCCAGTACCCATACAGGTCAATGGCATTCATAATCATTTCAGTGTTCAAATGGGTGCCTCATTTCTCTTCTATAATGGTTTACTCATTGTATGATCTAAACAAATCATAGCAAGCACCGAACAAGAGCTCAACATTTTTGACCATCGGACACAAAAGGCGCAAGTCACAAACTTGCCTGAAGTTCGCCCTATGACCTCATTTTTTTCCAGTAAAAAAGACAAGGTCTATCATTAACTACCATCAAATCAAAACACGACTTGTGGAAGCTGCGACAATCCTTGCCTTTTCGTTATTTATCACTGTTTATTTTTCTTGATTTGTTCAACAAACTCGGGTGTATCATCCCATTGGTCGATCAAATCGGGTACTGGATCCGGATTCTTAGGATTATGCCAACCAAAATCGGAATACCACAGACTCCGCTTGCCTTGGTCCAAATTTTCTATTTCAGCCAGATCATCGGCTGATAATTGAAAATCACCAACTTGGCTGTTTTCAATGATCCGTTTCTCGTGAACTGACTTCGGGATCGTAACCGCACCTTCCTGAATGTCCCACTGTAAAATCACTTGTGCTGCAGTTTTATTATATTTTTCTGCTAATTTTTTAACGGCTGGATCATTCAACGAAGCACCTCCACCAAGCGGCGACCAAGCTTCCAATTGAACTCCCTGTAACTGCATCGCTTGACGAATTTCTTTTTCTTGGTTGAGTGGATTGAATTCCAATTGGTTAACAGCCGGAGTCACATCAGAATTATCCAACAAGTTTTGCAACCGGCCAGCATCGAAATTGGAGATCCCGATTGCCCTGATCCGACCCTTACGGTACAATTCTTCTAAAGCATGCCAAGTGTCTAAATAAGTGTTATCAACTGGCCAATGGATCAAGTAAAGGTCCAAATAATCCAACTGCAATTCTTCCATAGTCTCCTCAAAACCATGCAAGGCTGCTTTATAGCCTGCATCACCATTAAAGACTTTCGACGTTATAAAAAGATCTTTTCGGTTCAGGCCCGCCTTCAATAAGCCATCTTTTATCCCGACTCCAACACCACGTTGGTTGCCATATTGTTTAGCCGTATCGATCATGCGATAGCCATTTTGAATCGCCGTGGAAGTAGCATTTTTTGCGTTCGTATTATTAGTCTGCCAGACACCTAAACCAAAAAGCGGCATTTCAATGCCATTATTCAGTTTAGTTGTTTGCTTTAAAATATCTGCACTCACTTTTCTCACTCCTCAATTTTAAGTGCTCGACCATACTATAAGCTAACTCATCTGCAACACTCAAACCCTATGGTCAGTTTCTGACATTGATGTATAATTGTCAAACAAATACTTTTATCGACATACATATATGAGGAGAAAAAAATGATAAGCGATAATTTTACCGAACTGTGGGACATTTATGACAAAAACTTACACAAAATAGGCACTAAACACCGCTATGAAACACTGGATCCGGGAGAATTTCATCTTGTCGTCAATGCTTTTATTTTTTCGAACGATAATCATGTTTTGCTGCAACAACGATCAGTTGCCAAATTGAATCATCCGCAAAAATGGGATTGTTCTGCTGGCGGTTCTGCATTAGTTGGAGAAGACGGTTGCACCGCTATTATTCGCGAGATCAACGAAGAATTGGGATTAAATGTAAATCCGGAACAGACCACTTTTATTTTGAGAAATGAAAAAAACAGTTGGGTCGAGGATTGGTTTGCAATCAAAATTGATTTCAAAGTAGATCAATTAAAATTGCAGTCTGATGAGGTGCAGCAAGTAAATTTATTCGACCGCCTCACTGCTCAAGAAAAACTAACACGTTTAGGCGTTCGCCCTTATGTTCGTGAATTAAAAAAAGCATTTGCGGCCGTGATTCAAAAAAATGAATGAGATCACACTAAAAAACACGTACTGGAATAACCTATGCATCTTAATATTACTAAATTTAACACGCCATCAGCTAAGCATTACTCTCTTTTACTGACAGCAGATCCGTCAAAAAAAATAATTGGCAGTTATCTTTCACATGCATTTTGCTACCAGGCAATAACTAACGCCCAACTGGCAGGCGTCATAATTCTATTGCCAACACATCCTGACACTCTTGAAATAATGAATATCGCTGTCGATTCAAAATGGCAAAATCACGGCATAGCCCAGCAGTTACTGTCTTTTGCTGAGAATTTAGCACACCAGCAAAATTATTCCTATTTGGAAATTGGGACAGGTACAACAAGTTTTGAACAACTATATTTATATCAAAAATGCGGTTTTCGGATAACTTCTGTCAAACGAGATTTTTTCACTGACCGCTATGATAGTGAGATAATAGAAAATGGACTGCATCTCAAAGACATGTTGCGGCTCAAAAAAGTACTATGACAGAATCCGTCACCATAAATACGCCGTTTATTTGTATTGGAGTTGTCGCGTACTAAGGCAATTATTGTAAGAATATTTCAATTATTAACAATGTAAGGGATAATTTTGTATAATAAACACCAATTATCCCAACAACTTTTCCAAGTTAAGGCGTATAATATGCTTGATGTATTCTACTCTAAGGCTGAAAAAACCCTTTTTAAGGAACGCTTTGAGCAGCTAGTAATTGATGATCAATAAACATTATTTAAGGAGTTCGTAACTTGATAACATTAAAATCTCAACGAGAAATTGAAGGTATGCAGCATTCGGGGAAGATCCTGGCAGGAGCTCATCTGATGCTGCGTAATAAACTGCACGTCGGAATGGACACATGGGAGATCGAACAATTAGTCGATCATTATATCCAAGACCACGGTGCTACCGCCTCAGAAAAAGGTGTCGACGGTTATAAATACGCTACTTGTATCAGTATCAACGATGAAGTCGCACATGCTACGCCACGTAAAGGATTAAAGCTTCACGATCACGACGTTGTCAAAGTAGATTTTTGTGTGAACTGGCGTGGTTATCAAAGCGATTCAGCGTGGACATATGTGATCGGTGATTCTACGCCAGAGATAGACAATTTGCTAGCAGTAACTCATAAGGCTCTTTATCTTGGGATAAATCAGGCTCAAGTTGGTAACCGGATCGGAGATATTGGGCATGCAATCGAAGAATATGTGGAAACAAAGCATCATATGGGCGACGTCAGAGAATTGATCGGCCACGGTATTGGTCCGTCAGTTCACGAAGCGCCAGACATTTATCACTACGGGGAGCCCCACCAAGGACTGCGTTTAAGAGCCGGCATGGTGATCACGATAGAGCCGATGGTCAACGCTGGCGGCGATTGGCGGATCGACACCAAAGTTGTGCCGGAAACCGGATGGGAATACTATGTCTCAGGTGATCGCAGTTTGTCTGCTCAATTCGAACACACGCTGGCGATCACAAATGATGGCCCAAAGATACTAACTTCACAAGACCCAATTGGGGACAAAAAATATTTACTATAAAATTTATTGGAAATAGCCATAAAATTACCAACTCATTTCCCCAAAGAGTAAATTTTCTTCACACAAGGAGCTGAAATGATGGCATTAAAATATAAAAAAGTTGCTTTTGAGATCTCACGGAAAATTGCCAATGGAAAATATACGGATAAATTGCCTAGTGAAGCAGAACTAGTCAAGAAGTATAATACCAGCAGAAATACGATCCGTAACGCCATGGATGCCTTGTTTGAACAAGGCTTGATCAAGCGAGTGCAAGGAAGTGGGTATTTCGTCAATGTCCCTTTGCACAGTGATGGATACTTCATGAATATTGCTGGTAAAAATGGACTGGGAAGATTAGGAAAAACGACTTCAATTGATTCTAAAGTCCTGGAATTAAAAGTACAGCCCGCCGGGGAAGAAATTGCTCGCCACCTCGACTGTGAAAGCGATGATCAGGTCTATTATGTCAGCCGTTTAAGGCTCTCTGGCGCTGATCTAGTCAGTCTGGAACATGCTTACTACTTGAAACAGCAAGTTCCATATTTAACTAAAGAGATCTGTGAGAATTCGATTTTCAACTTCATAGTTGAAAATTACGACATTGAGATCACTAATGCAGACGAATACGTTAGTGCTTACAGTTTAGGAAAAGAAGAAGCAAAAGAGAGCGGTAAACCCGCCGGTACGCCAACATTACATGTTGAGGAAATAAATTGTGTTAAAAATGAACATCCCTTTAATTACTCAAATTCCTATTATTTCCCTGAAGGCATGACAATCTATATGCACATCAATAATTCAATATCTTAATCAGACACTTTAGTGTTAAAAAGTAAGCTTGTTTTCTAAACAAGCCTATTTTTTTGAAAAAATAGTTTTTACTCTGGTGTTCCTTTCTGCTTAATAGCTACTCGCCGCTCTCCAACAGGGAACACCCTCCTTGTTGTGTATCGCTATATCAAAATATTTAAAAAGGACCTTGCGGATAGTATTCGAAAAAAGTTAAGATAGACAGTACACAGTTAACGAGTACTAATATACATATATTGAAGATGAATGCCCGGTCTTATTTGAAAACCGGCTTTTTTATGGTCAACTTCTTGGACACATAACTGATATTAGTACACATGGAATAGTTGCAGAATTAGATGTTTTTATTTTTCACTTCCAACGAAAGAACTATTCTTTACTGTGAATAAATGTGGCCTAAATTTACTTGGGCCAGTGTATAAATGCCTCTTAAACTGCACTGTGGTACATAGAGCTTGTTTATAACCTGAGGCCATATTGTACTTGTTTTTGTTTTGTAACAACAGGATTTACATCTCATTATGATCACAGCTAACTTGAACTTCTTGTACTAAGTTATGCAAAAGATGAATTAGTTAGAGACTTCAAGAGCTGTGGTATTTTTTGTGTAGCAAAGGAGTATTTTTATGCAAAATTCACAAAATAACCAACATTTGTCTCGTTCGTTAAAAAATAGGCATATTCAAATGATAGCCATTGGCGGTGCGATTGGAACAGGACTTTTTTTGGGCTCAGGTCAAGCAATCAAAACTTCTGGGCCAGCGATCATCTTGTCTTATGTGATAGTAGGCATCTTTTGCTTTTTTATGATGCGGGCAATCGGTGAATTATTACTCTCTGATCCAACGCAACATTCTTTCTTGGATTTCGTAAAATATTATCTGGGAGAACGCTTTGAATTTGTACTTGGCTGGCTATACTGGTTTTGCTGGATCAGTGTTGCAATGGCTGATCTGACTGCAACTGGCATATATATCAAGTATTGGCTGCCTAATTTTCCACAGTGGGCCACACCGCTGATTATTTTGCTCTGTCTATATATGATAAATCACGTGAATGTACGTCTGTTTGGCGAGTTGGAATCTTGGTTCTCTCTGATCAAGGTTTTGGCAATAATAGCACTAATTACTATTGGCATATTTTTGGCAGTTTTCCGTTTTAAACTAAATGGATCACCAGCAAGTTTTCAAAATTTGTGGTCACACGGCGGCTTTTTTGCCACCGGCGGTTTTGGCTTTCTGAAATCATTTCAAATGATAGTCTTTGCTTTTGTCGGGATCGAAATGGTTGGTATAACTGCGGGCGAAACAGAAGACCCAGCGAAAAACTTGCCCAGTGCCATTAACAACCTTCCCATTCGTATCGGGCTTTTTTATGTTGGCTCTATGCTGGCGATTATGAGTGTTTATCCATGGAATAAGATATCCACTACTTCCAGTCCATTTGTCCAAGTCTTCGCTGCAATTGGCATCCCTGGGGCAGCCAGCTTATTAAACTTTGTTGTTCTGACAGCGGCTTTGTCCGCCACAAACAGCTGCTTATTTAGCACCAGCCGGACACTAAACGCATTAAGCAATAGCGGCAATGCACCGCAAAAATTGGCACAGATCGACCATAATGGTGTGCCTTTTGCTTCCTTGAATTTTTCAACAGCAGTTTTGTTGACCGTGGTCATCTTGAACTTTTTGATGCCTGCCAATGTATTCCAATTGATATCTAGCATTTCCACCATTAGTTTTGTAATCGTGTGGATCATACTTATTTCATGCCATTTGAAATTTCGTCAAACCGTCACCGGTGGCAGTAAATTATTCAAAATGCCTGGTTATCCGTGGACTGACTATATGTCTTTGATTTTTTTCGGAGGATTTTTGCTTTTCCTCTTACTGGACAAAACGACGCGTATACCACTCTTATTTTCTTTGCTTGCATTTTCTGCCCTGTACTTTAGTTATGATATAATTGATGTCCGCAAGAGAGTCAATGATTGATTTAAAAAGTGGCATGAAATGTTTCACGTGAAACATTTCATGGCACTTTTAATCATTTAATAGCACTGTCAGTTGTCGTGCGAATAAATTTTTTCCAATGTTTGCAGATCTTGCTTGGAAAATGTAGTTCTTCCCTGATCCAATGGATACATGATCGAGTTGGGCAGTTTACTATGGTCCAAGCCAAGGGCGTGGCCAATTTCATGAAGAGCAACCGACAACCGGGGTGAGTACTGGGCGTTCAATTTCGCCTGACCACTGTTGAGATCATAACCATTTAGCCCCATCCGCGGATAGATTCGCGGTCCACCAACCCCCAATTCTTCCAAGAGGCTATTTCCTCGCTTCTGTTTATAATAAACGCTTAAAACTAATTCATTTCCCTTGCCATCTGCATCTCCTGGAGTGAGCTTGACTATCCCAGTCTGATTATAGCGGGCAATGGCTTCTTTAAAAACCCTTTTAAAATTATCTGGAACATCATTCGTGAAATGATAATAATAGTTATTATCCAAGCGACGACCTTGTGATACTCTTTCAATCCCATCAGAGGAAAGTTTGTTTGTATTATCTTCCTTGACTGCTGATTTAGTCATACTTTTAGCAACTTGTCCAGCCAGTAACGAATTAAAATCAGACAGTTGTGAAGATAGTTTCTGCCCAATGTTAGGAACGAAAAATATCCTCACAGTCAAAATAACCACAACAACAGTGATTATTTTTTTAAAGATTTTCAAGCCTTATCTCTCCTCTACCTATTTTGCTCGATCAAATTGGGGTTCCACTTTAACAATGGCCTGAGCTAATTCTGAATTGGCATATTGTTGTTTAGCCCAGCCAGACTGTGAAGCGAGCGTAATATTTAAAATTATAAATATAAGAAAATATTGAATTGCGACCCCTGCAAAAACTCCCAAGACTGAATTACCCCAGCTAATGATCGGCAGTTGGGTAAACTTATTCAGGTAACGACCAATGCCTTGGAACAGCACGCTCGAAAATAACATTAAGCATAAAAATACAATGACATAAGTCAGGTAATGTTCTGAAACAGCCAGTGATTTATCTAAGTACTTAACTAATAAGTCAATGACAAAGTTAGTTACACCTTGACTGTAATACATTGCGAATATCACCGCCAAAATAAGAGAAACTATGCCGCTTACTTGGGCAAAGAGCCCTTTTCTAAAACCCTGAACGGCCCCTAAAACTAATAAAATTATTATTAAAATTGAAAAAATCATTACTGTCATTCCCTTTATTGACTCGTTAAACGCCTTTTATTGCTAAATTATACATTACTACTTGTTTACTGACAGCAAAAAGCATTTAAGCTAAATAATTCTTAACTAATGGTGTTACCTAGCGGTTCAATTCTCCAATTCGCAAAACGTTTTTAAGCAGCTTTCACTAAAATTTTTAGTTTATCTAAATTTTGAGTAGGTTTGTTGAACAAAGTCTGTAGCCTCTGGTACAATAATTTATGGAATAAGAGATGGACTTTTTCAGCTCACTTTAATATTCCGACAGGAGGGATCAAAATGCTGTCACTGATTGGTTTGGTTCTTTTCCTTTTTATTGTTTTGGCTTCGGTTTTAAATAACGTGGACGATATGAGCGCTTATTCAAAATCAAAGCAGAAAAACAATTTGTCTTTTACAGCTTGGCGCAAAGCAAAAATCTATCAGGATATATTCCTACCAGATACTTGGGATGACGCTCAGTTGAACAATAGAATAAATTAAGGAGTGGAACTTATATGGATAAACCCTCTAGTATGAAGGAATGACCGGTATCTTTGCTAAAAGCAAGTTTACCGGTCATTCCTTATTAATTTACTTATTTTCGCTTTGCTCACTAATTGGAACTACCACCGGCGTGTGTGCCACTGGGTCGTCCACCACAATGGAATTCAGACCAAAAACTTCTCTGATCACCTCTGGTTCAATAACTTCAGCCGGTGTCCCTTCCTTAATGATCCTCCCTTTTTTCATAGCAAATAAATAATCTGCATACCGGGCAGCCATATTAATATCATGTAAGATCAAGACGATCGTTGTGCCATATTCCTTATTTAAACTATCTAAAATATCCAGAATTTCCACTTGATAGGCCAAATCCAAAAAAGTGGTCG
This sequence comes from uncultured Ligilactobacillus sp., assembly GCA_934215475.1. Taxonomy (GTDB): domain Bacteria; phylum Bacillota; class Bacilli; order Lactobacillales; family Lactobacillaceae; genus Ligilactobacillus. The sequence goes on from CAKPZY010000002.1 coordinate 71,375, forward strand.
GTTCATCCAAAAAGATGGTATCGGCTTGTTGTGCTAAGGCAAGTGCGATCCATACCCTTTGTTGCTGCCCACCTGATAAGTCACTGACATCTCTTTCAGCAAGTCCTTTGATCTGCATCATTTCCATAGCATTAGCGATTGCCTCCTCATCTTCTCTGTTCAAATTCGAGAACAGAGAATGGTAAGGGAAACGCCCCTGGCTAACTAAATCAATGACCTTTAAACCAGTTGGTATTTGTGGCCGTTGTGGTAAAACGGATAGCTTCTGAGCCACCTGTTTTCTTGAATACTGATGGATCTGTTTACCATCGAGAACAATTTTTCCTGAATATGGAGTGATAAATCCCGCTAACGTTTTGAGTAAGGTGGACTTCCCGCATCCGTTTGATCCTATCAAGACGCTGATGTGTTTCAAAGGAATATTTATAGTGAGATCATGCAATATCTCCTGATTTTCGTAACCGGCACTCACGCGTTGACAAAAAAACTCATGCTTTTGCATTAGACCCCACCTCTTTTACTCATCCATATCAATTGCCAAATTAAATAAGGTGCACCAATCAAACCGGTAATTACCCCAACAGGAAACCGATAAGGGAAAGCATATTGACCGATCAAATCAGAAACAAGTACCAGACTCGCACCCACCATACCCGCCGCCAAAGCGTTATTGCGACCTTTTTCCATAAATCTGTCTGTCAAAGGCCCGGCTAAGAAACTAACGAATGCAATGGGCCCTGTTACAGCAGTTGCCACCGCTGTCATGACCACGGTAATCCCTAGAAGGATGCCCTTAGTCCAATTAACGTTGATTCCAAGCGATAATGCCATTTCATCGCCAAGGCGCAACACCTGCAGCCTTCTGCCAAAATGTAAAACGATAGGAGTTAACAAGATGACTACTATCGTCAATAATGGGAGCTGTGCGGTTGTCATTCCGTCCAGACTGCCATTCAACCAACGCAGGGCTTCTGGCAAGTCTCTTTGATCTCCGGTTATTGTCAGGTAAGAAATGATCGCATTGTAAAATGCTTGTAAGCCGATCCCAATGATAATAACTCGTGTCGCAGCTAGTCCCTTGTGGTTGGATAAACTAAATAAAATAATTACTGTCAAAACGCCCGCGAAGACCGACGCAATAAACATAGTACTTTTGGTAGTGTGCAAAAGCAATATACATATCACCACGACACAGCTTGATCCAGAGGTGACACCTAAAACATCTGGATTTGCCAGAGGATTATGCAGCATTGTTTGAAAGGTATATCCGGCAATACCAAATGCAAAACCAGCTAGCAATCCAGCCAGCATTCGTGGTAAACGGAGCACCGAAATAGTAAAAGAAGCGCCTGGTACGAATTTCCCCCCAAATAAAACCTGAAATGTATCCTGAAGAGAATATACCGTATGACCATAAACTAATGAGAGCAGTGCTAAGAATAAAGTGATCAAAAGTAAGAGTACGAAGGAAAAGTGATGATAGACCCTGCGCTTGCGCATAGCCGCAAAAATTCCCTTGCTATCCGTTATGGGCTTCTTCATAATGCACGCACCTTCATTCTCCTAGCCAAATAGATCAATAATGGTGCTCCAACCAAGGCTGTGATGGTCCCAACATTGATCTCCGCTGAAGGGCTGACGAGTCTCCCAATCACATCCGCAATAGTTAGAAACAAAGCTCCGGTCAAACCACACAAAGGAACAAGTTTTTTTTGGTCGGATCCGAATAATAACCGCGAACAGTGCGTCGCAAGCAAACCGATAAAGGCGATCGGTCCCGCAAAAGCAGTTGTCACCGCACACAAAACGACCCCACTGATACAGGCAATTAAACTGGCAACTATGACATTTACTCCCAAATTTCGCGCAACATCTTCGCCAAGCAACAAAGTATTCAACGCAGGAGCGCATCCCCAGGCTAGAATAACGCCAACAACAAAAATCGGCATAAAAATCAGCAAATCTTTCTCGCCAGCAGCTCCCAGACTGCCAACCTGCCAAAAGCGGAACTGGTCCATCGCTTCTTGTTTGATCAAGATAACAGTAGTAACAAGTGAAGAAAACATTATCCCTACAGCAGTGCCCGATAAAATGAGCCTCAAGGGATCAACTTTGCGTCCAAAGGCAATAATGCCGAACACAAGTATTGCTGCCACACACGCTCCTATCAGAGCTAACGTGATATATTGCCAGGCGCTTGATACTTTCCAAAAAGCTATGCCTAAAACTACAAAAAAAGCGGCTCCGGTGTTGATCCCTAAAATACTTGGATCAGCTAATGGATTCCGCGTTACGGATTGCATCATAGCAGCAGCAACCCCCAAACTCGACCCGCATAAAAGACCGAAAATTGTCCTGATCAACCTTTTGTGCACGATACTATTGATCAGCGGCTCAGTATTTTGCTGCGAGAAAGTTGCATACAAAACATCTTTCAGAGAAATGTCTTTGACCCCCAAAAAAATCGAGGCAAAAATCGCGCATGCTAATAGCACTACCAACAAAATTATTAAACTTTGCTGTTTTCCTTGCCAAATTTTTGCCTTTCTTCCGTATCTCATTGAACATGCTCAGCTGCTTTCCCTAGTAAGTTTAAATATTCATTCAGTGTATAATCGATTGACAATGGAGTTGGCGTGCCAGCAGCGACAATCGGAGAATCACTATCGATAAAAGCCACTGAACCGTGTTTGATTGCCGGAACTTTACCCAAAAGTGGATCGTTTTTTAGTGAATCATACAATTTTGCGTTTCCATACCCTACAATTATATCAGCTTTGTTCAAAACATCTGCTTTTTCTGCACTAAATTCTTTTGAGTAACTGTCTTTACTGGTTATTTCCCGGGTTATATTTTTGGGATATTTCAACCCGAATTCTTTCAACAAAGCCGGCCTTGGGTCTGCAGGAGTATAAATTTGAAATTTAGACAGATCCTTAGCCGAAAAATTGACCCAGACGATCGTCTTATTCTTTAGCTGGGGATATTTCTTTATTCCTTTATGAATTTTATTTTCTGTCTTTTGGACCAGTTTTTTGCCTTGAGGTTCCATACCCATACCCTTGGAGTCCAACAATACTTGCTGTTTCCAGGTGGTCGTCCAGGCTGCTTTTGGATATGCCACGACAGGTGCTATTTTCGAAAGAGTTTGATAATCTTCCTTAGTGATCCCAGAATATGCTGCCAAGATCACGTCAGGTTTGGAATTTGCGATGGCTTCAAAGTCTAATCCGTCGGTATCCTTGAAGACATTTGGCTGTTTGACGCCCAACTGTTGTAATTTCTTTTTTGTCCAAGGCAATACTCCACTGTTTCCCTTAACACCAAAATTAGCTGCGGAAAAGCCAACTGGTTTAACACCCAATGCCAATGGAATATCTTGGTTCCCCCACTGGATCGCGGCGACTCTTTTTGGTTTCTGTTTGATCACCGTCGTGCCAAATTTATTTTTGATTTTTATTGGATACTCGCTATTATTTCCGTTTGTTTTTTGACTTGCATTATTCGTCGTTTTTGAAGATTTTGAACACCCAGCCAAAAAGACAAGTGTCACTGCTACTAATATAGTAAGCTTATAAAAGATTCTCTTTTTCATTTTATTGTGTTCCTTCCTACTCCAGGACTTTGTTCGTACAAGTTCACTGTTGCAATTGAGAATGATTCTCAATTATAATTATTGACAAATTTTTTTTAAATAGCAAGCTTTATTTGTTTAAATAGCATTGTACAAAACTTATTTCGCAATGTGAAACGTGGAAAGCAGGAGAGAAAGCACCATGAAAAAATAGTTCACTATTATTTAATCCCTGTTTATCTGGGACTAACACCCTTTACATACTTCCCTTAATTCAATTCAAAAAGCCCGCTATTATTAGCACAAACCAGTAACGGTCTATTTTAGGCTAATAATAACGGGCTCTGGTAAAGTTAGTCAAAAATTGTGACTACTCAAATCACTCAGTAATTTCTTTGAGATCCAACCCGAGAGCTTTGGCTACACGCGTACCATAGTCTGGATCTGCTTGATAGAATTGCTTAGTTTCCAGAACTTTAACTTGATGGTCCTCGACCACTCCCAAATTTTCCTTGATGGTTTTGACCAAACGTTGTTTTTCTTCAGCACTCATAACATTGTAAAGTGCTCCAGCGGCAGAAAAATTATCGGCGTCATATGGCTCATAATTACCTATGTTACCTTCAACCTTATCGCCGTGAACCCGTGCAGAATGGTCTTCGGTCGGACCATTTTTTCCATTCGGTTCGTAGTTTACTTCCGATCCATTACCCTGCGCCATAAACGCATCGCGTTCATAATTTTTGACTTCATTTAGAGGGCGGTTTACTTTGAGTTTTTCATAATTTGCTCCCAATCTGTATCTCTCAGCATCTTTATAAGCAAAGAGTCGACCTTGCAAGAGCTTATCCAGCGACGGTTCAATGCCTGGAACAAAATTGGAAGGTGCAAATGCAGCCTCTTCAACATCCTCGAAGTAATTTGTCGGATTTTCATTTAGTGTAAACTTACCAATTTGAATTAAGGGATAATCTTTATGTGACACAACTTTAGTCACATCAAAAATATCTCTCTTATAGTGAAATCCCTCTTCATATGGTAATATCTGTACACAAACTTTCCAAGAAGGATAATTACCATCCTCAATGGCATCAAATAGGTCATGCAATAAATAATCGGTATCTTGACCAGCTGCTTTTTGCGCAGTTTCATCTGTCATATTTTGAACGCCCTGTTCGCTGATAAAGTGATACTTGACCCAATACTGCCCCCCTCTCTGATTGACCCATTTAAAAGTATGGCTGCCATATCCATTCATTGTCCGATAGCTAGCTGGATTGCCACGATCACCCATTAAATAAGTCACTTGATGGCAAGACTCAGGTGAGTGCGCCCAAAAATCCCACTGCATATTATTATCCCGCATGTGAGTCCGTGGATCACGTTTTTGGGAATGAATAAAGTCCGGAAACTTGAGCGGATCATTGATGAAAAAGACTGGTGTGTTATTACCTACAATATCGTAATTCCCTTGTTGCGTATAAAAACGTAGTGCAAAACCACGAACATCGCGGATCGTGTCAGGATAACCCGCCTCTCCAGCAACTTGCGAAAAGCGAATAAAAACCGGTGTTTCTTTACCTGTTGCATTGAACAAATCAGCCATTGTGTACTTACTCATGTCCTTTGTTAGCCTGAATGTCCCATAGGCACCGGCCCCTTTAGCGTGCACCACTCGCTCAGGGATACGTTCACGGTTAAAATGAGCCAATTTTTCTTGTAACTGGTAGTCTTGTAAGAGAACTGGCCCCCGCTGACCTGCGGTTTGGGAATGATTATTGTCTGCCCATGGTTGACCTGATCCAGTAGAAATTTTATTATCTGACATAAAATTATCTCCTTCTTAAAAAACAAGTAAAGCGTTTTCTCAGTAACAATTTATCATCACTCTACCAAATAATTCAACAAATGTATTTCAAAAAGTCTTGCCATCCTAGCTATGAACTTGCAAAAGCAGTAAAGTTATGCTATTTTTTATTTGTTAACCATGTTTCTGTATTTGGTTGACAAAGAGGAGTGAGTGTTTGAAATCCAGAGAATTAACGTCTGTTGCTTTAATGACAGCTGTACTTGTAGTCCTTGGCCTGGTTCCAGGAATACCAGTGGGGATCATTCCGGTACCCATTGTATTCCAAAATATGGGTGTAATGTTAGCTGCACTACTGTTAGGCGCGAAAAAGGGCACATTGGCTGTTTTTTTGCTGCTTTTATTGGCAGCAGTCGGTTTGCCCGTTTTAACCGGGGGAAGTGGTGGTTTACCTGTTTTTGTTGGGCCAACAGGAGGATACTTATTTGGGTGGTTACTAATGCCCGTCATCGCCAATAGCGGCTTGCGGCTATTACAAAACACCAGAGCGAACTGGGCTAAATTTCTGGTTATCTGGTTGGCATGTGTGATTTGCTCGGATCTGCTAGGAACGATTTGGCTGACTTTTCAAAGTCATATATCGTTCATAACAGCGTTGATCTCGAACGTGGCTTTTTTACCTGGAGATACAATTAAAGCCCTTATCGCTTTTACACTGGCTAAAATGTTACAAAAACAAAATCTTAGCCAAAACGTCCTGCTCTAAAATGTTTCACGTGAAACATTTCGAATTTAACAATAGTCCAGCGCGTTTTTGCGCTGAACTATTTTATTTGATAATTATCACTCAATTTTAGGCCAAGATCTTCTCTAATAAAACGTCTATCTGCTGGTACGTCTCTTTCTCACTTCCATTATTGTCCACCAAGAAGTCCGCTCGTTTTCGTCGTTCTTTTACACTCATTTGACTAGCCATCCGGGCTTGAGCTTCTTGCCTGGAATAACCATTTCTTTTGATCAAGCGTTCAAGTTGAAGCTGTGGGTCTATGTCGACAACAAGGACTCCATCGCAGTACCGCTCGCCGTGAGTTTCAAATAATAATGGTACATCAAGGACTACCAAATCTACACCTCTTTGTTTTGCAGCCTTGACCTGCCCTAACATTTTTTTGGTTATCAATGGGTGTAAAATGCTGTTCACCAGATCACGTTGGGCTGGATCATTAAAAATAATTTCCCCTAAGGCACGTCGCTTCAACGTTCCATCGGCAGCGATGATTTGTTTGCCAAACTTTTGTTTAAGGCTAGCTAATCCTTCTGTATCGGGGCGTACTACTTCGCGGGCAACCTCATCTGCATCTATAATGGCAGCCCCTTGCTCATATAAATAATTACTTACAGTACTTTTCCCACTTGCGATCCCACCAGTTAAGCCTAAAACATACGTCATGAAAAAACTCCTAACTATCAGAACATGTTTGTATCCTAATTGTTTCTGACTACTTGTCAATATCTTACATTAAAAAATATTCAAATAACAAGAGAATACTAAAGATCCATATAAGTATGAGTGACATAATTGTCGGTCACATCATCTAAATCTATAAAATAAGAATTTTTACTCGCTATATTTTTAAAATATTAGCTGGTTTAGTGCTTCTGCAATCCCGTTTTCATCGTTCGAAGCAGTAATAAAATCAGCATGCTTTTTAGCCGCAGCAGTAGAATTTCCCATTGCGACCGCCTGTCCTGCAAAATCAAACATTGGAATATCATTCCTTTCATCGCCAAATGCCATTACTTCGGCAGACTCAAATTGCAAGGTACTAGCCAGTCTTGCCAGGGCAGTCCCTTTATTTGCTGAACTATTCATGATCTCTAGGAAGTTGTCTGCAGCGCGAACAACATAACTTTCCGAGCCAAATTTTGTCCGCACGCCTGGTTCAGCATGGTCTAATTCTTGTTTTTCACCGACAAAAACAGCTTTCACTATGGAAAAATCACTTGGCAATTCGTCCGGACGTCTAATCAATATGCCCGCATTGTTTTCCCATGCTTGTACTACAGTGATCCGGTTCACATTATGATCACTGGTATATATCCAGCCGTTTCGATCTAAAACGTTATATTGCAAGTTGTTTGTCTGAGCATATGTATCAACTTGGCGATATACCTTATTGCTTAGGCCCGTTTCGAAGACTAAGTCACCCGCTACCGACTCTACAACACTGCCGTTATATGTGATCGCATACTGGTCGGCTCCAACGATGCCCAACTCAGAAAGAAAACCTCTTAGACCTGGCAAGGGACGCCCAGAACATAAAACGACTTTAACACCGCTGGCTAGCGCTTTCCCTAAAGCAATTTTAGTACTGTCTAGGATCTTCCCTGCAGAATTTAAAAGTGTATCATCGATATCCAATGCAATCAATTTGATTGACATAATAATGTTCCCCTTTGAGATAATTTTTTTGATAATAAAAAATGGTGTATTAGAAACAATTCCAATACGGAAGATGTTTACAATACATCGAACAAGATTTAATTGTGATCCCATTTCTTTCAAAATGAAAGGACCGTTGCACATAAAAAGCCAGCAACCTATAACAACCTTGCATCACCGCGATAAACTTCACAATTCTTTTACATTATCGGTGATCCGTTATCATAACCTGCTGACTTGGTTATTTGAAAGGAGTACCTAATCCCATCATTCGCCTTCACACTACTTCCTCTGGCCGTGTCGGAAATAGCTTATATCTTTAAAAATCATGGTACGCTGTTGAACCTTGAACGTACCGCCGTGGGATCTTACCCCTTTCCAATTCTTATACTACACTATTTCCTATAAATTGCAAACGTTTTCTCTCGGATGAAGCAAATCTTTTTTCGCTGGAAAAATATACCGCCATCATGGTCTTATGTTAAGATTATAAACGGTGTTTTTAATTAAAAATCAAACAGATAAACCGCATGAAACTGCAGAAAATACGTGATATTATTCTTACTTATTAGAGTTTCCATATTGTAAAACCTTTGGATATCACTGAATATTTATGTTTTTAGAGGAGCGAAAGACTTGCATAGAGAAACAGGGCTACCAGCAAAATGGTTATTTGCTGGTTCTTTTTTAGCAAATACAGGTACCAGTTTTATCTGGCCGTTAACAACTATATATTTACATGATACCCTGGGCAAATCTCTGATCACTGCCGGGCTGGTTTTGCTTTGCAATTCACTTTGTGTCGTCTTGGGTAATTTTATTGGAGGCATCTTATATGATCGCTGGTCTCACTTTTACACGATCCTGCTAGGCAGCCTGTGCGTGATCGGGGCCAGTACTTTTCTCCTTTTAAATAATGGTTGGCCTGCTTTCCCACTCGGATTGGTCTGCCTAGGCTTTGGCAACGGCCTTAATTTAACTAGCATCAATTCTTTTGCGACGATCGTCAAAAATAAACAAACCAGCTACATCTTCAATGTCCTGTATTTTACGAGTAATCTGGGTATGGTGATCGGTACATTAATGGTTGGATATATCTTGCCCTTTGGTATCAGCAAAGTCTTTGCTGTTTCGTTAGTATTATTTATCATCTTTGGCATATTAGTGGTATGTTACTACCATGGCCACGAAAGTCAGCAACATTTGTCACGCGGTCAAGCATTGCCCAAACCTCAAAAATTACTGGCTAATAAATTGGGACCGCTTCTTGGTTTACTGGCAGCTATTATTATTCTATGGGTCTTTTACGAACAATGGCAAAGCAACATTGCAACCTTTATGGTTGAAAATAACTTAAATGTTAAACATTACAGTTCTGTTTGGACATTAAATGGGATCATGATAGTCTTGATCCAACCTATTATGACTCATTTTGATGAGCAGCTATTAAAGCATCTCCAGGCCCGTTTATATGGCGGTTTCTTTTTAATAGGCTCTTCATTTCTTATTCTTCTTATAGCAGGAGCACACTATACGCTTTTCCTAGCTTCAATGGCAGTTTTAACTATCGGCGAGATCTTAGTAAATCCAGCAGCTTCGACTTTTGTTGACAATATCAGCCCACTGGAACAAAAGGGGCGCTATCAAGGGTCTTTGGCTAGTGCGACTTCTTTTGGTCGAGCACTCGGCCCACTGGTTGGAGCTTTACTGATCCACTACCTTTCGTATGCAGCGTTGTTTGTGCTAGCGGCGCTTTGCATCTGGCTGATCACGTCTGTTTTTGCCGCGATCAATTACGGTTATAGCAAGTGAGGTCAGTATTCAAAGCTTTTCTAGCGGATGGTGGTGACTACTTTAATAGGTTAACTTGTTAGAATAGAGAATTGGCTGGGCCAAAAATGAGTAAAAATTGACGAAAATAGCTAATTGCTATAAGTTATTATCAATTGTCCAAACAAATTAACTAAACGCAAATCAACTGTCCAATCAAAAGTATAACTTTTTAGGAGAAAAAATGGGGAAACTTGCTATCATTTCAGATCTTCATGCAGATATTAACAAATTTACTCATGAAGATCTGGTAGAAATCGCAGAATACATTAAAAATACAGGTGCAACCAAACTGCATATTGCTGGAGATATTAGTAATCGTTTTGACCGTGAGGGTCCTGAGATCATTCAGACATTAAATTCAGTTATTCCCACCACGTTTAACTTTGGTAACCATGATATGTTGGGTGCAAGAGACATCGAAGCAAGCACGATTCCAGGATTCTTGAATTTTAATCCCCTCAACCTTAATTCCGATACAGTATTACTTGCCTTTAACGGTTGGTATGACTATGGTTTTGCCAAGGGAACAAATGACGAAAAACCAGCGGATAATGTGGTAGCTGAATGTAAAAATAAGTATTGGATAGACCAATTTATTCATCATCAGATACTGACCCAAAAATCAGCCAAAATCAAGCAGTACATTTGGCTGGGCTACTAAATCATTTAAGCAAACAAAATAAAAGGGTGATCATTGCCACTCATTTTGTGCCCAGACAAGAATTCATCCGTTACCCGAAACCGCTCACTAAACGAATGGTAACATGGCGCACCTTAGCAGGCGTGCTGGGGAGTAAGGAAATTGGCGCTGTGATCTCCAAATACAACAACGTAGTGACAGACGTTGTTTTTGGACATATTCATGTCAGAGATGGTGTGAGAGCCCTCAGCAATATCAACTGGCACTGTCGACCAATCGGATACAGATATGAATGGAAATATACTAAAAACTGGCTTTTGGCCCATGACGAACCGCAAAAATTCCATTTTGCAAAACATCCTGAGATTCAAAGAAACTTTGAACAAGATATGCGTCATAATTGGCCGAAAGTTCTCTCCAAAGCGATTACCTTACTAGATTATTAGTTTGTTAAAGTGAAATCTTTAACATTTCTGAACTTTATGTGCTAGTATAACTGTGAGGTCAAGCTAAAAGGAAGTAATAAAAATGACTAATAAAGAAAATGAAGATCTCAAAAAACTTATCTCCGAGCTCAATCCGTATATCGATAATATTGAGTTGATCAGTTCAAAATTAGAGCACGAAACTGACCAGAAGGATTTGGGTAAACAATTATATAATGTTGATCAAAAATTAAATCAGCAAGTTCATCAGATCTTTAAGCATTTAGAGGAAGAAGATACTGAAAAAGCAACCAAATGAATATATTTTTTAACAGGCACTGGTTAATGTATCAGTGCCTTTTTAATTTTCAAAACACCACCAAAAAAGCCGTTACTTCACCGCAACAGCCTATTCTTAATATTAATTTTTTTGCCTTGAATCTCCTCTGAGGTCGCCATTCAGAAAAGCAATGAGAAAAAAGTGGATATGCTTTGGCAGATATCTTTGGACCGCCAAGGTCAATTTAACAAAATTATTTCTTTGTTTTGTTTACACAAGCTCCCTCAGCCAAATTGTGTTTCGCCTGTTCAATTTGCTGCCTAACTTGAGCAAAGCCTGTTCCTCCCAATGAAGTTCTGCGTGCGACCGCTTTTTCAGGAGACAAAACATCATAGACATCACTGTTTATTTGTGGAGCAAATTTCCGCAGTTGTGAAATTTCCATTTTCTGAAAGGGGAGATGATGCTCCAGCCCAAAGTGCACTAATTTGCCGACGATTTTGTGTGCTTCACGAAAAGGAACACCCTTTCCAGCCAGATAATCGGCCAATTCTGTCGCGTTAGAAAAATCATCAGTCAACGCTGCACGCATTTTTTGGGGCTTGACCTCAATAGTCTCAAGCATCTCACTAAACAAGGAAAGACAATCTTCAACGGTGTCGATAGTATCGAATAGTCCTTCTTTGTCTTCTTGCAAATCTTTATCATACGCCAAAGGCAAACCTTTCATAGTGGTTAGCAACGCAAAAAGTGCTCCATACACACGGCCTGTTTTTCCGCGAATCAGTTCAGCAACATCAGGATTTTTCTTTTGGGGCATGATCGAACTGCCCGTTGCATATTCATCGCTGATCTCTATATATCCATACTCATATGAGTTCCACGAAATTATCTCCTCGCAAAAACGACTCAAATGCATCATAAGGGTAGCAGATGCACTTAAAAAATCCAGCAAGTAATCCCGATCTGAAACTGCATCAATAGAATTTTGATAGTTTTTACTGAAGCCAAGCTCTTGTGCGCTATATTCCCTGTCAATTGGAAAAGTGGTCCCCGCCAATGCGGTGGCACCCAAAGGAGATACGTCTGCACTGACAATAGCCGCATGAAATCTATTCAGATCTCGTTTAAACATTTCAAAATAAGCCATTAAATAATGAGCATAAGAAATAGGCTGCGCGTGTTGAAGGTGAGTGTATCCAGGCATTATCGTCTTAACGTTTTTATCAGCTTTGGAAACGATGGTCTTCAGCAAATCCTTCAATAACTTGCTGACGTTGGAAGTTTCCTCTTTGACAAAAAGGTGCAAATCAGTGGCCACTTGATCATTGCGGCTCCGAGCCGTGTGCAGTTTCCCGGCCACCGGCCCGATTTCTTTCTGGAGCAAGTTTTCAATATTCATATGAATGTCTTCATATTCATTTGAAAATTCAAGTTTACCCTCTATCAGCTGTTTTTGCAGCTTTTTTAAACCCGCAATTATTTGCTTTCCATCACGATCTGGCAAGATTTTACTGTGGACGAGCATTTTGGCATGAGCTAATGAACCAATAATATCTTGTTTTGCTAAACGCTGATCAAAAGAGATGGAGGCATTAAATTCCACCACGTCTGCGGCATTTCCCTTTTCGAAACGACCACCCCACATTTGATTTTTGGCCATCACTTTTCCCTCCGATTTACAAATCAACATTTTTTGCAGTTTTTGCGTGATTTTTCTTAGCAACTTGAGCATGAACTGTTGAAGGCAGGCTATAAAGTTTGATAAAGCCGGCAGCTGCTTCCTGGTCAAACGAGTCGGCATCTGTGTACGTAGCCAAATTTAAATCATACAGAGAATTTGCTGACTTACGTCCTTCACAAATAACATTACCCTTAAACAGCTTGACCCGAACGATGCCATTAACATCCTTTTGGCTTTCAGCTAAAAATGCCCTTAAGGAATCAAATAATGGTGTATACCACAAAGCATTATAAATAGTATCCGTGATCTCTTTTTCGATCAAAGGCTTAAAATGTGCTAAATCCTTAGTCGTGGTTAAATCTTCAAGGTCTTTGTGCGCTTTTAGCAGCACCTCGGCGCCTGGACACTCGTATATTTCTCGTGACTTGATACCGATCAAACGGTTTTCAACATGATCGATCCTACCAATACCGTGTTTGCCAGCTATTTGGTTGACCGCTTTGATGAGTTCATGCAATGGATATTTTTCATCATTTAACGCCACAGGAACTCCCTGATCAAAAGTTATTTCTAAATAATCAGGTTCATCAGGAGTATTTTCTAAAGCATTTGTTCGCTCATAAGCATCCTCAGGAGCAGTAGTCCAAGGATCTTCTAGAGCTCCACATTCGTTTGCCCGCCCCCACAAATTCTCATCGATAGAATAAGGGCTTTCTTTGTTGATCGGTACTGGAATATTGTTTTCCTTTGCATAATCAATTTCCATTTCCCGGGACATATGCTGATCACGAATAGGATCCTCGATTTTCATTTCTGGTGCCAGTGCATGGATCTCAGTTTCAAAACGTACCTGGTCGTTGCCTTTGCCTGTACATCCGTGCGCAATTGCAGTTGCACCGTATTCCTGCGCAACCTCAACCAACTTTTTAGCTATCAAAGGCCGGGAGAGTGCCGAGATAAGCGGGTATTCCCCTTCATAATACGTATGTGCTTGCAGAGCCGTTAAACAGTATTCCTCCGCAAACTCTTGTTGTGCATCAATGATGATCGATCCGACCGCACCCACTTGTGTGCCCTTTTTCTGGATAGCTTTTAAATCTTTTTCCTCACCAACATCGATACAACATGCAATCACATCATAGCCTGAATTCTTCAACCACGCAATTTCAACTGAGGTATCTAATCCGCCAGAATAGGCTAAAACCACTTTTTCTTTGTTCATAACAATTCACTCTCCCATAAAAGATTGTTTTAATAATAGAATAAATATACATAAAAAGCAACCTTTTTTCATTTTTTATTCACATTGTAGCCGTTTTTATTCATTTAATGCGAGAGAAACTATGAAAATTGCAAGATCCGAAAGCTAAATTTAAGCAAATTTATAGAGAGGCAATCTCTTCTCCTGTCTGTTATAATAATCAAACAAAAAAGTGACAACATTACCTGCTGTGAACTGAGAGGATCGAACAGATGGAAATGAACAAATTAGAAACACTGCAAGAATTGACTAGATTGAGCGAAAACCCGGCAACGCGACAGTGGGAATTGACATTGATGAAACAAGCAATTGCTGGCATCAACAACGGCCGACCGCTTAAATCTGAATTATCTCAGCTAGAGTTTAACTTGCGTCCCCTTGCTCTACGAAATAACTTAACACCAGCGGTAGCTGATTTTTATCTCAGACTTACTGACGACCCAGCCGGTTACATGCATTTCGACTATTCCATTCATTTCCAACAGGATCCGCCTTTCCAGGAACGCGCTATTTTTTCCGGAGGATGTTTCTGGTGTTTGGTAGAGCCGTTTGACACCAGGCCGGGGATCACCTCTGTGATCTCAGGATATACAGGTGGTAAACAAGCACAGCCAACTTATGAAGAAGTAAGTAGTCACCAAACCAACCACGTTGAAGCAGTTGAGATAATTTTTGATTCCAGAAAAATAACTTACCAAGATATTTTAACTATCTTTTGGAATCTGATCGATCCAACTGATGCTGAAGGTCAATTCGATGACCGTGGTAACAATTACCGGCCGGCAATCTTTTATTCCAATGAAAAGCAACGGCTAGTAGCGGACCAAGCAAAGAAAAAGTTACAGGCTTCAGGTCAGTATTCAAAGCCTATCATCGTTCCGCTTCGACCGGCAACCGCCTTTTGGCCAGCCGAAAACTATCACCAGGATTTCTACAAAAAATTTAAGTCCCGCTATCGTAAACTTCGACACACGCGCAATCAAATTCTTTTTTGGCAACATTTACGGGCATCAATTAGATCCATGTTTAAGAAAACGGCCTCTCATAACTAAACTAAACAATGTTCGCCAAAAAACTTTTATAGGTATAAAAAAATAACCCGGGAAATAATTTTTGTACTATTTCCTGGATTATTTTTGCTTAGTCTATTGTGTTCTTTCGTTCTCATCAAACTACTAGCTTGTTGTGGCTCACATTAACTCGATCTTCCAATGCCTCTATCAACTATATTTTCCTGCCAGCAGACATGCTAAAGACAAAAAGTACTCATCTTAATTGTGTTCCGTCCAGCAGCAGAGTTACACCAGTCCTATCTTCCGGCATTTTTTTGAATCATCTTTACAGCTTTTTTTGCCCGCTCTATTGTTTCTTTGGGAGAGTAGACCTTATTATGTGCCAACGAAAGAAGTTTTTTATGGCCATTCACCAACTCTAATTCAATATAGTATGGATTTTTTATGGTAGAAATTGCACCTGAAAAGATCGACAAATAAATTGAATAAGGCAAAGCTTGAGAAATTTTTTGCAACTGTTCATCTCCGACTATCCCAGCATTCTTCACACAACTCATATCCATAATTATCAACGTTTTTTACGGGAGCCTAATATCAGCAATACTTTTTTCCACCAACTGCTTAAATCATAAAATCTGATTTGTTGCGGGGTGATCTCGCAATAATTGAATTCAATGTTTACTACGTTGGGATAGTATAGGCCACCAATGATCAGAAACATAAAGAGGCCGACTAACAAGCTCCAGCTTCCCATAATTCCATATAAAACTAAACTAAATATTACAAAATATAGTATGGATACTACCAGTGGACGAAAATTCATTTTTTTGCCGAAAATTAACATGCAGCTCATCCTTCCCGAATAAACTTTGCTTCTGTAACAGCTTCCACTTATATGATAGCACTTTAATATCAATATCACAATGATATCATTTTAATGCGATTTGATGTTTCTAAAAAAGAATGGCCTTCTGTTGGAGTCCATCCTTCTATCTTTCTTTGCTATTTCAAGTCAATTCACATTAAGGAACATTTACTCTTGTCGCAGCTATTTCACTATATTTTTAATTTCATGTCCAACAAAAAATCAGACACTAAAATTAGTGAACATTGTCGACCAAATGCAACTCCCTAAGTATAAAAGTCAAAATCACCTGTTAGCCGGTTTAACACGAATAAAATGTTCGAAATGATATGGATAAGGGTTTTTTTCATCAACTTTCCCTTCAACATAGTCATTTAGCATAAATTCAGAATAGTCTATGTCTGGCATATAAGTATCCACTTTAAATTCATGGTCGATCCGTGTGCGATAAAAATCAGTGGCATAAGGCAAAAAATCTTTAAACAAACGAACCCCGCCAACAATAAACAATTTTTCATTGTGGCGTCTATTGTAATATGTGATAACGTCTCTAATACTATGGAATACAGCCACTCCAGCTGGAAAATTTGAAGCATCTTGTGCGGTCAAGACAATATTTTTCCGTTGATGCAACGGATGTTTGAAACTCTCAAATGTCTTTCTTCCAGCAACGATCGTGTTATTAGTAGTATTATCTTTAAAAAATTTCATATCTGCTGGCAGATGCCAGGGCAATTTCCCCTGGTAGCCGATCCCATGATTACTATCTTCAGCCCAGATAAAAGCTAACATCGAACCACTCTCCTTTTTTTCTCTCCGTCATTCCTAATGATACACTGAGCGAGTACATTCGGCATCAATTTCACACTAAATGTTTCACGTGAAACATTTCTCTCAAAATAAAAACTAGAGAACCCCTTCGGTTTCCCTAGTTTACATCTCCTCTGGTGTCCTAGCTGTTAATTTTCACTAATTTCTGTGACATCAATGACTTTTGTCAATTCATCGATCGTGGGTTTTTCTCGTAGAATATTTCTAAAATGATCAAGATCATGGTCGTAGTTCCAGACCAAAACTCCATCTAGACGGTTGCTTTTATCAAAATAATAAACCGTTTCTCCACCGCTTTCAGCCAATGTTTCACGGTACATCGTTTGGGAAGCATCTAAAACTCCAACGCCTTCCCAATTAATATCATAAACCCAGCTATAGAAATATGGTGTCCAGGTATACGGCTTATTAGCACCAGCCATATTTTCACCAGCCAACTGACCGCCAACTTCGGCGTGCCGCACATGTTCGATCCTTTGCAACCCCATTATCTTATCTGGGTAAGTTGCTATATCACCGACTGCCCAAATATTAGGATCAGAGGTAACAAATTGATTATTTGTTACGATACCATGAGCTGCCATTTTCAACCCGGCTTTTT
The DNA here is from genome assembly GCA_934215475.1 of uncultured Ligilactobacillus sp. Lineage (GTDB taxonomy): Bacteria > Bacillota > Bacilli > Lactobacillales > Lactobacillaceae > Ligilactobacillus. The sequence continues at coordinate 88,632 of CAKPZY010000002.1, forward strand.
CGGCAAAATCAACATTCGGTTTTGAACCAATGCCCATTACCAGACCATCACCGGACAAAACGTCGCCATTTTTCAAAGTCAATTTTACTTCACCATCAGATACTTCGTATTTATCCGCCAAGACACCAGTCAATATCTTGATCCCTTGTTCTTCATACTTTTGTTGATACTGAGAACTCAGTTCCTCAGGAAATGCATTTTCAAATAAGCGCGAAGTATCGACAACTAACGTCACTTCCACATCATTTTGAGCCAACCCAGCAGCTATTTCAGAAGCAGTGAAGCTGCTGCCAACTACCAGGACATGCTTCCCAGGCTGGCTGAAAGCGGTGATTTTGCGGTAGTCGTCTTTTGACCTCAAAGCGATTGCCAGATCACTATCCGGTCCAGGCAGCTTGTTGGGTGTATTGCCAGTCGCCAAGAGAAGTTTGTCATAACTATATTTCTGTCCTTGCTTGGTCACGACTTCATGTTTGTCTCTTACAAGCTTGGTAACTTCTTGCTGCAAATGCACGGTGACATGCGGCAACTCACCAGTACCTAAGATCGTATCATCCAAAGTAAAACTATGGTCGACCCACAACTTTTTACTTAAAGCTGGCCGTGCATACGGCTCATCAACATCTGCTGACACAATGCCGATCGAGCCAGCGGGATCTTTTTCCCGGATACCCTTCGCAGCAGCACCAGCGGCGACTCCACCGCCAACTAATAAATATTTAAAATGTTCTATATCAGCCATTACTTTTTTGACCTCCTCTGTTACTTTCATATATGTCTTCTATCCTTCACAAAATACCATGAAAATGTGTTTAATTCCAGAAATCAACTTAAAGTTCTACCACTTATACCTATCGAAACTCAGACTAAGTATTAAAGACGTTACTAGTTAAAAGTAACTGCATGGGTGTTTCCTAGTTTTCACCAAAGACAGGAGAGAATAGGAACTTTTTTGTGCCAGCTCCATTTTGGGTAAGTCCTATTTTTCATTTTCAGGACACTCACCATCTTACTTGAACAATTTCAACTGTTGACTAAATAAAACGTTACTAAGAACTATCTATCTAATCGGATGACTCTTCATGTTTGTTGTAGTCCGTTAAATTTACGTTAACAAATGTCACAAGTTGACCTTCTTTAGCTGGTGGTAATTCAAGATGAGGTTTAGGCAAGGTTTGATTCAAACTATAGTCCCCAATAAATTCATATGCCACGCGGATCGCTCCCAAAAGGTCGTTCGCCTGTGCATAGGCACCAAATTCTGGTAAAAAGACCAGAAAATTGTAAAAGGTGCTGTCCTTTTCTGGAGTGATCACCACGGGATAAGCCACAAAATCTTTCTCCATTCAACATCCCTCCTCTCTTTCAAAACAACAGTACATCTCATGCAGCAGATGTTTATGCATTATTATAATACCTTGGCGCCAAAAACAGTGAATTTTAGTGGTCACAAGAAGTATAGAGTTCTAATTGTGAATTATATAACTATATTGGTATACCCTATATATTACGCTCATCATCTGGTAAGTCACACGAAAATTCCGACTTATATAAGTTGTAGGAAATATTTTTTCGTATCTTTTAATGATTTGGTCTAAAAACCTTGTGATTTTACATATCAGTTTATTTTGATTAGGAATGAGATAGCCCACGACTGAGGACTTTGCTTTAACTTTTCTTAATCTGTATAAATAAGTAAAAATAAGTATAATTATGTGAAAAAATCAGTAGTAAATCCTTTTTTATTAGTGATTCGCTTCACATTGTGCACTACTAAAAAAATATTTTGATATTCATTTGGCTAGGCTAAAGAAACCAACTACTATTAACGAATGTGCATAATTTGTTAATGTTTACTTTTGTTCTTGAACGTATTAGAATCAGCAATGAAAGCGTTATGCTAAGCTTTTATTTTATGATAGACCACAAGCTTTTCGAGGAGGGAAAGATTCAAATGAAAAAATTCGATTTTGAAGAACTCAAACATACTCCTAATGCCGATACAGTAAGTATTTTGGACGAATCAGGCAAAATCGTCAACAAAGATCTGCTGCCAGATCTCTCGGATGATGATCTAAAAGAGTTATTTAAGCAAATGGTATGGTCACGTGTGCTAAACGAACGGTCAACTAAATTAAATCGTCAAGGCCGGCTAGGTTTCTTTGCCCCAACTTCTGGTGAAGAGGCCAGTCAGATCGCGTCAAATTTTGCAATGACTAAAGATGACTTTGTTCTCCCCGCTTACCGGGATGTCCCGCAGATAGTACTGCACGGGCTTCCACTTTATCAAGCATTCCTCTGGTCTCGCGGCCACGTGGATGGTAATAAGTATCCCGCTGATTTTCAAGCAGTTCCGCCGCAAATCATTATCGGTGCGCAGTATGTTCAGACAGCTGGTGTTGCCTTGGGTATCAAGAAAAATAAAAAGAAGACAGTCGCCTATACCTACACTGGTGACGGCGGTACTTCGCAGGGCGATTTCTACGAAGGAATTAACTTTGCCGGTGCTTTCCATGCACCTGCTATCTTCTTTGTGCAAAACAATGGTTACGCAATTTCAGTTCCTCGTTCTAAGCAGACTGTTGCTCCTACCTTGTCGCAAAAATCTGTTGCTGCAGGGATCCCAGGGATCCAGGTCGACGGAATGGATGCTTTAGCGGTCTACGCAGCAACCAAGGCTGCTCGTGATTGGGTAAGTCAAGAAGGAAATGGCCCTGTCTTAATTGAAACTCTCACCTATCGTTATGGACCGCATACACTTTCCGGTGACGATCCAAAACGTTACAGAACAAAAGCAGAAGAAGGAGACTGGCACGATAAGGATCCGTTGATCAGAATGCGTAAGTATCTGACAGACAAGGGCATCTGGTCAACCGACACTGAAAAATCTTGGGAAGACGAAGTTAATAAGCAAATTGATGAAGCAATCAAGAAAGCAGAAAGCGTTGGGCCACAAAAAGTCAGTGACTTCCTGAAGAATACGTTTACCGATACTCCTCCTAAAATTCAAGAGGAAATCGATGCCTATACTAAAAAGGAGAGTGACTAAGAATGGCTAAATTAACTATGGTCAAGGCCATTACTCAAGGGCTTGGCGAAGAACTTAAACACGATGAAAAGGTTCTAGTTTTTGGTGAAGATGTTGGTAAAAATGGCGGGGTCTTCCGGGCCACAGATGGCTTACAAGAAGATTATGGAGAAGATCGTGTCTTTGATACACCATTAGCCGAATCAGGTATCAACGGTCTGGCAATGGGGTTAGCCTTACAAGGCTTTCGTCCTGTTCCTGAGATACAATTCTTTGGGTTCGTCTTCGAAACTATGGATGAAATTGCGGGTCAAATTGCCCGGACCGGCCACAGAATGGGCGGTTCGCGCAGATTGCCGATCACTATTCGGGCTCCTTTCGGTGGTGGTGTTCATACACCTGAATTGCACGCTGACAGTTTAGAAGGGCTCCTCGCTCAAACTCCTGGTTTGCGTGTAGTCATTCCTAGCGGTCCTTATGATGCCAAGGGCTTATTGGCTTCTTCTATTCGTTCAGACGATCCGGTGTTCTTCTTAGAGCATATGAAACTGTACCGCTCCTTTAGAGAAGAAGTTCCTGATGAACCATACACTGTTCCATTGGACAAAGCAGATGTTAAACGTGAAGGTAAAGATGTCACGATCATTTCTTATGCTTACATGGTACAGGAAAGTTTGCGGGCTGCTGAAGAGCTGGCCAAAGATGGGATCGAAGCCGAAGTTGTTGATCTGAGAACTATATCTCCTTTGGATGAAGAAACGATCGTTAATTCTGTTAAGAAAACCGGTCGGGCGGTCTTAGTACAGGAAGCACAGAATCAGGCTGGTGTAATGGGTCAAGTTGCTTCTGTTATCGCTCAAAAAGCGATCCTTTCGCTTGAGTCACCAATTGGCAGGGTCTCAGCGCCTGATACACCATATCCATTTAGCCAAGCTGAGGAAATATGGCTGCCTAATAAAAAAGATATCATTGCAAAAGTCAAAGAGATCGTAAATTATTAATGCTCAAACAAGACAATGTACTCTAGTCACTATCCGTTTGGGGCATTAGAGTCTAACTTTTCTGTTAGAATTTCAGAAGTGGTCACGGCATTGTTTAATTTACACAATTTGACTATGTAAAAAGTGGAAGAGTGTTTCGTTTGTACGCGTAGATCAAAAGACGGGGGTATAAAACTAATGGAGAAATATCAATTCAACCTGCCTGACATCGGTGAAGGCATCGCTGAAGGTACGGTCGGTGAATGGCATGTTAAGGAAGGCGACGAAGTCAAGGAAGACGGCGATTTGGTCCAAATCGAAAATGACAAGTCCGTTGAAGAGCTTCCTTCACCTGTCGCTGGTAAAGTTACCAAGATCTTGGTTCCTGAAGGTGAAACGGCGGAAGTCGGACAACCCTTAGTAGAACTGGAAGTTGAAGATGGCAAGGGCAACGTTAAAGATGAGGGCGAAAAACCAGCACCAGAAAAAGAAAAGTCTGAAGCAGCTTCCAGTTCAGATGAAAGCAGCGGTTCAGGTAAAGAAACCTATGAATTCAAGCTGCCTGACATCGGTGAAGGCATCGCCGAAGGTACTGTCAGTGAATGGCACGTTAAGGAAGGCGACGAAGTTGAAGCTGATGGCGACCTGGTGGCCATCGAAAATGATAAATCGACCGAAGAATTGCCGTCACCTGTTGGTGGTAAGGTAAAGAAAATCTTGGTCGCTGAAGGCGACACTGCTGAAGTCGGTCAACCTTTAGTTGAACTAGAAGTCGCTGCCGGTCAAGGTAATGTCAAGGGCGGCGGAAAAGCAGCTGCTAAAGCTTCATCTGACAAGGGTGAAAAATCTGAAGGAAATGAAAAAGAATCAGCTCCTGCTCAATCAGCCGGAAAACAAGATCATTCATTACCTGTTTTGGCAATGCCTGGTGTTCGTGCTTACGCGCGCGATAAGGGAGCGGATTTATCACAAATCAGCGGCACTGGCAATCACGGTCAGATCTTGAAATCTGATATTGACAGTTTCTTGGCTGGTGGGGGAGCTAAGAAAGAAGAAGCTCAAGAAGAAAAACCTGCTGCCAAAGAAAAAGCAGCTGCTGCACCTGTATCAACCTCACCAGATTGGCCAGAACATTCCGAAAAGATGTCCGGTATTCGTTTTGCAACTGCTAAAGCAATGACCCGTTCTAACGATAATGTTCCTCATGTTCACATTTTCGACGACGTTATCGTCGATAAGATGTGGGATCATCGTAAGAAATACAAGGAACTGGCAGCTTCAAAAGGCGTGCATTTGACATTCTTGGCTTATGTCACCAAGGCACTGGCAGTTGTTTTAAAAGAGTTCCCTATTTTCAACTCGCAAGTTGATATGGACAACAAACAAAGTATTTTCAAGGACTATATCAATATTGGAATTGCAACTGATACTGATCGCGGTCTCTTCGTACCAAATGTTAAGCACGCTGACCAGCTGAGCCTGTTTGATATTGCTCGTGCTATCAGCGCTAATACAGAAAAAGCTAAAGACGGAAAATTAAGCTCAGCTGACATGAGTCACACTGGGATCTCGATTACTAACATTGGCTCAGTTGGCGGTGGCTTCTTCACACCGATCATCAACTTCCCTGAAGTTGCAATTTTAGGTTTCGGCAAGATCAGTCCAGAACCTGTTGTAGTTGACGGTGAAATCAAATCTGCTCGTGTCTTGAAGTTGACAATGGCATTTGACCACCGTGTGATCGACGGCGCAACTGCACAACGTGCTGTTAACCGTCTCAAAGAACTGCTGGGTGACCCAGAATTACTTTTGATGGAGGGATAAACGAATGGTTGTTGGAGATTTTGCAGAAGACCTTGAAACTGTCGTGATCGGTGCTGGTCCTGGGGGCTATGTGGCAGCGATCCACGCGGCCGAATTAGGTCAAAAAGTAACTGTTATTGAACGAGAATTTATTGGCGGGGTCTGCTTGAATGTCGGCTGTATCCCTTCTAAGGCCTTGATCGAAGCTGCACATCACTATCATAATGCACTTGGTGATTCCAGCTTAGGCCTGTCGACAGAAAATGTTAAACTGGACTTTTCTACGACTCAAAAATGGAAAGGTTCTGTGGTTCACAAATTGACCAGTGGAGTATCTGGACTCTTTAAAAAACACCACATTGATGTTTTGAAGGGGGAGGCTTTCCTCAAGGACGATCACAGTTTGCGTGTCATTGGTAAAGATGATTCAGCGCAGACTTATACTTTCAAGAATTTGATCGTCGCTACCGGCAGTCATCCAATCGAGATCCCAAACTTCAAGTTTGAAGGTCGGGTTGTCGATTCCACCGGTGCTTTGGCACTACCGAAAGTACCTAAAGAGCTCGTGGTGATCGGCGGAGGTTACATCGGCAGCGAGCTGGCTTCGGCTTACGCTAACTTTGGTTCACACGTAACTATTATTGAAGGTTTAGATTCTATTTTGTCCAACTATGAGTCTGATTTGGTTAAAGTCGTCAAAAAGCAGATGACTGACAAAAATATCGACATCTATACCTCAGCAATGGCTAAAAAAGCAGAACAAACTGATGATTCAGTAAAGATAACGGCTGAAATCAATGGTGAGACCAAAGAATTCACGGCTGATTATTGTATCGTGTCGGTTGGACGAAAACCAAACACAGCTGAAATGGGCTTGGAACAAGCAGGCGTTAAAACTAACGACCGCGGCTTGATCGAGGTCGACGCACAGAGTCGGACGAACGTTTCAAATATTTATGCGATCGGCGATGTCGTTCCCGGTGCAGCCTTGGCACACAAAGCCAGTTACGAAGGAAAGGTTGCTGCTGAAGCGATTTCCGGAAAGTCTACAGTAGTGGACTACCGTGCCTTACCTGCTGTTTGTTATACAGACGCCCAGATCGCAACGACTGGCCTAACGCTGCAAGAAGCCAAAGATCAAGGATTGGATGTTAAAAAAGCACAATTCCCGTTTGCGGCAAATGGTCGGGCTATCACGATGAATGCTACTGCCGGATTTGTTCGTCTGGTATTTATCAAGGATTCTGAAGTCCTAGTGGGAGCTCAGATCGTTGGGGCAAACGCAGCTGATTTAATTACTGAATTGACTCTGGCCATCGAATCTGGAGCAACAGTGGAAGATGTCGCTTTGACAATTCATCCGCATCCATCGTTGGCAGAAGCCGTAATGGATGCTGCAGACGTAGGTTTAGGTTTCCCAACCAATATCTGATAAATATGGTTTTTTATCTAAAAGATACCCGCATAATGTGCGGGGTCTTTTTATGCACATGTTCACCTCATTTTATGTTTTAGCTTACCAGAATCGGCTACCCAAGGGTACACTAATACAAATGAGGACCACAATTAAAAATATCGATCACCGGCTTTTACGACTATCTATATATTGGCAAGGGATGTCAGCTGCACAAGCTCTATGTTGCATGAACTCAATTAACATCCCTCGTGTAAACTTCTAGATAACGGGAGATATGGTGGCGACAACGAAGAGAGGAAATGAATTATGCAATATATAGCAATGGACACTGAAGACATCCGTACAAACCTAGCAACCGAACAATATCTAATGAACAGCGGTAAAATGACCCCGCCATTCATGTTATTCTATATTGAAAAGCCATGTATCATTGTGGGACGCAACCAAAACACAATGGAAGAAATTGATCCGGAATATTGCCGGGAGCACAGCATCACTATCACTCGCCGTCTTTCGGGCGGTGGTGCCATGTATCAGGACCTTGGAAATATGTGCTTTAGCATGGTCGTCCCTGCTAAAGATCAAAAGTTTGGTGATTTTAAGTCGATGGTTCAACCTGTTGTCGCCGGATTAAAGGAAATGGGTGCTGAAAATATCGAAGTTACAGGACGTAATGACATCGTCTTAAACGGTCGTAAGTTCTCTGGCAATGCCATGTATACTCGTGATGGCAAAACTTTCTCCCATGGCACATGCATGTTTGATGTTGACACAGATGTCGTCGTGCATGCTTTACGCGTGCCTAAAGATAAGATCGAATCAAAGGGCATTAAATCAATTCGCTCACGCGTGATCAACATTAAACCGTATTTGAAAAAAGAATATCAAAAAATGGACACTTTCCAATTGCGCGATGAGCTGATCAAGAAGATCTGGAATACCGCTACGATCGACGAAGCAGAGGATAAGTATTCCTATACATTAGACGAAGAAGATAAAAAGGGAATTGCTAAGCTGGAACACGAGATTTATTATAATTGGGACTGGGTATATGGTAAATCCCCTAAGTTTACGGTTAAACGGCGTAAGCATTTTACCGGTGGGACGATCGATGCTCGCTTTAACGTTGAAAAGGGTATGATTGAAAACCTAGTGATTTACGGGGACTTTTTCGGGCCGGAAAACGTAGATGCAGTGCAAGATCTGCTCAAGGGCACAAAATATTCTCAAGCTGATATCAAAGAAAAATTGAACTCCATCGATCTCTCCCGCTATTTTTCCGGTATCCCGCAAGATGAGATCGTTGATTTACTGAGTATACAGCAATAATTTGGAAACGAGAGGCTTTCTCAGCGTTGCGGCTGGTTGAGCCTCTTTTTCGTATGTAAAAATTTCTTTTTGGAGACGTTCGAACCGTTCCAGCTGGCATAACGGTATATGTTAAAATATCATATATAATAACTTTTGCATTCTAAGGATGAAAAAAATGAACGATAATAATACAAAGTTCTGGGCAGATAACCATCCCGAAATCATAGCCCATATCGCCCAACGTCAGTTGACCAAAAAATACTATGGATTAGGGACTACGATCAATCTGACGGCATTTGGTGCCATTACTGAAAAGGATCTAGATACTGCGAATGACCTGGTTACCTATTACGAAGATCTTTTAACCGTCAACCGACCAAAATCAGAATTGATGCTTGTCAACAAGTCCGCCGGTAAGAAACCTGTCCAAGTTTCAAATGGTGTGTATGCGTTGGCTAAAAAAGCTATCGAAATAAGCCGCCAAAAGCTTGGATTTAACGCTGCAATCGGGCCATTGGTAAAACTGTGGGATATTGGTTTTGACGATGCTCAGCTGCCCTCAAAAGAGCAATTAAAGCAATGCCTAAGTATTATCGATCCAAATGAGATCATATTAAATGATGAAGACCAGACTATCTTTCTTAAAAGTTCGGGGATGAAACTGGACCTGGGGGGGATCGCTAAGGGTTTTATTGCGGACCGGATCAAGGACCTGTGGGCAGCTTTCGGCATTTGCAATGGCTTGATAGATCTGGGAGGAAACCTGCTGCTGGTGGGTCCAAACAGCACACATGCCGATGGCTTATGGCGAGTCGGAGTACAAGCACCCAAGGATCGCCGTGGGCAGGCAGTAGCAGTTGTAAAAACGCCTGCCTGCTCGGTAGTGACCAGCGGTATCTATGAGCGCCACTTAGATGTCGGTGGTAAAAGTTACCATCACATCTTAGATCCTGAAACGGGTTATCCTCGCAGCAATAACTTGGCCAGTGTCACAGTTTTTTCCAAGTATTCGATCGACGGCGAAATACAGACTACTGAACTTTTCTTCGCAGGACACCCCGTCAAAAATTGGGGTACAGATGATCCCGACCTCTATGGTGCGATCTTTGTCACCAAAGATAATAAAATTTTGCTCAGCGGTATCAAGCCCGACGCTGTAACCGTGATTGCACCAGGCTTTGAAATAATTTCCTAATAACACAAAAAGATACTGTTACTTATTGAAGCAGCAATATCTTTTTTTATTCTAACTTTAATTTGCCTTAACTTGGCTCTTAAACGAAGCGTAGAAATAATTCACTTTTGCATACCAAGCATGTCCTTCAAAGTGATCTGTCCCACAACGCCGCCGTCGATCAAAATATCTGTTCCTGTCAAATAAACTGGTGATTTGTATACCAAATAATACAGCAAATCAGCGACCTCGTCAGGTTTGCCAAAACGATCGATGGCAGCAAACTTAAGGACGCTGCCAGCACCTGAATCCTTTTCCAAGCGGCCCATCGCGGTATCAAATGACCCTGGTGACACAGAAATGATATGACTATCTTTGGCTCCTACTGTTTTGGCAATATTTTGGGTATACCATTTCACAAAGTTTTTAGAAACAGGGTAAGCCAGATCTGCTCTGCTCTTCTTAGGAAACAAGCCAACATATTTGATCAATTTTTGCAGTAAACGTTGCGGGTTAAAGTCTGCACTGGCATAGTAACGTTTTGGCATCAGAACCTTTGGCAGCATGTAGGCCGCCATTGAAGCAACATTAACGATCGTAAAATTAGTATCAGCTTTTTTAATAAAAGCCTGATCAACGTAAATCGTCCCTAAAACGTTGATCGCCAAAATTTTGCCGAACTGTCCCATACTCGGACTGACACCAGCCGTATGAACTAAGCCTTTTAACTGACCTAATTTTGCAGCAACCTCCATAACATGATCGACTTGCGAAGGGATCGTGATATCACAGACCACCGTTTTGACCACTACTTCTTGAGTCTTTAATTTTTCCTGGGCGCGCTGCAGCGAATCTTGATCCATGTCTGCTAAAACCAGTGCAACATCCTTCTCAGCAGCTAACCTGTGGGCTGTGGCCAGGCCCATTCCGCCGGCCCCACCGGTAATTACAAAAACATCTGACATAATATAAACTCTCCTTCCTATCGAAAACACAAAGCAAAAACTTTCATTTTAGTAAACGCCGACATGCATGTTACCAAAGTTTTCTTTGTATTTTAGAGGCTAACACCATAACAGCTAACAGAACACCTTGATGTGTGGTGCAATGTCTACAGATCGAGAAGAACCCTCTCGCTTTGATTTTAGTTTTAAATCTCGCTTTTGCCAACAATTATCAATTTAGAGCGATTCGCGGATTTATATGTAATTTAAAAAGCACATCGCCCGATTAATTGAGCGATGCGCTTAGTTTCATTATTTTTTTGACTAATTATTAGTTTTTTAACTCGGCTTAACCCTTAGGCTGCAACTGTTTAACGGCATTTAGGATGTTATTGGCTTGGGAATTAACAACCTGTTGTGAAGCAGCGTCACTCCTCAGAGTTGCATTTGCTTCTTCTGTCTTATTCCTTAAATTTTCCAATGAGGCTTGTGAATAGTAGCCTGACTGATCAAGGAATCCTTCAGCACCATATTCATAAGTCTGTAAGGTACTTTTATCCACTGGTCCTGGGGTTGGACTAGGGCTTAATCCCTTGACCGCTTTAAGAATGTTATTTGCATCCTCATCAACGTATTGTTGCGGTACAGCCTCGCTTCTCAGAGCTGCGTTACCTTCTTCTGCTTTATTCCTCAGATTTTCAAATGATGCTTGTGAATAATAACCCGATTGTTTTAGAAAGCCAGAAGCACCTTTGACATCCAAGTCCAGTGCGCTTTTATCGACTTGTGCCTGCTTTGCTGTATTTCCCTGTTGATCAAGCGAAATTTGCTGTGCAGGCTGTTCTGGTGCAGTAGCTGTAGATTCTGCATTCGCGCTTTGAGTCCATCCACCCAATAACGTGATAGTTGCTGCCCCTAAAAGTAAGTTAATAGACTTCATATACCTTTCTCCTTCCATAAAGTCCGGTTTCAGATATTTTTTATCTTCTCAACCTTAACGATTGATTGTGTCAAATATTACAATAATGTAACAAACAATTCAAGGGCAGAAAGAAATTTTTTACTCATCTTAATATTTATTTAACCTATTAGTTTTTGTTAATACCAAAATAAAACGGCAGTCACAGGCATTACTGTTTATAGTAAAATCAAATAAAAAGAATAACAAATTATTAACCTAATAAAAATAGGTCTTTGTCCACCAATTGATTTTGAACTAACCGCAATTGATGGTCAAAGCCCTAATATTTCGTTTACTTCGTAATAATAGTCTAACTTTGCTCAATACTCTTTCTTTAGTAAGCTGCGCAGCATTTTTACATTTTCTTTCAAACGCTGGCCGATATCAGTATCCGCCACCATTTTTCTGTGTACTTCGTGATTGACCACTTTTCTCGTTGACACAATATCCTTACCTTCAACGATGGACTCTTCTTTCGAAGTAAACGGATGATGTTCAACCAACTGAAGTCCATAGGAGTTGTACAAGAGTGTATAGCCCCCAAATCCGGTCGTGGGCTGATAGGCTTTCGAGTATCCACCATCGATCACGAGCATCTTACCACCAGCCATGATCGCATTATGCCCACGTTTGACAGGTGTGTGACCATTGATCACATGGCCGTCATTCGGATCTAAGTCAAACTCTTTTAAAAGCTTATCGCAAAACTTTTCGTCATGCCGTAGCGCAAAATAAGGATTACGCTGTTCCTCATGAGTAGCTTTATCCTTGATAAAATACCGTTCAAAAGTCGTCATTGCTTTTTTTCCGAACAGAGGGGAGATCGGACCTTGCCACAAATACCAGATCAGGTCAGCAGCACTTGGATCTTCGTCACACGGGTCATTATATGCATGCCGGACCTGCTTATCGAAAAAGTCGACCAGCTCTTTGCCGCTATATTCTTGCCCCTGATATTTAAATGGCAAAAAATCACCATTCTTATCTGCCGGCATGCACCCGTGCAACAGTAAATTATTGTTATAGCACAGGTACATACTGCCTTTATTAACCAAGAAGTTCAGGTGCCGGTTTAAACTGCGCGATTCAATAAATGATTGAAGCAGCCCGCTGATCAACCCTTCTTCTTCAGAGGTCAATTTGCCCGGGTCTTTTGGATCTATGAGGTCAAAGCAGGTATTTGTTAATGAATATGTTTTGCCATCTAGATTGATAGTCCCTTTTTCATAGTCGATCTTCTTAAGGAGGGCACGATCGTCCATTTTAAAATCGGGCTCTTTGGCGATGGTTTGGACCTCCATCTTAAACTGCATGATTGCCGCAGCTTGTTGGATCTGAGTCAGTTGCAGTTGTTCGCCCTGAAAATTGAAGGAATCCCCAGAAACCAGTTTGGGCCTAAAAGCCGGGTTGTCGCCGTAATGTTCCTCGGCAAAGCGTGACAAATGCCGCAAACTGATGCCATACGCATCTTCGATGGTGGCTAAATCATTATAGCGCGCAGAGATCCGTAAAAGATTGAGCATACACAAAGCCGAGCCTGCTGCTGCCCCAACCCATAAAATATCATGGTTGCCCCACTGAATGTCTAATGAATGGTAGTGCATCAAGCGATCCATGATCAGTTCAGGGTGTTCTCCACGGTCATAAATATCGCCTAAAACGTGGAGGTGATCCACTACCAACTGTTGAATCGTATAACAAGTAACAACGATAAATTCATCGGTGACGCCCATAGTAACTAAATTAGTCATCAGTTGATCCACATAACTGCGTTTGTCAAACTCTCGCGGATCTGTATACAATAATTCTTCCGTGATGTACGCAAAATTTGGGTCGAGCGCCTTGCGGACCTTTGACCTGGTATATTTAGTAGAAACAAATTGCAGCAATTCTAATAAACGTTGAATGGTATCTAAATGCCACTGCTGTAATTCACTCTCATCTTTGTCCTGAAAATATCTTTTAATGTATTCCAATTTCTCCTCAGGATAATAAATCAAAGTTGCAAAATTTTGCAGCCTCTTTGGAGTCATCCTGCCCCCAAAAACATCTTTGATCTTGTTTTTGATATTACCTGATCCATTACGCAAGATATGATCAAAAGCTCCGTATTCACCATGAAGATCGCTCACAAAATGTTCAGTCGCCTTGGGCAAGTGTAGGATTGCCTCTAAATTCATGATCTCAGTGACGACAGCTTCTTTAGTGGGAAATCTTTCTTCCATCAAATCACGTAGGTACTTTCGTTCACTATGTTTTTCCTTATCTAATAATTGGTTTGTTTTTTTGGAGCTATTTATCATCTTGATCGCCTCACAAAGTCAGACTGTAATTTGCATTCGAAAGTCAATATAAACATACTATTACTTAATTTAAGTATTTTCAAACAGTTACATCCGTATTTACGCAAAAACAATTAGTTTTTAATGCTGCCGTTACTATAAATTCACAAGGATACACTGCATCCTGTATAATTGGTATAGTATGGATCGCTTAAAAAAGCAACAAAGATATCTTAGAGAAGCTCACCATTGGAGTTTCACCCTGTATTATTGGATAGTTCTATGCTATGATACGCAATTGTGGAAGGGTATAACGCATAAGGGTATAATGAATTTCGTTTTTCTCTTTTATACTTTGCTATAATTTTTATTAAAGATCCGACTCATCCCCTTATGTTACCAGCTTGATTTTCCACGCTTTCAAATTAGTTCCAGAAAGGTGTTTTTTATAAGTGAAATCTCACAAAAAAATCTGGCTTTTGGTCATTATTGCTTTTATCGCTGCTGGTTGTGGGAGCTATTATGGTTGGCATGCGACCCACTTTGCCAAAAAAACCGTTGTCCAAGGTGTAGCCGTTGGCGGATTATCCTACAAGGCTGCAGATAAAGCAATTCAAAACAAACTCACAGATCCAACTTACACTCTTGAAGATCCGCAGACAAAACAAAAGCTTTTCAACGGTAAAATAAACATCTCCGCCAATCACGCATACCGGCAGGAATTAAAAGACCTGCTGCATCAGCGCAAATTTCATCCTTTCTCAAATAAGGGTGAATCTACTAAATCATCCTTGTATGATAAATCTGCTGCGCAAAAGGCACTTGCAAGCCAAACTGCTGTGATTGGAAGGGCGATATCTACCGCTAATCAAAAAAGAACTAAACCGCAAAATGCGCAGGTCACAGTGAACAATGGCCAGGCGAAGCTTAAACCTGCTGTTGCCGGTAATATGATCGACCAAAAAGTAACACTAGCAAAACTTACCAAGCAAATCGATCCAAATAAACACCCGCGGCAGAAAGTCTCGGTCGTTTTCGCCAGCCCTTCCTGGGATGGAAAGGACGCATACAAGAAAATAAACGATCTTTTGCAACAAAATTTTAAATATACAGTCATGGGGAAAACAGAAACTACTCCGGTAAAAAACGTTTTAACTAATGGAACGGTCACAGACAAGGGAACTGACATCGATTTGAATCCAAGCTATAAGTATATCTATGATATTAACCAGAAATATGCTTTAGCCGGCTCACAAACAGCCACTTTCACTACTGTACAAGACCAGAAAGTTTCCTTTGACAATACCAAAGGAAACTTGGGTTGGCAACTGCAAGAATATAATGAAGGCCGCTATCTGCAGCAGCAGCTTTTAGCCGGCAAACTTAACATTCAAGCCCAAAACATCAATAATGGCAATCAAAAATTTGATAAAACAAACTTGGACACAATTAAAAACTCTGATCATATTGAAGTTGACCTGACCAAAGAGCAGCTTTATTTGGTCAAGGGTAACAAAATCGCGCAAAAAATGCCTGTCAATACCGGGACACCCAAAGTCAATATAGCAACTCCGACTGGTTACTACTATATCAAGTGGCGTAAAGCGCCCATGACCATGAAGGGCACTGAAAAAGACGGTACAAAATACAGTTCTTATGTTCCGCAAGCAATGGACTTGACGGATGATGGGATCTTCATACACTCTGCCCCGTGGGTCGCAAAAGATACATTTGGCAATCCAGCGGTTCGTTACGAAAGAGGATCGAATGGTTGTATCAACGTGGCTCCAGATGCGATGAAAAAGTTGTTCGCTGACACACACCAGGGAGACCTTGTGGTTGTTTATGGTGATGGCAATGCTTCATAATTTTTTATGCTCAAAAGGAAACCTTACATTCGCTTAGTAACTAATCAGGCTGGCACAATTGAGTTTATAATTATCGAAAAACGTTTCACGTGAAACATAATAAACAAGTTCTTGATTCATAGATTGTATCTGTTATTGGCAGCAGCTGAATAATTTACAAAACCGATTAAAAAAGTGCTCATCCGCAATGGATGAGCACTTTTTCTCAATTGTTACTTAGCTTTAGCTTTAAGTTTCATGATATCACGAGCAATCATCAATTCCTCATCTGTGGACAGCCGCAAAACAGCAACTTTAGAATCAGGTTTTGATAGCAATCCCTCAAAGTTTTCTTCATTCTTATCAGAATCAAAAGTTACTCCCAAGAATCCTAATCGTTTCATGATCCTTTCCCGAACAGGAATTGAGTTCTCTCCGATACCAGCGGTAAAGACGATACCATCAACTCCGCCCATTTCCGCAACATATTCACCGATGTACTTAACCACATTTTTAACGAAGATGTTGATCGCTAAACTAGCACGTTTATTGCCCTTTTTTTCGGCTGCTAATAAGTCGCGCATATCAGACGACACCCCAGAAATACCTAACAAGCCTGATTTATGGTTTAAAATATCAAGCATGTCATCCATCGAATCGATCTTTTTCTTATTCATAATGTAACCAAGCAAAGCGGCATCGACGTCTCCTGACCGAGTTGCCATAGTAACACCGGTCAGAGGTGTGAAGCCCATCGAAATATCAAATGATTTACCGTTCTTCACAGCGCAAACAGAAGATCCTGCTCCTAAATGACAGGTGATCAGCTTTAAATCTTCTACAGGCTTGCCCAGTTTTTCTGCCGCTAACTGGGAAACATATTTATGACTGATCCCGTGTGCACCATAGCGCCGAACACTGTAATCTTCGTACCACTCATAAGGTGTGCTGTATAAGTAATTAACTGCTGGGATCGTTTGATGGAAAGCAGTGTCAAAGGAAGCAACTGAAAAAGCATCTGGTAAAATTTCCTTGAAAGCCTTGATCCCCATCAAATTAGCAGGATTGTGCAATGGCGCCATATCTACGATCTCATTAATATGTTTGATCACTTCGTCATCAACAACAACGGAACGCTTAAAGTACTCGCCACCGGCAACGACACGGTGGCCAACGCCGGTGATCTCATTTAGATCAGCGACGATCCCTAGGTCCTTCAGCAAAAATGTCAAACGCTCAACCGCGACTTCGTGGTTTTTGATTTCTTCTTCGTTTTCATATTTTTGCCCTGAACCGTACTTAATTTTGATCTTAGAGCCAGCAATCCCGATTCGATCGATCAATCCGTCTGCCAATTCTTTTTCCTCCGGCATCAACAACAATTTAAACTTCAGGCTTGAGCTGCCAGAATTGATGATCAGCAGTTTTTCCATATGCGATCCTCTCCCTTTTACTTTCTATAATCACAATAAAAATCATAATCCATCTTAGCAAAGATGTAAACGGTTAATAAGATTTAACTTTTGTTACCCAAGCTAAATCTTACAGTGTTTAACATACCACTGAAAGCGGCGAAAAAACAACAAGACTTCTCGAACATAGCTTGGTCAGTTGTGAGAACGATGGATCAAGCGAGAAAAATACAAAAAATTGGTACCTATCAACTTATGATAGATACCAAAACAAATCCTTTATTTTTTGCGGTTTCTAAGCGCACGTTTCTTGGCTTTTTTCAAATTACGTTCCTGTTGTCGTTTGGCCTGCTCTTTTTCTTCACGTTCCCGGATGATTTTATATGGATTATTGATCAATAATGTCTGCCCAACTGAAAAGGCGTTAGTAATAACCCAATAAAGTGACAAGGCCGCCGGAACATTGATAGCTGTGATCAGGATCATGACAGGCATACCATAGGTCATTGCCATAGTCATGCCCTTTTGGCCGGTGTCAGGTTGTGACATAACGGTCAGCTTAGATGTTGCAAACGTGAATATTGCAGCAAGGATCGGCAAAATAAAATATGGATCTTTATCACCCAGCTGCATCCACATAAAAGTGCCTGTTTTTAGTTCCTGTGATCGAAAAATCGCTTGATATAACGCAATCAAGACTGGCATCTGGACCAGTAGTGGCAAACACCCTGCAACAGGATTGACCCCGGCTTCAGCGTACAGCTTCTTTTGCTCTTCTTGCATTGCCCGCATTGATTCTTGGTCCCGATCTGGGTATTTCTTTTGCAGTGCCTTCAATTGTGGTTGAAGTTCCATAGTCTTTCGTGATGATTTCATTTGATAAAACATCAATGGTAAAATAATGACCCTGACGATCACGGTAAAAATAATGATCCCCATGCCAAAACTTCCACCAAATATATTACTCAAGCCTCTAATTGCTCTGACGAAATTCCAGATAATGTAGTGATCCCAAAACCCAGTACTATTAGAAGTAACAGGTGAAGTACTGCATGCACTAAGCAATAATACTAAAGATAAGGCTCCAAGAGTAGCAAGGGCCTTCTTCCCTTTTCTCAAAATGTTCTACCTCTCTTAATCTTGTTCTTGATAACAAAACCGGTAAAATTTAATTTATCCGGCTCAACTAATTAATGATTTTCGCTAAAGAAAGAACATGGATCAAATGCTGTTTAACTTGAGCAGTAGACATTCCAGCGGCACTTGGTCGTGCGATCACAAGGAAGTCGCAATCTTGTTTGAGCTGCGGTTTTAATTCTGTCAAACTTTGTCGGATCCTTCGTTTGACCCAATTACGTGCGACAGCGTTCCCTATTCTTTTGCCAACCGAAATTCCCACTCTGAAATGAGGCTGCTTAGGTTTTTTTAAAACATAAACTACGAACTGTCGGTTAGCACAAGATCTGCCTTGAGTAAAAACCTTTTGAAATTCCGCTTCTTTCTTGACGCGGTACGATTTACGCATAAAATATATCTCCAAAAATAACAGAGCTCTCTTGACCAAAAAAGTTTGCAAACATCATTTCCATTCTTAGTCTAAAACTCACCTATATGACATGTGAGACAAGAGAAACATTCTTTTTTGATGCGGGCTCTACTTTGTTAATAAACATAAAACCGGAATATGTGTGACAAATTCCAGTAATAAAATAAAAAGACCACTGATGGTCTCAGTGATCTATGCAGACAATACTTTTCTGCCTTTACGGCGTCTACGTGCTAATACATTGCGACCGTTACTGGTACTCATACGTTTACGGAAACCATGAACGCGTTGACGATGGCGTTTTTTAGGTTGATAAGTTCTTTTCATTAGATCCGACACCTCCTTGGGTTGAACTTTTGTATCTATATCTACCAATTGTTGGTAGTCAGCTCAAGTTCAGACTTACTTGTTAATGTTACCATACCTGTCTTTAATTGCAAATGAAATTTTCAAAAATTTTTTACAGCACCACGGGAGAGAAACATAGGAAGAGATGCTTTTCCGTTTATCTCCCGTGGACAAAAAATCAGAAAAAAAGTTATCCACCGTTAAAAAGAAAAAAGTGCTTTGCTTGTGCGTTACATATCTGTTTTCCACCGACTTTTTAGCAACTTTATCAACAATTCACAGGGTGTAGACAAAAAGCATTTGCTTGTGAATTGTTTTGTGGATAAGTGCTATAAGCCCTATTCTCACTGAAAAAACAAACACGCATTCCTGTGCATAAGTAAGAAAAAAGAAACACAAAGCACAGGTTATCCACAAACTGTGGATAACATTTAAAACAACCTGTTCTTTTTTCTCTTATGGTTATCCACTCTGTGGAAAACTATTTTGTTACATGCTACAATAAGTGTTGCTTAAATCAAAAAATAAGGAGGAATGTCCAGTGCCAGATCTTGAAACTTTATGGCAATTTATTTGCGAAAAGTTCAATGAATCTTTCTCCACAATCACTTACAAAACCTGGATCGAAACAGCCAAGCCCATTCAATTTGCGGATAAAACTTTAGTTGTTGAAGTCCCTTCAAAACTACATCGTGATTACTGGACTCAAAGTGTGACCCCACAAATTGTGGAAATGCTGCAAGAACCCTTAGGCTACAAAGTCACCATTTTACCAAAGACGCCTGATGAACCTAATCCTTTGGACGAATATACCGCAAAAACAGATCCTGGTATTACACAACATAAGAAATCTGTCGCGAAAGAGGATCCTTCTAAAGGTTTCGTAAAAAACGCACAGCTTAATGACCGGTATACATTTGAAACATTTGTTGTTGGGAAAGGCAATCAATTAGCCCATGCTGCAGCTTTAGCGGTGGCAGAGGAACCCGGAGTTTTTTATAACCCGCTTTTTTTCTACGGTGGAGTAGGATTAGGAAAAACCCATTTAATGCACGCGATTGGCCATCAAATGTTAGAAAACCGACCCACTGCTAAAGTTAAATACGTAACCAGTGAATCTTTCGCAAATGACTTCATTAATTCGATCCAAACGAAACGCCAAGAAGAATTTCGGCAAGCTTACCGCAATGTGGATCTGCTTTTAGTAGATGACATTCAATTTTTTGCTGATAAAGTCGGTACACAAGAAGAATTCTTTCATACATTTAATGCCTTATACGATGACAAAAAACAAATCGTATTATCATCTGACCGTTTGCCAAATGAGATTCCTAAATTGCAGCAGCGGCTGGTTTCTCGCTTTAAATGGGGCTTATCTGTCGATATTACTCCACCAGACTTTGAAACACGGATCGCCATCCTGCGAAACAAAGCTGAAGCTGAGCGTTTAGACATTCCAAGCGACACACTGAGTTATATTGCTGGTCAATTTGATTCAAACATTCGCGAATTGGAAGGTGCCCTCATGCGTGTCCAAGCATATTCTTCCATGAGTCACACCAATATAACGACTAGTCTAGCCGCAGAAGCGTTAAAGGGATTAACGAGCAAGGACCATAACAATAAAGTTACCATTCCTTTGATCCAAAGTAAGGTAGCTAAATACTACAACGTTACTGTAGCTGAATTAAAAGGAAGGAAGCGTGTCAAGGCTATCGTTATCCCACGTCAAGTAGCAATGTATCTTGCCCGCGAGCTAACAGATTCGTCATTACCGCGGATCGGTCAAGAATTCGGAGACAAAGATCATACAACTGTGTTGCACGCTTTTGAAAAGATAACCAGATCAATAGGTAATGATCCTAGCTTAGAGCAAGATGTTGCCGAATTAAAAGCAGATCTTCATGCTTAAAAACTGTAAAAATAAATAACAAAGTTTTAGTTGCTTTGCGTATCTTAAGATAAAGAAAGCTGGCCAACTTATGCACTTGTGGATAAGTGTTTATAACTATTACTTTTTATCCACAGGTTATTAACACCCATTCTTTTTATTTTACTTACTTCATCATGCTTATTAACATAATTAACAGTACCTACTACTACGACTATTTTTATTATTAATTAATAATATAAAAAAACAGGAGGATCTAACTTTATGAAATTTAGTATCCGCAGAGGTGAATTCATCTCAGCTTTAAATGATGCACAACGGGCAATCTCTTCTAAAACAGCCATTGACATTTTAAAGGGGATCAAGTTAACTTTGACTGATCATGACCTGATTATGACCGGTAGTGATGCAGATATTTCAATTGAAACAGTCATCACTCTTGATGATGAGAAAGCTGCCTTACAAATAGATGAACCTGGCAGTATTGTATTACCCGCGCGCTTTTTTAATGAAATTGTCAAAAAGTTACCAGAAGACATAATGACTATTGCTGTTGATAGCCGCTTTCAAGCAACTATCACATCCGGTCAAGCAGAATTTACGATCAATGGATTAGATTCCGAAACTTATCCACACTTGCCAGAAGTCGATGCACAGAGTAAATTAGTAATTTCAGCTGATATCTTAAAGCAGGTCATCAATCAAACAGTCATGGCAGTTTCAAATCAAGAAAGCCGACCTATTCTGACGGGTGTGCATTTATCTTACAGCAACGGAGAATTAGCAGCAGTTGCTACAGATTCACATCGCCTGAGTCAACGGAAAATTAATTTGAAAGATGCTGGTTCTGAAAGCTATGACATTATTGTGCCAGGAAAATCATTAAATGAGTTGGCTAAAATGTTGGATGATTCGACCCAAAGTGTCGAGATCAGAGTAGCCGAAAATCAAATATTGTTCACCTTTGACAATACGTCCTTTTACTCGCGTCTCTTAGAGGGTAACTATCCTGATACGGATCGTTTGATCCCCCAGAGTTCAGAGACAACCGTTGAATTTAATGCTGTAGAGCTCTTACATTCGATCGACCGTGCTTCATTACTCTCTCATGAAGGCCAGAATAATGTGGTCAAACTTTCATTAAACACTTCTGACAAAAAGGCCGTGATCTATGGGAATTCTCCTGAAATTGGCAATGTCGAAGAGGACCTTGCGTTTAAAAAGCTCGAAGGAAAAGATTTGGAGATCTCGTTTAACCCTGATTATATGAAAGATGCCCTGTCATCCTTTGGACAAACGGATATTATAATGGCACTTACTCTTCCACTGCGTCCCTTCACCCTCGTACCAACGGAGGATGGAGCTAACTTTGTTCAATTGATCACTCCAGTAAGAACATTTTGAGTTCTTACTACTAAAAATTGTAAAAACAAAATTTACCTCTCCTTGGAAGCGCTCAAGGAGGGTTTTTTTGTATATAAAACTTTCTCACGCATTTTTGACTATTTCTTGATATTTTATCCAAATATGTATAAAAGCCCTCAGAATGCTTATATGGGCCGATTAAAGTTGTTTTAAGCAACAGAAAGGCGTATAATTATAGGTAACCTATAGAAAGTGAGGGCCGTTTTTTGGGGCAAGAAATAGATTTAAAAACACCGTACATAACACTCGGACAATTACTAAAGATTGCCGATCTGATTTCATCTGGCGGGCAAGCTAAGTGGTTTTTAGCTGAAAACGATGTTTATGTCAACGGGATCCTTGATTCAAGACGAGGAAAGAAACTTTATCCGGATGATACGGTCAAAATAAACAATAATACATTTATACTAAAAGCTGGAAAATAAGTATGTATTTAAAAGGACTGAAACTGAAAAATTTCCGTAATTATGCTTCGGCCTCTCTCACATTTTCGCCTGAGATAAATGTTTTGTTGGGCCAAAATGCTCAAGGAAAAACTAACTTATTAGAGGCGATTTATGTTCTAGCCACTGCCAGAAGCCATCGGACAGCTAATGATCGTGAACTGATCCGGTTTGACCATGACAATGCGGAAATTATTGGTCGAGTTCACCGGCGAACCGGAGAGCTGCCTCTAGAACTGGAGCTAGGCAAACAAGGCAAGACAGCCAGGATCAACCACTTGGAGCAAGCTAAGTTGTCCCAGTATATTGGTCAGTTGAACGTCATTTTATTTGCACCTGAGGATCTTTCGTTAGTTAAAGGAAGTCCGAGTGGGCGCAGACGTTTTATCGACATGGAGTTTGGCCAGATCGCCCCCCGTTATTTACATGATCTTACCCGTTATCGAGAGGTTTTAAAACAACGGAATCGTTATTTAAAATTGCTAAGTGTTCATAAAACTACTGATAAAGTCTATTTAGATGTTTTATCAGAACAATTAGCGTCTTTGGGCGGAAGTATTATAGCTCAGCGAGTGAAGTTCTTGAGAGAGTTGGAAAAGTATGCTTATAAATTACATTTTTCTATTACTCAAGGACAGGAGACACTATCTTTTGAATATGATTCTAAGTTAAAGGACGTTACAGGCAAAACTGAAAGTGAATTGCAGCAGCAAATGTACCAACAATTAAAAGGCCAAAGCGAGAAAGAAATATTTCAGGGAACGACATTGATTGGCCCACACAGAGATGATGTTAAGTTTTTGATCAACGGTAAAAATGTTCAAACTTTTGGCTCACAAGGCCAGCAACGGACCACAGCTTTGTCGGTCAAACTGGCTGAAATTGATGTGATGAAAGAACAGACGGGAGAGTATCCTTTGTTACTGCTGGATGATGTATTGTCTGAGCTAGATGGGCAAAGACAAACGCACCTATTGAAGACGATTCAAAAAAAAGTTCAGACCTTTTTGACGGCTCCAGCGATGAACGACGTAGCCAAAAACCTGATTCAATCGCCTAAAATTTTTGTAATAGATCACGGAACTGCTCGGGTGACAACTAAGGAAAATAAGAATGATTTAAAAACGAGCACATTTTATCCATAATTTGGGTTCACAACAAGCAAGACAAAACAAACTAATAACATAAGTAAAAATGAACTTTAATTACAGCAGCATTATTTGATTTACAAGGAGGATGTCTAAATTTTGACGGACGAAGAAAGAGCGATAGAAGCCAAAGAAAAACGGGCCAATGAATATGATGCTAGCCAGATACAAGTCCTCGAAGGACTAGAGGCTGTAAGGAAACGCCCAGGAATGTATATCGGATCCACTAGTACGCAAGGTTTGCACCATTTAGTATGGGAAATTATTGATAATGGCATCGATGAGGCCCTAGCTGGTTTTTGTGATGAAATCAACGTCACGGTTGAAAAAGATAATAGTATTACAGTTCAAGATAATGGCCGCGGGATCCCAATCGATATTCAAAAGAAGACGGGCCGGCCAGCCGTTGAAACTATCTTTACTATCCTGCATGCCGGAGGAAAATTTGGCGGCGGGGGATATAAGGTCTCTGGAGGTTTGCATGGCGTTGGTGCTTCAGTAGTTAACGCCCTTTCATCTGAGCTTGAGGTTCAAGTTACTCGCGGCGGTGACACTAATATTTATGCAATGGGTTTTGCCTATGGGAAAGTAAAAACCCAACTTCATGTCATCGGTCAAACGAGTGAACATTCGCACGGAACAAAGGTTCATTTTAAGCCTGATAATGATATCTTCAATGAAACACATGTTTATGACATTAAGGTTCTAACGACCCGGATCAGAGAATTGGCTTTCTTGAATAAAGGATTAAAGCTGACGATCGATGACAAGCGGCCAGAAAAAGCGACACGGCAAGAATTCCATTACGCTGGCGGCATCAAACACTACGTAGAATTTTTGAATAAGGGTAAAGAAGTTATTTTTCCTGAACCTGTCTATGTTGAGGGTGAAATGAAAGGGATCACTGTTGAAGTTTCTTTACAATACACCGATGATTTTCATTCTAACTTGATGACTTTTACCAATAATATTCATACCTATGAAGGCGGGACGCACGAAGCAGGTTTCAAGACTGCTTTGACCAGGGTGATCAATGATTATGCCAGAAAGCAAGGCATCCTTAAGGACAACGATGATAATCTATCTGGTGAAGATGTCCGAGAAGGTCTGACAGCGGTAGTTTCTATCAAACACCCAGATCCGCAATTTGAAGGACAAACAAAAACCAAACTAGGCAATTCCGATGCACGGACGGTTACAGACAAATTGTTTAGTGAGACTTTTTCTAAGTTTATGTTTGAGAATCCTGCAACCGCGAAAAAAATCGTTGAAAAGGGTTCCTTGGCGGCCCGGGCACGTGTTGCGGCTAAGCGGGCGCGCGAGGTAACACGTAAGAAAAATGGTTTGGAAATTTCTAATTTACCTGGAAAATTGGCCGATAATACCAGTAAAGACCCGGAAATTTCAGAATTATTTATCGTCGAAGGAGACTCTGCCGGAGGTTCTGCTAAACAAGGACGGTCACGTTTAACACAGGCGATCTTACCGATCCGTGGCAAGATCTTAAACGTTGAGAAGGCCAGCTTGGACAGGATATTGGCGAATGAGGAGATTCGGTCCCTTTTCACTGCATTGGGGACAGGCTTTGGCAAAGATTTTGACGTTACGAAGGCAAATTATCACAAATTGATCATTATGACTGATGCCGATGTCGATGGAGCACATATCAGGACACTATTACTGACATTGTTCTACCGCTTCATGAAACCGATGATCGAGCATGGTTATGTTTATATTGCACAGCCGCCATTGTATCAAGTCCGGCAAGGGAAAATGATCAGGTATATTGATTCAGATAGTGAATTAAAAGATGTTTTGTCGCACCTTGCCCCATCTCCTAAGCCTGCTATTCAGAGATACAAAGGTTTGGGTGAGATGGACGCTGATCAGTTGTGGGAAACAACAATGAATCCGGAACATCGCCGCATGCTGAGGGTATCTTTATCTGATGCGGAAGAAGCAAATAATGTATTTGAGATGTTAATGGGCGACCACGTTGGTCCAAGACGTCAGTTTATCGAAGAAAACGCAACGTATGTTGAAAATTTGGATGCTTAATTATTTCCCGGGAAATAATTCGAGCCGAAATAATTAGGAGGCTAGAAAGTTGGTAGATTTACCAGATCGAGTTAAAAATGTGGATTTATCCAAGATGATGCGCACATCTTTCCTTGATTACGCTATGAGTGTTATAGTTGCGCGAGCATTACCTGATGTTCGTGATGGTTTAAAGCCAGTGCATCGGCGAATATTATATGGAATGAATGAATTGGGAGTAACACCAGAAAAGCCGTATAAAAAATCGGCGAGGATCGTCGGAGAAGTTATGGGGAAGTTTCATCCACATGGAGATTCGGCAATTTATGAATCGATGGTTCGAATGGCCCAACCATTCAGTTATCGTTATATGCTAGTCGATGGTCATGGAAATTTTGGCTCAGTCGATGGAGATGGTGCCGCGGCCATGCGTTATACCGAGGCAAGAATGTCCAAGATCACTTTGGAAATGTTGCGTGATATCAATAAAGACACTATCGACTTTGAACCAAACTACGATGGGACAGAGAGAGAACCAACCGTTTTGCCTGCTCGTTTTCCAAATTTGCTGGTTAATGGTGCTACTGGGATCGCCGTCGGCATGACTACCAATATTCCGCCACACAATTTGGCAGAGGTGATCTCTGGTCTCCATATCTTGATGGATAATCCAGAGGCAACGACAGCAGATTTGATGGAAGCAATTCCAGGGCCAGACTTTCCTACTGCTGGGATCGTGATGGGAAAATCAGGGATCCGCAAAGCATATGAAACTGGGCATGGTCATATTATATTGCGGGCTAAAGTAGACATCAATGAGCAGAAAAACGGTCATGAACAAATCGTCGTAAGTGAATTGCCATATATGGTGAATAAAGCTCGTTTGATCGAACGAATAGCTGAATTAGCAAGGGAACGTAAGATCGAAGGGATCACTGATATCAAAGATGAATCCGACAGGGAAGGTATGCGGATCACAATTGACATCAGACGAGATGTCAGTGCTTCTGTGGTTTTAAATAATCTATATAAGATGACGTTAATGCAGACCTCATTTGGGTTCAATATGCTGGCAATCGTCGATGGAACACCTAGACTTTTGAGTCTGAAACAAATTTTGCAATATTATTTAAAGCACCAAGAAGAAGTTATTCGGCGCCGGACACAGTTCGATTTAAAGAAAGCTAAAGCGCGTGCCCATATCTTGGAAGGTTTACGGATCGCGTTAGATCACATTCAGGCTATCATTGATATTATTCGTAGTTCTCAAAGTGGCGATGTCGCAAAAGATCGTTTAATGAACAGCTATGATTTGAGCGATAAGCAGGCGCAGGCAATTTTGGATATGCGGCTGGTGCGTTTGACAGGTTTGGAACGTGATAAGGTCGAAAAAGATTATAAGAAAACAATGGAAGCCATTGCCGACTATGAGGATATTCTGGCACATGAAGAACGCATCAATCAAATTATTTATGAAGAACTGTTAAAAATTCAAGAAAAATTTGGTGATGATCGTCGGACAGAATTATTGGTCGGCGATGTTACGAGCATCGAAGACGAAGATTTGATTGAAGAAGAGTCTGTAGTTGTTTCCTTGACTCATAACGGTTATATCAAACGCATGCCTACTAGTGAATTTAAAGCACAGCGTCGCGGCGGCCGCGGTGTCCAAGGTATGGGAGTCCATGAAGGAGACTTTATTGAACATCTGATCTCAACTTCAACTCATGATCAACTATTGTTCTTTACCAACACAGGTAAGGTCTATAGTTCTAAGGGCTACCAGATTCCAGAATATGGTCGTTCTGCTAAGGGGATCCCTGTGATCAATATGCTAAACATCGCCCCTGGAGAAAAAGTGGCGACCATGATCACTGTTCCAAATGCTGATAAGGAAAATGTTGATCCTGAACATCTTTTCTTGTTCTTTACAACCAAAAATGGTGTGGTCAAGCGCACAGCGGTTTCTGACTTTCTAAATATCCGCAGAAATGGGCTCAAAGCTATTACCCTGCGCGATGGTGATGAACTGATCAGTGTTTCACAGACAAATGGCAACGACAATATCATCATTGGGACACATAATGGATATGCTGTTTCATTTAATGAAGGAAAAGTTCGTTCTATGGGTAGAGGAGCAGCAGGAGTTCGTGGTGTTCGTTTAGGAGCAAATGATTATGTGATCGGCTCAGATATCCTTCAACCAGAAAGTAACGTCTTTGTCATTTCAGAAAATGGCTACGGCAAACAAACGCCAGCTAATGAATATGCTATTCGCGGTCGTGGCGGCAAGGGTGTTAAAACAGTTAATGTTACTCAGAAGAATGGGCCATTGGTTGGACTGACCACGGTGTCAGATGATGAAGATATAATGGTTATCACTAACAAGGGAGTACTAATTAGGTTCTCAATTTCCAACGTTTCAATCACAGGAAGAGCGACGCTTGGGGTTCATTTGATCAACCTTGAGGAGGATTCATTTGTTTCAACTATGGCTAAAGTTGCTCCTGAAAAAGAGCTTGCTGATAGTGAAACAGAGACTAGTGATGATGAAATTTCTCAGCCAAAAGAAAACAAAAACGAAGAAAATGAGAATAATGAACCTGGAGATAATGATTTAAATTAATTTGCAGAAAAAAGAAACAAAATTCTTTATTTTGCGTATATATATCTTGTAGAGCAAATTCAATGATCAAGTAGTATAAGTACGCGAATTCAGTGAAGATGAGTCATTTTAATGAATATTGCAAATGCAATATGAACGTGGTATAATTCTATTTTGTGAGTATCTAAGCTTTTTTAGATTACTCTCCTTGTCCTCTACTTTAGGATAGAGGGCCAAAAGTCCATAAGGAGGTGTAAACAGTCATGACAAACTATGAAGTTACCTACATTGTTAGCCCATCAATCGACGAAGCTGCCAAAAAGGATTTGGTGGAACGTTTCGACAATGTTTTAAAAACAAATGGTGCTGAAGTTGTAGATTCGAAAGACTGGTCTAAGCGTCGTTTTGCTTACGAAATTGGTGGTTTTACAGAAGGAATCTACCATGTCGTAAATGTCAAGGCAGACAATGTTGACGCTATTAATGAATTTGACCGTCTTGCTAAATTTAATGACGGAATTTTACGTCATATGATCGTTAAACGTGAAGCTTAATTTTTAAAATCAGAAGGGGGAACGAATTTTGATCAATAGAGCCGTATTAGTCGGACGACTGACCCGTGATCCTGATTTGCGCTATACATCTTCCGGAGTTGCTGTAGGATCTTTCACTGTTGCAATAGATCGTCCATTTACGAATCGTTCTGGTGAACGAGAGGCCGATTTCATCAATTGTGTTATCTGGAGAAAAGCAGCTGAAAATTTCGCTAACTTTACCCATAAGGGTTCTTTAGTGGGGATCGATGGACGAATTCAAACTCGTTCGTATGAAAATCAACAAGGAAATCGTGTATATGTAACAGAAGTAGTTGCTGATAACTTCTCATTGCTTGAGTCTAAGGCTGAAGCTGACCAGTATCGGCAGCAACATCCACAGGGTAATTCTTCTTCTCCTTCTTCGCAAAAATCGTCACAACAGGACAACAATCCGTATGGCAATCCGAATAACGGTAATCAGGGCGGCTATCAGGACAATAAGAATTCTGATAACAGCAAAGATCCGTTTGCAGATAATGGCCAACAAATTGATATTTCTGATGATGATTTACCATTCTAGTAAACAGAGGAGGGAAAATAATGGCACAACAACGTAGAGGCGGACGCCGTCGGCGTAAAGTTGACTTTATCGCAGCTAACCATATCGAATATATTGATTATAAAGATACTGATTTGTTGAGGAGATTTGTTTCTGAACGAGGAAAGATATTGCCACGTCGAGTTACAGGTACTAGTGCAAAAAATCAACGCAAGTTGACTGTAGCTGTTAAGCGTGCTCGTATCATGGGCTTGTTACCATTCGTATCAGAAGAATAAAAATAGATTTACGTACCTGCCTGAAAGGGTAGGCAAAGACAGCTTAATTTTAAATGAGCGGATAGCTGAAATTGTTCGCTCAATATTATGGATTTTTACGATCCGCCCAAAGCTCCAAGAAGCTCCATGCTTCTTGGAGCTTTTTATGTTGTTAATTTATTTCAAAATTGGTAACTTGCTGCTTTAGTTATTTTTTGTTTTTTGCGGGCATTAATGTATGCTTTGAAAGCAGCATCAATGTAAACTTTCATTTGAAATATACAGAAAATAGACAAATACATTTGGCTGATCAATAGGTAGTGCTTTTTAGCATTAAGTAAGAGAGATTTACAAGCTTCACCATGAATTTATTGTTCTGCATAACATGATGTAGCTGCTGCAAATCTTCTGTTTTATATAGGCAAAATAGCGTATGATATTAGTTGAAATAACTTTATTTTGAAAATCAGCAGGGGATATATATATGTTAAAACGGGAAAGATTAATGACAATAAAACAACTCGTCCATAAGCATGGAATCATCACTGTTCAAGAATTGATCAAGCAGTTGGGTGTATCAGATATGACTGTTCGACGTGACTTGGATGAATTGGCAAATAGCGGACAGCTGACTCGTGTCCACGGAGGGGCGCAGAGCATTGAAAGCACTGAGTTGTCGTATACTGAAAAAAAAGAAATTCATTTGACAGAAAAAGAGCAATTAGCTAAAACAGCGGCATTGTTGATAAAAGAACGTGACACAATTTATGTCGGCCCGGGAACGACTCAGGAGCTGATAGAAAGCTACGTGCCAGAACTTTCAAATATTCGGGTAGTCACCAATAGTTTGCCGATTTTTAAAACGTGGAGAAATAAAAACAATGTGGATCTAATTTTAGTTGGTGGGACTTTCCGCCAACGTTCCGGGACGTTTATTGGTGGATTGGCTAATGATACCTTGTCTGAATTGAAATTCAACAAGGCTTTTGTAGGTGTAAATGGGATTCATAACGAAAGCATGATGACTGCCAATACGGAAGAGGGAACTGCTCAAAGTATTGCTTTAAACAATGCAAAAGAAAAAATAGTTTTGGCTGATAAATATAAGGTTAATCGTGATGATTTTTACCAATTTTATAATCTTTACGATGTTGATCGTTTGATCACCAATTCTAATCTCTCTGAGGAACTGGTCAGGCACTACCATAAATTTACCGATTTAATATTAGCACCAAAGTAGCACGTAAAAGCGTTGCTGAAAAAAGAGAAGCCTTTTAATAACGGATCGATAACAACTACTAGAAAAAGAAGCTGTTCACGGTCCGTTATTTTTATTGTTCAAATGTTTCACGTGAAACATTTTTAAAAATAGCTTAATCAAATTCAGCAAATATGTTGACAAAAAAAGATCGACCATATATAGTTAGTTACATAAGTGATTAACCAAGCAACAAACCAAGTATAGCATAGGAGGAAAAGCATGAATAAGAAGAGTTTACCTATTGTAGAAGCTGATAATATAACAAAAATATATGGCCAGAAAGGTGAAAAGAGCTACTCAGCCCTTAAGGGAGTTAGCTTTAAAGTGCAACCCGGAGAATTTATCGGTATCATGGGTGCATCTGGGTCAGGCAAAACGACGCTTTTGAACATTTTAACGACATTAGATCAACCCACAGGGGGCAGCGTCAAAATTAACGGCAAAGATATTACTAAGTTGAAAGGTAATGACATTGCTGATTTTCGTGCTAAAAAAATTGGTTTTATTTTCCAGGACTTCAACTTACTTGAAAATTTAACTAATAGTGAAAATATTGCTTTACCATTGGCATTACAAAATGTTAATAAAAAACAGATCCAGCCTAGAATTCAGCGACTGGCTGAGCAATTATCCATCACTGGAATAATGAATAATTACCCGAATGAAATTTCAGGAGGTCAAAAGCAAAGGGTGGCAGCCGCTCGAGCACTCATCAGCGAGCCAACGATGATTTTTGGTGATGAGCCAACTGGAGCTTTAGATTCTTCCAGTACCACAGACTTACTAGAAATGATGATTACTATTAATCAGCAACAAAATGTTCCAATTTTGATGGTTACACATGATCCCCTATCTGCAAGTTATTGTCAGCGGATCTTGTTTATCCAAGATGGTAAGATTGGACAAGAATTGAAAAGTAACGGTAAAACACGCAAGCAGTTTTACCAGGAGATTCTTGATGACCTAGGCGCTTTTCAAAGTCAGGGGGAGAAATAATATGTTACACAAATTGGCATTGACTGGGATCAAAAGTCGTTTGCGGGATTATTTGGTCCTGTTTGCCGGTTTAGTAGTTTCAAGTACAGTCTTTTATATGTTTGAAGCTCTTGCCACAAACCCTGAATTTTTGAAAAATAGTACTAATGGCCTGAACGTAGTATCATTTATCTTTCAAATAGGGTCAGTTTTGCTGACGATCATCTCACTTGTTTATATATTTTATGCCAACTCGTTTTTGTTGAGCATGCGGCAACATGATTATGGGATGTTTCTAGTTTTAGGAGCAAAGCCAAAGAAAATCGGTCGGTTGATTTTAACAGAAACGATGCTTGTCGGAGTGTTTTCCAGTTTAATTGGGGTCATCCTGGGGTGCATTTTAACTAGTTCGGTAGGGACATACATGATGCAGATTATTTTGCACAACAAGATCCAAAATTTTCAGCCAATATATTTACCAGCAGTTTTTGCAACTTTGATTTTATACGTTGTATTATTCTTATTAGCTGGGTTGATCAACCGCCGCAAATTGGTCAAAACGTCGGTCTTGGAGCTGCTTAAAGGTGACAGTCAACCAAACAGGCCGCAACTAAACCCGTGGTCTCAAGCTATTCAAGTAATTGCGGGTTTATTATTACTCACAAGCGGGTATTTCACGATGGCACATTTGCTTCAATTTCAGGGAATAGGGATCGTATATTCCTTGATCGTGATCGTGGCTGGGACGTACTTCTTATTTAATGCCGTTTTAGTATGGTTGATAGTACTGCTAAAGAAAACTGGCTGGGCACAACGAGGTTTGAATAATTTTACTCTTTCACAGCTTAGTTTCCGGATCAGAAACTATACTAAGATTTTATCTACTGTCTCGATTTTATTTGCTTTGGCCTTAGGAGCGATCACAGTTGCAATGGGTTTTGGCAAAGAAATTGAGGCATTTTCTCAAGGCGGTAGTGCTTATACTATGGCATTAGAAAATCCTGATCAGAAAGTTAAACAACAGATAGCTGAGCTCAACCTCGACAAACGAGTCGATTATTCGCAAAAAGAAACCAATGGAACAGTGTACTATAACCAGGATGAGTTTAACCAGACACCATTGCAAAATATTCCGGGAAACTGGGCACGTAAGTCAATCAAAGGTGAAACTCAAAAAGTTAGCTTTGAAAACTTAGATGGCGTTAATATCCAGCATAATACAGACGCACTATCCGTTTTACAAAAAGGAGGATTTAATAAACAAGTTAAAGTTGTTTCTGCCAGAGAATTTTCTTCTATTAAAGTCCCAGAACAGAAACTGTATTTATTTAGGGTAAAAGACGTTCAAAAGAGTCAGGGTAAATTAGATCAAATTACAAAGACTCTCTACCCAAATTCCTATGAAAAAATGCGTCTCACCATTCCTGGTGGTTATTCTAACTATTTGCATGCTCAAGAAGGGTTTGGTGGCTTTGAGTTTATGGGCTTTTTCTTAGGAATAGCATTCTTGGCTATGTTGGCCAGTTGTTTAATGTTTAAAATTTTGAGTGGTGCCAACAGCGACCAGCAGCGCTATGAGATGTTGAATAAACTTGGGGTCAGGCAAAGGATATTAAGACAGTCTATTTCCCGGGAAATAATCATATTATATGCTTTGCCGGGTATCTTAGGTATCGTCGACGTTTTGTTTGGTTTGCAGATGTTTAAATCGCTAATGTTGTCTCCATATGGAGGAATTTGGCTGCCATTCTTGATTTTTATCGTGCTGTACTTGGCATATTATATTGTTACAGTAAAATTGTACGAACAATTAGTTTTACCGCAACTTAAGATCAATAAGTAGTTACATCAGTGAGGTAGAGTAATTAATGTTTGGTTGACAGGTTGTTATTAGTGCTATATTAAAACTCGTATTCACGAAAAAAGAGGTTAAAAAATGAAGCGTGGTGATGGTAATGCAGTTTAATTTCGACAGTTCAGAGCCTTTATATCGACAAGTTGCAGAGCAAATCGAAAATGCGATCTTCCTGGGAAGCTTTTCCGCCGGAGAACAGATCCCGTCTACAACTGAAATTTCACGTGATTTTCAAATCAACCCGGCAACGGTATTGAAGGGTATGAATATTTTAGTATCCGATGGGTTAATTCAAAAAAAACGAGGTATGGGAATGTTTGTCTTGGATAAAGCTCAAGATAAGATCAAAGCAAAGAGAAAAAACGAATTTTTCCACGATTATATTTTAAATATGGTGACCGAGGCTAAGAATTTAGGCTTAGATAAACATGCGATAGTTTCTTTGGTCGAGAAAGGATTTGAAGAAGAATGACAGAAATAACTATGAGCCAGATCTCCAAAAAATTTGGCAGACAGTTGGTTTTAAATGGGATCAGTTTAAAACTCAAACCCAAGACAATTTACGGTCTACTCGGCCGTAATGGTGCCGGTAAAAGTACTTTATTAAACATTTTAACGGATAGAATACCCGCAACTAGCGGTGAGGTAAAGATCAATGGACAAAGCAACCAAAATAACGATCAGCAATTGGGTAAGATTTACATGATGAGCGAACAAAACCTTTATTCCGAAAGAACAAAAGTCTTCCAGCTATTTCGCCAGACAGCTCTTTTTTATCCGGGGTTTGATTTTGAATTTGCCCATCAATTAGCTAGCAAGTTCGCCTTAAACGAAAATTTGCGCTTTGGGAAGTTGTCAACCGGCTACCGCTCGATCCTAAAAGATATTATCGCTTTGTCGGTGGACGCAGATTTTGTGTTGTTAGATGAGCCGACTCTTGGTTTGGATGCTAATCATCGAGAACTTTTTTATCAAGAACTGGTTGCCACATATGCGAAACACCCACGCACTTTTGTGATCTCCACTCATCTGATCGAAGAAATAGCAGGAATAGTAGAAAATGTACTATTGATCAGGAATGGCAAGTTAGTGCTGAATGACACGACCGAGAACCTTTTAGCCCATAGCCACTCAGTAACAGGTCCCGAAAAAGAGGTCCAGGAGTACACCAAAGGAGTAAATGTTATCGGCAGTGATAGTTTAGGGAAATTACGTTCGAATTATGTTTTTGGCGAGTTAAACGAAGAACGCGCCTTACCTGACACAGTCACGGTAGCTGGCATGGATCTGCAAAAACTCTTTATCAACCTAACCAGTCACCAAGATGAGGGGGAATAGAAATGAAATTAAAAAAAGCTTTTCAGTATGAATTTTTGGAAGGCATTCGAGTAATGGGATGGACGGCTCTTTGGGCGGTTGTTGCACTGATATTTGTTCCCATTATTGTCACAGCTTTAACGGGCAGAATGAATACTTTGAGTCCCGAGGACTTTCTTCCAAACGGTTTCCTAGGATTTGCCTTGATGATTTTCTTGCTCATATTCAGTGCCGCCACCTATGACAGTTTTCAATTTTTGATTCAAAACGGTGTCGGACGCAAGACGTATTTTTACTCTAAAACGTTGACGATCATTAGCATCAGCATTATTGGCAACATCGCCAGACTCTTGTATAATTGGGGGGCTTTACCATTTAATAAAACCCGCAATGGTTTTGAAATTTCAAGTTTTGATGCATTATACCAGCATTATTTTTCTGGGGCATTTTTCAATAATATGATGTTATTTATACTATTGGTGGTCTTCACGATTTGTATTGCGGCTACTTTAATGTTTAGCGGCAGTATTCTTAGTTTGTTTGATCGACGAGTGCAAATTATCTTGATCATCGGCATCCCGATCATGTTGATCTTAGCCCTTTTGATCATTTTGAGAGTTGATACTGGTTGGGGGTGGCAACTAACATGGATCGGTAAAGCCATATACTGGATAGTTGGGGTACCTGCAGAATATACTCCAGCAGACATAGGTCATTGGAACCTATGGCATCCATTGATTTCCGGCGTTATTTATTCACTGGTGCTGTTTGGCGGGACATATTTCTTTAATTTGAAACTTAAAACACCCCGCTAATTTTTAAAAAAGTTGGTCTTCCTTAATAAGAAGGCCAATTTTTTTGGCATTTTTTAATTTAAATATTGATGATATGCTTTTTATGTTTAGCGGTAATGATAGGATCACAGAATTTCACGTTTTTATTGTTTCGTGTAATTCGGTATTTACACTCAGATATGATAAAATAATAAGGAATAGCAGCTATGTTTATAGTTATATCATGGGGGAGCTTATTATTTTTGCTGAATCACACAGCTTTTTTTATTTAAAAATGAATGCTAAAATCTAGTCACTTTTATTTAGCGGTTCAGAGTGTAATTTTGCATTTAGGGTTGTAAAAGAAGAGGAAGTATTATGAAGAACAAATGGTTACAAAATTTTGGTCATGTGCTAGACATCTTTAAAAATGAGCAGTTTCGGGTAGTCGCTCTTTTATTGATCGCTCTTGCTATTGCGGTCGATGTTTTGGCATTTGCCTTTAACTGGATCTTCGGTATTGTTTTCTTGCTGGTAGTGATCTTAGTCATCATAGCAGCTTTTGCTACGCTAACTGGGATTCGTTCCCAGACAAGTGATTATATCTCTAATTTAACCTATCAGATCCAACGTGATGAGCAAGACGCTTTGATCAGGATGCCGATCGGGATCTTAATGTTCAATAAAAATACTGAGATCGACTGGGTCAATCCGTACCTCCAGTCTTATTTTGGTAAGACTGATATTTTGGGGCGCAGCATGGACGAAGTGGATCCGGAACTGGCTAAGCTGATCAAGCAGAATATAGACAATAAAGACGACGTGGAAGTCCAGTGGCATGATAATTATTTTAATATTTTGATCCAAAAGGACATGCGCGTGGTGTATTTATTGGACATTACTCATTATGCCCAGATCCAAAAGAAATATGATGATTCGCAGCTTGTGTTGGGGCAGGTCTTTTTGGATAACTATGATGAGGTCACCAAATCACTGAATGACACGGATATCTCCAATTTAGACAATTTTGTGGCCAATACCTTGTCTGACTGGGCTAAAAAGTTCGGCATGTTTTTAAAAAAGGTCGATCAAGATCGCTACTTTATCCTTGCTTACACTGGGACTTTAAACGCGATCGAAAACGAAAAGTTCAACATCTTAGATACGATCCGTGACAAAACTTCTAAAGGCAATGCGCCTTTAACGTTAAGTATGGGAATCGCATATGGTAATGATGATCTATCAGAATTGTCGGACCAATCACAAAATAACTTGGACCTAGCATTAGGACGCGGCGGCGACCAGGTCGTTGTTCGTAAGGTCGACGGACAAGCTCGTTTCTATGGCGGGACTACTGACCCGATGGCTAAACGGACCCGCGTCAGAGCGAGGATGATCTCTCAAGCACTCAGAGATTTGATGAATCAATCACGGCAAATATTTGTCATGGGACATCAACGGCCTGACATGGATTCAGTAGGTGCCTGCCTAGGTATTCGGCGGATAGCCGCCATGAATAATAAACAATGTTGGGTCGTGTTAGATCAGGAGAATCTTCATTCCGATGTCACACGCTTGATGCAAGAATTGAAAAAAGACGATAAGATCAGTCAGTCGGTCATTACCCCAGAAGAGGCATTGGAAAAAGCGGACCAAAACGATTTACTGATCATGGTCGATCATTCAAAGAAGTCGATCTCCACTAGTCCGGAATTATACGACAAGTTGGAAAATCGTATCATGGTTATCGATCATCATCGGCGCGGAGAAGAATTCCCAGAAAACCCAATGCTTGTCTATATCGAACCATATGCTAGTTCGACTTGTGAGCTGATAACTGAAATGTTCGAGTATCAATCACGTGAAAGTGAACCGATCAATCGCTTGGAAGCAACTGCTATGTTAACTGGTATCGTGATCGACACACAGTCGTTTTCACAACATACTGGGACGCGAACATTCGACGCAGCCAGTTATTTGCGTGCTTTAGGGGCTGATCAGTCGCTTGTCAGTCACTTTATGAAAGAAAATGTTGATAGTTACATGAACCGGAGTCATTTGATCGATCGAGTTGAATTTAAAGAGGATGGCAACGCCATATGTGCCGGTGAAGATGACCAGATTTACGATCCAGTCACGGCAGCGCAGGCGGCTGATTCTTTGCTCTCGGTTAGCGGAGTTGAGGCTTCATTTGCCATTACACGTCGTTCAGAGGATTCTGTGGGGATCTCGGCGCGGAGTTCAGGCCAGAGAAACGTCCAGTTGATAATGGAACAAATGGGCGGTGGCGGTCATTTGTCAGTAGCGGCTACCCAGATCGAAGGGAAGACAGTAGAAGAAGTTCGTGCGCAGCTGCTTGAAATTTTACAAAAAGCGCAGGAAAATGAAGGAGAACCAGCTGAGTAATATTTAAGATAGCAAGTGAATTTGAAATAAGTCATTGCTATAATTAAATTAACGATGCATTGCAGGAGGAATTTTCATGAAAGTTATTTTCACACAAGATGTAAGCCACAAAGGTAAACGGGGAGAAGTAAAAGAACTTCCTGATGGTTTTGCGAACTTCTTGATCAAAAGCAATAAAGCTAAAAAAGCCAGTGCGGCTGCGATGAGCAGATTAAAAGGGCAGCAGCATGCCGAAGCCAAAAAAGAAGCGGAATATCTTTTGGAAGCAAAAGATTTGAAAACCAAACTTGAATCAGGCAAATATGTGGTTGAATTGAAAGCTAAAGCCGGTAAGGATGGCCGTTTGTTTGGCTCTGTCACGTCTAAACAGATTGCTCAAGGATTGGAAAAGCAATACGGATTAAAAATCGATAAACGAAAGATGGACCTCAATGAACCGATCCGTTCGATGGGATATGCTAATGTGCCAGTCAAGCTGCATAACGAAGTTTCCTCTAAGATCAGAGTCCACATTTCAGAAAAATAACAGCACTTATTAAACTGGAAGGTTCCGTCTGTTGAACAGAAATCCTGTAAGCAGCGGAACTTTCGTTTATGTTGCACAGCACGCAATGGGTAACGACATATTTTTGCTGTGGATAATGTCTTAAAGTCAGCATTTTATTGAGTAATAGAAAGGAACACTGTCATGGATAATGACGCTTTGATGGACAATTTGCCACCACAAAATATTGAGGCGGAGCAAGCCGTTTTAGGGGCGGTCTTTTTGAGCACTGATGCTTTAGCCGATGCGATGGAATATATTGAGCCGGAAGATTTTTATCGACGCGCTCATCAGATCATGTTTCAAGCGATGATCGACTTAAATGATGCCGGAGAGGGTATCGATGTAGTGACTGTCAAAGATCAGCTCGACCAAAACAATCAATTGGATGATGTTGGCGGTGTTGCTTATATTGCAGAATTAGCTTCTTCGGTCCCAACCGCTGCCAATGCAGCATATTATGCGCGTATCGTTGAAGAAAAGGCCATGCTGCGCAGATTGATCTCAACAGCATCCAACATTATGAGCTCTGCCCAGAACCAAGATGAAGATGTTCCGGCATTGCTTGATGATGCAGAACGCCAAATCATGGATGTCTC
Source organism: uncultured Ligilactobacillus sp. (assembly GCA_934215475.1). Taxonomy (GTDB): domain Bacteria; phylum Bacillota; class Bacilli; order Lactobacillales; family Lactobacillaceae; genus Ligilactobacillus. The sequence continues at coordinate 128,316 of CAKPZY010000002.1, forward strand.
AGAACGCCGCAACAGAAGCGGTTTTAGACAGATCGATCAAGTGTTGAAGGAAGCCTTAGAACAGGTCGATAAATTATCTCAGGAACACGAAGACATTACCGGTTTGCCTACAGGTTACCGCGACTTTGATTTAATGACGGCTGGATTGCAGCCGGATAATTTGATCATTTTGGCAGCGCGCCCGGCTGTTGGTAAAACGGCGCTCGCCTTAAATATCGCCCAAAACGTTGGGACAGCAACTGATTCCAATGTTGCCATTTTTTCACTGGAAATGAGTGCTGAATCTTTGGTCAACCGGATGCTTTGCGCGGAGGGGTCGATCAATGCGAATCATTTGCGCAACGGTCAACTAACAGATGATGAATGGCAGAGTTTGATCGTAGCGATGGGAAGTTTGTCCAAAACTAATATTTTCATTGATGATACTCCCGGCATCAAAATGAGTGAGATTCGCGCCAAATGTCGGCGCTTGGCGAAAGAAAAGCACGGACTTGACCTGATAGTTGTTGATTATTTGCAGTTGATCGAAGGATCAAATAAAGAAAGTCGGCAACAAGAAGTTTCTGAAATTTCTCGGCAGTTAAAGAAATTAGCTAAAGAATTATCAGTGCCAATCATTGCATTATCTCAGTTGTCGCGTGGAGTAGAACAGCGCCAAGATAAACGGCCGGTTTTGTCAGACATTCGGGAATCCGGATCGATCGAGCAGGATGCAGATATTGTTGCTTTCTTATACCGTGATGATTATTATGAGCGAGATAATGAAGATAATGACAATGAGGAAAACGAAGGCGAACAAGATATCGGTGAGGTGGAATTGATCATCGAAAAAAATCGTTCTGGCGCACGTGGAACTGTAAAACTAGTGTTTATTAAATCGTATAATAAATTTTCAAATATTGCTTATCGGCCGGAACAATAACCGCCGATTTGAAACGGTCTTCCCGATCTAGGAAGACCGCTTTTTACGTACCAATAGACAATTATCCATAAAAAATAGACGTTTTAGTTGAAAATCATCTTTGCCGCTTATTAGCGTGTCGGCGACTTTTACACGTTTACCCAAAAAAACCTCGAATTTCAAAAACAACGAATTTTATTTGGGAGCTTGTGCAATTTCATTCAAATAAATGAGAACTATTTTTTTAAAAAAAGCAAAATTATTCGTCATTTTGCTTGCAACAAGAATGGTTTTTTGTATATAATATCCGGTGGACATAGTGGGTCACAAATTATCAACTAACAATGGGGGAATATTTAATGAAGTTTCTAAAGAAAGCAACGATCGTTGCTTCTAGCCTTTTATGCGCGGTAACTTTGGCTGCGTGCGGTAACTCTAAGAGTTCCAAAAATTCAGATACATATACGCCTAAGGAATTAACGGTTCAGTTTGTGCCGTCATCAAATGCTACAACGATAGAAGCTAAGGCCAAACCACTAGAAGGTTTGTTGAAAAAGCAATTGGGTATCCCTGTCAAAGTCAGCGTTTCAACTGATTACAATACCATTGTTGAGGCAATGGGTTCTAAGAAAGTTGATGTTGGTTTCTTGCCGCCTGATGCCTACGTATTAGCCCATAAGCAAAATGGAACCAAGGTCTTATTGCAAGCAGAACGCAAGAACGTCCTTGGTGCAGACGATCATCCCGGCAATAAGAACGTCGATTTTTATCGTTCACAGATCCTAGTTCGCAAAGACAGCGGAATCAAGAACATTAAAGATCTGAAGGGCAAGAAGATTGCTGTGCAAGATACGACTTCCACGGCCGGATGGATCTATCCCGTTGTTGAAATGTACAAGCATGGAGTTAACATCAATAAAAACAATATTCAGACTGTTCAGGTCAAAGGCCATGATCAAGGGGTATTGTCAGTTTACAACAAAAATACAGATGCGGCCTTTGTATTCCAAGGAGCTCGTAACCTCGTAAAGAAGGATGCACCAGATATTAATGAAAAAGTTGTTCCAATCTACACTACTAAGAAGATCCCGAATGATACGATCTCAGTTCGCGGAGACATGAGTCCAAAATGGCAGAAGAAGATCTCTAAAGCATTCAAAGATATTGCCAAAACTAAGAAGGGTCATCAGATCATTTCCAGTGTCTATACACATGAAGGATATGCAGATTCAAAGGACAGCAACTTTGACATCATCCGGCAATATGATAAGACAGCTGAGAAACTGGATAAGTAAGAGGCAAGGCAGACCGTTTTCTTTAGTGGAGAATTGCGGCAGCCTCAGGCTCTCCTACGATTATTTCAGAATGTCGATCAATACGGTTCCTGTGTTTGATTGTAAGGCGCGTTAGATTGCGTGCTGATCTCAGAAAGTAGAGCAAGAAATTTATATTTGCACCAGGAACGGGAATTTTTCAAATAATAATGTACTGACAAGAGCCCAGAAAGGAGCAGGAACAAGCATCTATTGTTTCTGCTCTTAGTCATATCTAGGCAAGAATTATGGAGGGTGAATTTAAGATGAGCGACCAACAGGTTTTGATCGAGTTTGATAATGTGCAAAAAGTATATCCCAATGGCACTGTGGGACTAAAGGATATTGATCTAAAGATTTATAAAGGGGAATTTGTTGCGGTAGTTGGTTTGTCTGGTGCTGGGAAAAGCACCTTACTGCGAACGATCAATCGGATGCATGATATTACAGGCGGCGATTTGAAAGTTAACGGGAAACAGATCGTCGGTTATAAAGGCAAAAAACTACGCAATTTACGCCGTAGTATTGGCATGATTTTCCAAGATTTTAACCTAGTCAATCGTTCTAGTGTGAGAAGGAATGTTTTATCAGGACGAGTCGGCTATTATTCGACTTGGAAAAGTTCACTGGGATTATTTTCTGCTGCAGATAAGCAGCGTGCAATTGAATCCTTGAAACGCGTCAACATGACAGAGAAATTATATACCAGGGTAGACGAACTTTCTGGTGGGCAGCAGCAGCGGGTCGCCATCGCACGAGCATTAATGCAGGAGCCCCAGATCATGTTAGCCGATGAACCGATTGCTTCTTTGGATCCATTGACAACGACTGCTGTAATGGACGATTTGCTTAATTTGAATAAGGATTTAGGAATCACCGTCTTGGCTAACTTACACTCTGTCCCACTCGCAATGAAGTATGCAGATCGAATTGTTGGTCTGCGTGATGGCCAACTGGTTTATGATAAACCAATCGATGAAGTAGAAGAAAAAGACTTTGAAGGTATCTATACTAAGAAAGGAATCAAAGGAGGTGCCTTAAATGGATAAGGAAATGATCCCCCAGCGTCCTTTTATGCAGAAATATCATGTTAAGGGCATTGGAGGTACTATTTTATTTCTCTTTTTACTATGGGGTTCTTCTATTATGACTGGCGTGGATTGGGGCGAGTTTTTTACAAACCTTGGTCAGTTTTTTGATCTGCTTGGACGCATGGCTCATCCGGCATGGGATTATACTAATATAGTTCTTCAGCCCATCGCAGAAACTATTCAAATGGCTTTGATAGGTACTACCATTGGCACGTTGATTGCCATCCCGTTTTCAGTCTTAGCGGCGAGAAACTTGATTAAAAACCCAGTAGTGCGCGGTGTGATCCGGTTTATCTTAAACTTGGTTCGGACTCTGCCTGACTTATTGTTGGCTGCATTGTTTGTGGCTATCGTTGGAATTGGAGCAACCGCTGGTGTGTGGACTCTAGCTGTCTTTTCATTCGGGATGATTTCTAAGCTATTCTATGAAACGATCGAAACCATCGATGACGAGCCTTTAGAAGCCTTACGAGCAGCAGGTGCCAATAATACGCAGGTCGTTGTTTTTGCTGTGATCCCGCAAGTATTAAATAGTTTTGTCAGTTACTTTTTATACACCTTTGAGATCAATGTCCGTGCTTCAACGGTCCTTGGGTATTTAGGTGCCGGTGGTATTGGGGTTTACTTGCAACGCTCCTTGTCCTCGTTTAGGTATGACCAAACAGCTGTGATCATTATTGCTATCTTAATAGTGGTAGTCGTCATAGATGCTGTCAGCAACAATTTAAGGGAGAGATTGCAATGAAAGAGATGGTAAAAAAGCGTTGGGCGCACAATAGTTGGATCTTTTGGGGTATTTTGGTCGTGTTATTTTACCTGTGGTCGATCACAGGCTTACAATTCAGTGGTTTACAAGAATCCGCCGGAGAAGTTTCGAAATCAATTGCGAATGGCTTGTTTCACCCAGACTGGGCATACTTTTATGATGGCAGCGGGGAAGATCTTTTTAGTTTGATCATTCAAACATTAGCCATAGCCTTTTTGGGGACCTTTGTTTCTGCCATTTTGAGTATTCCTTTTGCCTTTTGGGCCGCCCGCGCTTCAAAAGAGGGTAAACTTCACCCACGTTCTACTTCTGGCAAATTTGTTTTGGTTTTTATTCGAACATTTCCAGAATTAGTTTTGGCGATCATGTTTATTAAAGCCGTTGGGCCAGGTTCCTTTGCCGGGGTGTTGGCGGTTTCGATCCATTCTATCGGGATGTTAGGCAAGTTATTTGGCGAAGCGATCGAAAACATGGATCGGGGTTCTGAAGAAGCCATTCAAGCCGCGGGCGGTAATCGGGCGGATATGTGGATCTTAGCCACCATGCCGACGATCATGCCTTCATTTTTATCCTATACTTTATATCGCTTTGAAATAGCAGTCCGTTCTGCTTCAATCTTAGGTATGGTTGGGGCTGGAGGTATCGGGACACCCTTGCTATTTGCGATTCAGACGAGAAACTGGTCACGGACTGGCATTATCTTATTAGGGATCGTCGTGATGGTTACGGTCATCGACTTCGTGTCGGGTTCGATCAGAAAGAAGCTAGTGTAATGAAAGTTAGGATCTTATCCACCAGTGACGTTCACGGTTATTTTTATCCGACTGACTTTAGCAGTGCACAGGATCGACATGAATTGGGTTATTTGAAAGCTGCTAATTTGATCAGACAGATCCGTGCAAAAGCACCAGCAGATGAAGTCGTCTTATACATTGAGAATGGGGATATTGTGGAAGGTTCACCCATGGATGCTTATGCATACAACACCAGGGAAAATACGGACTATTCTCAACTCATAGTTGCCCTGATAAATAGCGTTGCTCCTAATGCAGCGGTTTTGGGGAATCATGAATTCAATTTTGGTTTGGATTATTTGGCCCAAGTTGTTCAAGACAGAGACTATCCGATTTTAGGAGCTAATATCTCAGGAAGTAATGCTAAAAAAATTGTAGATGCACCCTTTAAAATCATCGAGGAAAAGGGCCTCAAGATCGGAATAATTGGACTGACTACACAGTTTATTCCTCACTGGGAAGATCCAGGCAATATCAAAGGATTGAAATTTGAATCTGCTTTGAAAACACTGAAAAAGCAAGTCTTGGAAGTTAAGTCTCAAGTCGACGTGCTTATTGCAGCCTATCATGGCGGATATGAAGCAGATTTGCATGATGGTCAGCCAACTGAAAAAAATACTGGCGAAAATGAAGGATCTGCGATCTTGCAAGAGGTGCCCGAAATCGATGCACTGGTGACTGGGCACCAACATCGGCGTGAAGCTGCTGTGGTAAATGGAATTCCTACGACACAGCCAGGGTATCGCGGCAGTGACGTGGCTGAAATCATACTAGAATTAGACGATCAGCATAAAATTACTAACAGCCAGGCCCATTTGCTGCCGGTCTCAGGACAAACATTGCCCGCAGACCTTCAGTATATTTCAGCCTCTTGGTATCTTGCTACGCAAAAATGGCTGGATCAGCCAGTTGCAACGATCACAGGCGACATGCACATCACAGACCATATGGCAGCACGGTTGCACGGCCATCCCTATTTAGATTTTGTGAACCGGGTACAGATGGCAGCAACCGGCGCTAAAATATCAGGGACGGCCTTATTCAATGACGATGTTGGCGGATTTGGCGCAAAAGTTTCGGTCCGCAATGTTATGAATAGTTATGTTTTTCCCAATACATTAGTGGTCGAAAAGGTCAGCGGAAAGGATTTAAGAGCTGCCGTAGAGCGGAGTGCCTCCTTTTTTGAATTAGGAGACGATGGAAAAGTCGAGATCTCTGCCAGTTTCAGCACACCAAAAGTCGAGTTGTATAACTATGATTATTATACGGGGATCGATTATTCCTTTGACCTGACCAAGCCCGCCGGACAAAGGGTGGGCAAGATAATGTTCGCTGGAAAAGAATTATTGGCTGAGCAAGAAGTAGAAGTTGCTTTGAACCAATACCGCGGAGTCGGCGGTGGTAATTATCCGATGTTTAATGCGGATAAAATCGTCCGGCAATATGCTGATGACATGCCCAAACTGATCATTCAATACTTGCAAAGCCACCCGCATGTTAAAGTCGGGCAGCCGCATAATTTGACCATTATAAAATAGAACAGCAAAAATTATTTGCAATAAAAAAGGGTTGGATAGTCAATGTAAACTATCCAACCCTTTTTTGTGTAAATTTTTAGTGGTATTTTTCAATAAATTTAGCGGGTACATAATCTACGAGCCAGATCCCGCTTTTTGTGGGGTAGAAAAGCATCCCCGTTTCAGCTGCTTTTTGGGCTGCGATTTTTAAAATGGTCGGTTTAGGGTCATGGCGGCGCCCCACCTTGAGTGCACTTGGAGGATATGCAGAGAGGTGCACAAATGTCCGATCCATTTTCTTTAAGCCTTCAGCTTTGATCAGTTCAGCTGCCACACGTGATGTACCGTGGTAAAGGATTTCTGGCGGCATTGTAGCAGGTGCTAAGGGTTTAACAGGAATGCTGTGGCCATATAGGGCACGAATAGTATTACCTTCTATCGCGAAGCGCTGTTTGTCGCTTTTTTGCGCGATCTCCTCAATTGTTTCCTTGTCGATCGGGGTTTGATAATGATGGTTATATTTTTGCAAAAACTCACTTAGGTTGACGCGCCCATAGGGATCTAAGGCCAGACCGATCCTTTCAGGATGGTGACGTAAGACAAATGAGATCTTTTTGCTTGTCCTGACTAATTGTTTGTCCAAATGGTTTGCCGCCTCCTAAGTGTTATCGTTATCCTTATCATAATACACGAGCTATTTTCCAACAAAGAATCCAAATATAAAAAGGCCTGCTTCATATCTTTGGGAAGACAGGTCTCTTTGTTCAACTAGACAGATTTTATTTTAAGGGCTCGAGTTCGATCAAATCACCAGTGACACCGATCTGTGCTCCTTGAGCTATCTTGTCAGTTCGTGAAGCGTGAACTACTTGAAATTTATTTTTCTTCACGATGCGCGGATTATTAGAATGGAAATTTTCAGGCAGGGGCTGATTAGAGCCAGCCAGCAGCATCACAATGATCTTGAAACCTGAATCATGTACTTTGATTGGACTGTAATGGAGAGTGTCGCTATAAAATTCGACTACTGTTCCACGTGGAACAAAGAAGAGATCACCTTGATCTTTAGCATTGAAGGAGCCATCTGCCTCTAAAATGCTCCGTTTGCCTAAGACCATCACGACATCGGTCAAAAACACGTTTAATTCACTACCTTGGTGATACTCGACAGCAGTAAAATTAGACGACTGGCCTGTACATTCACCAGCTTCAAAAGGCATTCCGGCAAAAACATCTGTAGCAATTGTTTGCATGGCTGGTATCTTTTCTAGTTCTGCATTCGATGGGACGTAAATGTTATTAGTTTTATCGATGGTGATTTTTTCATCCATATAACTGATAATGCTTGAGATGTCGTAATTAGTATAAATCTTGCCGTATTTTGCAAACGCTTGGTCAGAAGTTTGCTTGATATTATACTCTGGGTTTTTTTGACATAATTGTTCGTATGCAGTCAACGTTTATTCTTCTTTCTTTAATATGTTTATTTTAATTTTTCAACGGTTACTTTGGAGAAGTATTCGTCAAACAATGCTGGGTCGATATGGCCTGTCTCTTTTTCCATAGTGTTTAACATACCAGCTGTCATAGCCGTTTTTAAGGTGTCTGGAATACTTTCATTACGGTTAATTCCGACTGCCAAGCCAGCAACGGTAGAATCTCCCGAACCGACTGGGTTAACGACCTTGATCTTAGGGATCGCTACCCGATAGATAACTTGCCCGACCTTGGCAAGTGCGCCGTCTTTGCCTAAAGAAACAACGACCCATTTCAGGTCTTTAAAAATGTCTTCATTCAATAATGCATCTTCGACGTCCCCCAGTTCGGGTAATTCATGGCCGACTAACTGTGCGATCTCTTCTTGGTTTGGTTTTATCAGCAGAGGTTTTTTCTCTCCCGAGATCCCAACCTTTAACGATTCTCCAGAGGAATCAAGGATCACCTGAACGTCTTTTTGTGCTGCACTTTTGATCATTTGCTCGTATAGATCGATCGAGAAACCTTGTGGCAAACTGCCCGAAATGGTCACCAGACTGACTTCATCTAATAATTTACCAAAATGCTCCATAAATTCTTCTTGCTGTCTTGCTGTTAATGTTGGACCTGCTTCTAAAATTTCAGTTTGTTGTCCGTCATCATGAAGGATCGCGATGCAATTTCGTGATTCTTGTGGAATACGTAAGAATTGTTCTTGCAAACCAACCGCAGCTAACTGATGAGAAATATAGTCACCGATCGTACCGCCCAAGACACCGCTAGTAGAAACTGGTTCTTTTAGCTGATGGACTACGCGTGCGACGTTTAACCCCTTACCACCGGCAGTTTTAGTGACATTAGTTACACGGTTGACTGTATCTATTTTTAAATGGGCTAGGGGGTAAGAAATATCGACCGAAGGATTCATTGTAATTGCGAGAATTTTATTTGTCATAAGATCCGTCCTTGTTTATTAATGTGTTAAATTGTTTACTCAATGCTAAAATTATCATTACCTATGAAATAAGTCAAGATGAAAACAATTTCCTCGACAGTTTCAGCATAATATATAATAAAATAATGTATGCGATTCCATTGCCGTTGTTGGTGAGCTTTTTCGTTTATAAAAAATGTTTAATAGAAAAGGATGATTTGTGCAAATGTTTAATTTTGATAGCAATTATTTTTAACACTCAAGTACTGGCGTATCAGTCTAAAAAGGCTTGGTTGTGCACAATTTAATTCGCCCGGTGCGACGGAAAACCTTTTCAAAATAGTAGTTGACATTCTTAAAAAATGGCTTTAATATTAGTTTGTAAACATTATTGAACAAAAATAAACAAGAAAGGAGACCAGAACAAGTGCAGATGGAGAAAGAGAAAGCGCTTTTCGTGGCCAACAACGTCTACAATTCTTCAAAGACAACGGCAAAAGAGGTCATTAAAGAAGTTGCAGACAAGTTACTTGCGGATGGTTTGGTCAAGCCCGCGTTTTACGAAAATGTTATCGAGCGGGAAAAGGATTATCCAACAGGGATCGATTTGAGTGTGGTGAATAATAACCTGCCTAATATTGCGATCCCACACACAGAAGGGGAATTTGTGAATGTTCGCCGTGTGATCCCTGTTCATTTGGAGCATCCAGTTACTTTTAAGAACATGATCGATCCTTCCTCAAGTATGGAAGTTAAGTTTTTGTTTATGATCTTGAACAATGATCCCGAAGGGCAGTCCAATATTTTGGCTCAGATCATGAACTTTTGTACGACAACTTCAGTTAATGATCTCGAAACATTTTTTAAGAGTACAGATACTAAAGCTGTTTATCAGTTTTTAATACGGTCATTTTCTGATCAAGAAAGTCAACAAAGTTAATTATTTAATATATAGGAGGAACTTATTATGATTAGAATTTTAGCAGCTTGTGGTGCAGGGGTTAACTCAAGTCACCAAATCAAAGATGCTTTGGAAAAAGAAATGGGTGATCGCGGTTACGATGTTAAGTGTGATGCTGTGATGGTCAAGGACATTAATGAAGACATGATCAAAAAATATGATATTTTCACACCGATCGCCAAAACAGATCTTGGTTTCACTCCAGATATTCCGGTTATCGACGCTGGTCCTATTTTATATCGGATCTCGGCAATGGCAAAACCTGTTTACGATAAAGTTGAATCAACTATCAAGGAAAAGGGTTTGAAGTAACCATAATATTCAGTGTAGGCATTAATTTTCTAAAAAGCTTTAAATGTTATAAAAAGGAGTGAAATTTTTAATGCAAGCAATCATTCAAGCTGCTAACTGGTTATTTGGCCCGATCATTAAATTGGGGGCAGCCCCGATCATGTTGATCGTGCTAACAGTGTTAGCACTTTTGTTTAGAGTTAAGTTTTCCCGTGCTTTGGAAGGCGGTATTCGCTTAGCTATTGCTTTAACAGCTATTAGCGATATCATTAATTTGCTGACAACTGCCTATCAGAAGCCGCTAAACGGTTTCGTTGAATCAACAGGAATTCATTTGTCTATTACCGACGTTGGTTGGGCTCCATTAGGTACCATTACTTGGGGTTCTCCTTATACCTTGTTTTTCCTGCTTATTATGATCTTACTGAACGTGGTAATGCTGGTATTGAACAAGACGAATACATTAGATGTTGATATTTTTGATATCTGGCATATTTCCTTCACGGCTTTGATGGCAATGTACTTTGGAGCAAACTTGCTCATTGCCACCATATTGATCTTATACATTGGCGCCTTGAAGATCGTTAATTCTGATCTTATGAAGCCAACCTTCAATGATCTATTGGATGCACCGGCTGAAAACCCGATGACTACAACTCATTTGAACTACATGATGAACCCGATCATTATGGTTTTTGATAAGATCTTTGACAAATTGTTCCCATGGTTAGATAAATATGACTTTGACTCAGCCCAACTAAATAAAAAGATTGGTTTCTGGGGCAGCCATTTTGCCATTGGTGTTTACTTAGGTATTTTCATTGGCTTACTTGCACGTCAAGATGTCAAGACAATTTTGACCCTTTCATTTACCGGTGGTACTGCTTTGGAACTGTTCAGTTTAATTGGTTCTTGGTTTATTGCCGCTGTTGAACCATTGTCACAGGGTATTTCTGATTTTGCGACTAAACGTTTCTCAGGTCGTACATTCAACATTGGTCTTGACTGGCCATTTATTGCCGGCCGTGCCGAGATCTGGGCCGCTGCTAATGTCTTAGCTCCTATCATGTTGATTGAGGCTTTGGTATTACCTGGCAACCACATTATGCCTTTAGGTTCTATTATTGCAATGGGTGTTACTCCTGCTTTATTAGTTGTTACTCGTGGTAAGATCATTCGTATGATCATCATTGGTGCTATTGAAATGCCGATCTTCTTATGGGCCGGTACATTGTCTGCACCATTCATTACCGGAGTTGCCAAGAGTGTTGGTGCCTTCCCATCTGGCGTTGGCTCAGGTACACAAATTGCCGAAGCTACTAAAGAAGGTCCTATCGAACAATATTTGGCTTACTTAGTTGGTAAAGCTTCTACTGGTGAAATCATGTTCATGATCTACGCTTTGTTAGCACTGATCGCATATGGTTTGATTTTCTGGTGGTATGCAAAACAAATGCAGAAGCGTAATGCAGCATACGCAGCAGCCGCAAAAGAAGATAATTAATTAGAGCAACACAGTATCAGGATTAATTAATGGACTCTGTCCAGCAAGAAGCAGCATGCTTCAGTATCTGTTCGGACCATTATAAAGATTTCGAGGTGATAATCATGAAAAAAGCAGTCGATTGGAAGTCGAAACGCCTTAAGCTCATTTTGTGGGCAACGATAGTGATCGTTGCAAGCTTTCTGGCAACTATTTTTCCAAATGCGATCGTTCAAACAGCATCGACGATCATTGCTTTATACGCACTGTATAAGACGGTGGGAGTACCAAAATCATACTACAAACGTGTCGATCGTATAGAAAGAGAGCGTAAGAGTAAACGACAAGAAAATCAATAATATCAGTCACTGCATTTTCCATGATTTTTCACAAAATCAGGTCATGTAAATGACTGGTTGGGGGACACTGTAGGTTTGTAATGGTGTCCCTTTTTCTTTTAGCCATTCTCTGGAGTATTACTTAAAAACACCTTCTGACTTTTTACAGGGGTAAACTTTGTTGACCCAATAATGTCGATCGTGATGAAATGTTTGTTTTAATTTCTTTTAAAAAACAAACACTTTAGATAGGATGTCAAAAACTAACTTGAAAAAGATTTGAATACAAAGCAACAAGGATCAATGGGTTTGTAGGATACTGAGAAAACTAAACAAAAAGCAAACAAAAATACACAAAAATCGTTGACTAAAAGTGCATATCGTGCTAATTTATACATGTAAGGCACAATAGCAAACAAAAACAACCATTAAGGGAGCAAAATCATGTTAAAGAGAGAACGGCTGATGATGTTGCTTGATATGGTTAACCAAAAGGACATTGTGACTGTTAAGGATCTGATCGATCAATTAGGCGTTTCCGATATGACAATTCGGCGAGATCTAGATGAATTAGCTGACAGCGGCAAGTTGATCCGGATCCACGGTGGTGCACAAAGCATTGGCAGCAGTGATGCAACAGAGCTTTCTCACAGCGAGAAAAAAGAGATACATCTGGAGCAAAAAAAACAAATTGCTTGCCAAGCGGCACAAATGATCAGTCCGGGCGAGACCATCTATATTGGCCCAGGGACAACGCAGGAATTAATAGTTCACTATGTTGGTGATATTGCAAACTTGAGAGTTGTTACTAATAGTTTGCCTGTCTTTGAATCTTGGCAAAACAAAAATGTCGATTTGATCTTGGTAGGTGGCAACTTTCGCGAACGCTCAGGTGCTTTCATAGGAGGCTTGGCAAGCGATACCTTGCGAGATTTGAAATTTAGCAAATCATTTGTTGGAGTCAATGGGATCCATAACGAAAGCATGATGACCGCTAATACAGAGGAAGGCAGCGCCCAAGCAATCGCTATTAACAATAGTTTAAGCAAGATCGTTTTGGCTGACCGTTACAAAATCAATCGCGACGACTTCTACCAATTTTATAATTTGTATGATGTTGATTTTTTGATCACAAATGCGGAGGTAAGCACCGAAACTGTTTCGCACTATCAGCAATATACTAAAGTTGTTTTAGCTAAAGAATGACGGGAGTAACGGGGCGATAATTTGCTTCGACTACCCATAAAACAAGTACATAATTCGAATACTTCAAATTATGGACAAAAAATAAAGGAGATTTTATCATGAAAATTGCATTGGCATCCGATCAGGGTGGATTTGATTTAAAGGAACACATCAAAAGTTATTTAACAGGTAAAAATTATGATGTGCTTGACCTGTCAGAAGAACCTGCAGTTGATTTTGTTGATTCTTCTGTTGCTGTTGCTCACGCTGTTCTTAGCAGCAAAGCTGATCGTGGGATCATGTTTGATGAGTATGGCACAGGTTCCGCAATGGCATCTAACAAGATCCATGGTATGGTCACAGCTAACGTTGCCGAAGAAAACACTTCTCATATGACCACACAACATAATGGTGCAAAAGCGATCGCTATTGGTTCTGGGATCGTTGGCCCGAAGAAGGCTGAATCATTGGTTGATGAATACCTTGGTGTCAACTACGCTGGGGGCCGGCATCAGATCCGTTTAGACATGCTGGAGAAATTATATTAATTTTACAGTCCAGTATGGTTGAACGTATGTAACTTGATGAATAAAAACAAACAGTTCATTTTGAGGAGGAAATAAAATGATTATCGCATTAGGTAATGATCATATCGTTACAGAAACTAAAATTCATATTTCAGATTTCTTGAAAGCACAAGGCCATGAAGTGATCGATGTCGGAACTTACGACGATACCAGGACACATTATCCAATTTATGGCCTGAAAGTTGCTGATTTAGTTCGTGATGGCAAAGCAGACTTAGGCGTTGTTCTTTGCGGAACAGGCGTGGGTATTTCTACGGCTGCTGATAAGAATACCGGCATTCGTGCTGCTTTAGTCAATGATGTTACCACAGCTAAGTATGCTAAAGAAGAATTGAACGCTAATGTTATCGGTTTTGGCGGTGCCGTTGTCGGAGAACACTTGGCCGAAGAAATCGTTAATACTTTCTTGAAGGCTGAATACAAGGAAACTCCTGAAAACAAGCAGTTGATCGAAAAAATCGATAACGTTGAAAAAGATAATCCTAAGCAGCATGATAATCCTCATTTCTATGATCATGAAATGAAGCTTTGGAACGAGGGTTACTATCACGATTAAGCTGTAAATAGCTTTACTATCTTGAAACAGCATATCTGACGTTGACAACTTAAAACCGAAATGAAAATAGAGGAGAGCATAACGGAATGTCCAACAAAATTGAAGCTTTAAAAAAGATGTCCAACAAAAATGGTGTCATCGCAGCCTTAGCGATCGACCAACGTGGTTCTTTAAAGAAGATGTTAGCCGCCGCTGCTAACAAACCAGCCAACGAAAAAGACATCGTCGAATTTAAAAAGGTTATTTCTTCTGAATTAACTAAGTATGCTTCTGCGATCTTGCTTGATCCAGAGTATGGCTTGCCTGCCGCCGCTGAGCGTGATTCTGATTGCGGTTTGCTCACAGCCTATGAAAAGACTGGTTATGACACAACTGAACCTGGCCGCATGCCAGACTTGCTGGCTGACTGGTCGGTAAAGCGTCTAAAGGAAGCCGGCGCTGATTCCATCAAGTTCATGCTTTATTACGACGTTGATGAAGGCGAAGAGATCAACCGCAAGAAACAAGCTTTTGTGGAACGTATCGGTGACGAATGCTTAGCTGAGGACATTCCTTTCTTCTTGGAATTGATGTCTTATGATGCTAATATCGATGATACTAAGAGCGCTGAATATGCCAAAATTAAGCCGCACAAAGTTAACGCCATGGTAACAGAATTTGCCAAAGATCGTTATAATGTTGATGTTTTGAAGGTTGAGGTTCCGGTCAACATGGATTATGTTGAAGGCTATAACGGCGATCATGAAGTTGTTTATAGCAAGGATGAAGCTTTGAACTTCTTCAAGGAACAAGATAAAGCTACTGCTGGCGTACCATTTATCTTCTTGAGTGCCGGTGTATCGGCTGAACTCTTCCAGGAAACTTTGAAGTTTGCTCGTGAAGCAGGTTCAAGCTTTAACGGTGTACTTTGCGGCCGTGCAACTTGGCGTCATTCGGTTGAACCATTTGCCCAAAAGGGTGAAGAAGCTGGCCGTGAATGGATGCGGACAACTGGGCGTAAGAACATCGAAGACTTGAATAAAGTTCTTGCTGTGACAGCCTCATCTTGGGAAAGCAAGGTTAAGGAATTAAGCAAAGAGAATTAATAGAAGTTAACATTAAATAAGCACAAGTTACTTGGCATAGTAACTTGTGCTTATTTTAATGTATTAATAAACGACCAGCTTACAAGGACTTGTAAATAAATTGCCGCAAGCATAGCACCTTTGAAAAAGTCTAAAAAGCATTGGCATTAAGGTACTTGTTAAAAGCGTCCTTGGCGGTCTGATTCATGTTTACGACTAAGATTCCGTAGCAATTAGCGAATACACCCGCAATATTTGTCGGCTTCTTTTTCAGTTCTGCAGATTTAACTTTCGGTAAATAATGAAATAGTTGTGCAAATTTATTTTTAGAGATGTTCATTCTTTGGGCAATGGTCGATGCCTCAGAGAAATGATCTGTATTGGCAGTATCACCAATGTCTGAGCAAGCATTTAGCAAGTTTTGGTATTCATTCATATTTAAGTTCCCCTTTCAACGTGAAATACAAAAAGTTATGCACCCATCCTACTACCAAAAAACAATAATATCTAATATTTAACATTTAGAATTTGAGTTTTATCAAGGCATTCATGTCTAAGTGAGCACAAGAATAAGAGCTGCTGTCAATTATCTCAATGTTTTTTTGAAGAGGGCAATAAGGTCAATTAAAATAGCGAAAACAAAAATAGTTAAATAAAAGAAAAAATTCTGCACGATAAAAACTAAAGAATCACTTGCATTTCGCGTGCTCCAGACCTCTGAACCACTTTGCATTTGTGCCTGAGCTACTTTAATATCATTTTGGCGCATGTATTCTTTCCTTTCATGATTGAGCCTATTTTCTTTATTCTTTCGTCGGCGGTGCCTTTGAGTAATAAATAAAGCTGGGAAGAAAAAAATTAAGTTGGCCAGTAGGATCAGGTCACTTGTTTTGAAAGTAAAATCAATGCCAGATACTTGGTTTAAATGAAAAATTATATAGAAAATACCACAGTAAAGAACGGAGAAACATGTATAAAGTAGTAAAAATGAAATTTTTTCAAGTGTACACTCCAATCTTCCTTTGTATCAAAAATCGCTTTTTGATCAAGTGTTTGAATTTAGTTAATGATAGATATATTTTCGGCTCCTGGATTAAATTTCTCTAGGCGATAAAGTTGTTCATCGTCAACTTTATCGTTACCGTTTTTAAAGGAATACCCCATCTTTTGATAAAAGCCAAGAGCAGTAATTGAAGCAGGTATTTCAATTCGTTTAGCCCGCTTGAAGTATTCATCTTGTTCCAATACTGCAATTAATTTACGGCCAATACCGTGATGTTGGTAACTGGGTAAAACAAAAATATTGAATAAACTACTTTCATCTGTTTTTCCCCAATAAGGTCCAATCGAACCTACAGCAACGATTTTACCTGTTTTATCGTCAAATAAAACATAGCAGTGAAAATGCTGAGCTTTTTCGATAAAATCATTACTGGTCAGTCTTTTAAGGTCATTTGTTAGATAATCTTTAGAATAGTCTTTAATATTGGTTGTCAGCATGGTATTAGAAACCAACTGTGCTACTTCTTGTGCATCAGAGTTCTTAAATTTGAGCGCTTTTATCATATGATTTTCCTTTTTAATGATTTTAGTATGAGCACTCTTTATTTAGTGATTGACTTCACTAAGAGTGTTAAACTGCCCTGTTAAAAAATCCCAGATCCCAACTTAATATGAAAAAAGAGTGGCTAAGAAGTTAATTATAAATAATTTTACCATAGTACGAAGGGAACAGAGCCTAATTTCGAACTTTAAAATTATTGGTGGGGTTTCATTCAGGAATAATTCGTATTATGCTAATTTATAATCCAATTGATTTTTGTTAGTTGTATAAACATTTATATGTCGAAATAGTGAAGGGATATTCAAAAATGAATCGAAAGTTAAAATCGCGCCAAATACAAATGATCGCTTTAGGTGGAACTATCGGTGTCGGACTCTTCATGGGGTCAAATTCTTCCATCAAATGGACGGGTCCCTCAGTTCTGCTGGCGTACGCTTTAGCTGGTGCCTTTTTATACTTGATCATGCGTGCTCTCGGAGAAATGCTCTACATAGATCCTGCGACTGGATCATTTTCTAAATATGCTACAGAATATATTCATCCCTTTTTTGGCTTCTTAACTGCATGGTGTAATGTTTTTCAGTGGATCATCGTCGGAATGAGCGAAATGATCGCGTTGGGAGGATATTTTGCCTTCTGGTGGCCTGATCTGCCGCAATGGATCCCTGGTTTAATTGCATTGACGATCATATGTCTGGCAAATTTAGTATCAGTTAAAGCCTTTGGAGAAATGGAATTTTGGTTTGCTCTGGTAAAAGTGGTGACGATCATTTTCATGATCATTGCCGGAATATTAATGATCTGCGTTGGGATTGGAAATAACTTTCACCCAATTGGGATCAGTAATTTATGGACTCACGGCTTTTTTACCGGGGGATGGAAAGGATTTTTCTTCTCATTAGCCATTGTTGTCGGCTCATATCAGGGAATGGAATTAATTGGTGTTAGTGCAGGAGAAACGGAAGATCCCCAAAGAACTTTGATGAAAGCTATCCGGTCGATGATCGGCAGGATCTTGATCTTCTATATCGGCGCCATTTTTGTAATTTTGTGTATTTATCCTTGGGATCGGTTGGGGCAAGTCGGCTCTCCATTTGTACAGACTTTTGCTAAGATTGGGATCCCTATCGCAGCTGGTTTGATCAACTTTGTGGTCATTACCGCCGCATTATCGGGTTCAAACTCTGGTATTTATAGTGCCAGCAGAATGCTTTATACTCTAGCTGACAAAAAGCAGCTCCCCCGTCGTTTTACGATCTTAAGTCGGGGAGGAGTTCCTTTTTATAGCGTCCTAGCAGTTTCAGTGGGAATTTTACTGGGGATAGTCTTAAATGTGGTTGTTCCTTTGATCTATAAGCAAACAGCATCGATTTTTGTACAGGTTTATAGTGCCAGCATTTTGCCGGGAATGATACCATGGTTTGTTATCTTGGTGAGCCAAGTCAAATTTCGGCAAGTTCATCAAACACAATATGCCGATCATCCCTTCAAAATGCCCTTGTCTCCCTACACGAACTATCTGACACTGATTTTTTTGGTGGTCGTTTTAGGGTTTATGTTTATCAACAGTGAAACAAGGACGTCGATCATAATTGGGGCACTTTTTATAGTAATTATGGGGGTTATTTATTTCTTTAAGTACGGCAAAAAAGCAGGAGCAGACAGTTGATCATTTATTATTTTTTACGACGAAGTAATCTGACAAACAATTTTATTCAAAGTCTGAACTATAAATGTTGGCATGCTTTTGAGTAAATATGTTGGGCTTTAAATCAACGGTACTTAAAGAATCTTTTGGAACCCATGTAAATCCTTGTGGAGTTTTGCTGTTGTTTAAAGTCGGACATTTAACAGCAAATATTAGTAATAATTGCTGCCATGATTCAGTGGAAGTTGCTACTTTATGATCCATTACTTTTATAAGTGGACCAACTGTAATAGTTTGGCCGGTTTCTTCTAAAAATTCTCGCTTCAAGGCTGTGGCGGCTGACTCACCAAATTTTACTTTTCCGCCAATTAATGTGTATTTTGCAGAACTATCTGATGAATTATGCAGCAAGACAAAGTTATTCGAAGATAATACGCCAGCAACATAATAGTTAAAATGACGGCCGTCTTGATCTATCACGATATCATTATTTTCTTTTTCCATTTTTAATTAGGCCCCTTATTTTCTTTGAAGCTTTAGTTTAGCAAAAGGAAAATAAAAAAGCCACCAGCAACTGGCATAACAAGCTAGTTACTGGTGGTTTGATCTATAAATATTCAGTTTTCTTAGATAAATTGTAAGATGGTCATCAATACAGGTACAACTACGATGAAGAGAACCGTACTCATGACCACGACATCGGTAGCGTATTTAACGTCTCCGTGTGATTCGTTAGCCAAGATCGGTAATACGGCTAACATAGGTGTTGCAGATTGAACGATCAATGTTTGGCTCATCAGATCCGGCATTGAAAAACCGCCAGATACCCCTAACTTGATCAAGATGATCAAGATCAGCGGTGAAAGGATAAAGCGGCCAATCAAAGCCAAGATGGAATCCCGTCCGAAATGGAAGTTCTTTAAACCTGCATTGTACAAGACGATCCCGATATAGATCAGGGATAGCGGTGTAACTAAAGAGCCGACGTAGTTTAAAGTTTCTCCCAAAAAGTTTGGTACAGGGATACCGATCAACATCCAAACGATAGCCACAATGAAGCCAACGAGCGGCATCGGCAAGATCTTCTTCCAATTGATCTTGTGTTGTTTTTGTTGTGACTTATCGATCGTCGGGTCGTCGTTTTGGATCAAGAAGACGCCAAAGGCCCAAGTGGAAACTGTGTTAACAATATAGTAAACCAGGAAATATGACATAGCCTTGTCACCAAAGAGGGCCATATTTAACGGCATTCCAATGAAAATTGTGTTCGCGTTGACGAAGGCGTTAATAAAGATCCCGCGCCGTCCTCGTTTGATCTTGAAAACTTTGACCATCAGCCAAGCGATAATATAGCCTATAACAACACCTAAAACTGGGAAAACTAACTCAGTAGAGAGGCTGATCAGGCTTGAGCGGCTGAGGTTTTTCATCACAGCGGAAAAAATCGATGCAGGCAAGGCGATTTTTGTGATCAATGATGAGATCTCGCCGCCAAATGAATCGCCAAACCAGTGGTACTTTTTTAGTACATATCCTAGTGCCATGATCAAAACGATAACTACAACACTAGAAACAGATGTCAGAAACACAGACATAACTGTAAACCTTCCTTTTTACAAATTTTTTATAGTTTTGACACTAAAATTTTTAGCAATTAATATTTTGGCGTCCATTTTGCGTCGCTAACAGTCTTCTTTGCGTCAGTTACGCCTTCTTTGGCTAAACCTTGGTCGATGGCACTTTGTGCGACGACTTCAGCAACCGTGGTCGAGAACTCTTCCAGTTTTGAAACTGGGGGTAAAACAGCTGCACCAGGTTGAGTCGGATCAACGATGCCGCCTAAAGCATGACTAGCTTTAGCTAACATCTTTTCGTTGATCAGTTTGGCACCAACAGCGATTGCACCAAAACCAACACCTGGGTAAACCAAAGCATTATTGGCTTGACCGATCTCATAGTTGGTTCCGTTGTATTCAACTGGCCCAGCTGGGATACCGGTGGCTACTAGAGCTTGGCCGCTTGTCCAGTCAAGCAAGTCTTGAGCTTTGGCTTCAGCTAACTTAGTTGGATTGGACAAAGGAAAGATGATCGGGCGCTTAGTGTGTTGTGCCATTTCTTGAACAACTTCCTTGGTAAAGGCACCAGGTTTGGTTGAAGTTCCTATCATAACAGTTGGGTGAACTGCCTTAACAACGGAGTAGAGGTCTGTCAAATCTTTACTGTTTTCAAATTCCGACCTTTGACGGGTAAACTTCTTCTGACCGTCAGTGAGGTCTGTTGTGTCATCAAACAAAAGGCCTTGCTTATCTACAAGGAAGAAATGTTTTTTGGCTTCGTTTGGAGACAATCCTTCCCGGACTAATTCATCATATAACATTGAGGCAATGCCGACACCGGCTGTCCCAGCACCAAATGTCAGAAATTTCTGATCAGTTATTTTTTCACCTGAAATATTTAAAGCACCTAAAACACCTGCCAGAGAAATAATACCTGTTCCTTGAATGTCATCATTGAAAGTTAATATTTTATCCTGGTATTTTTCTAAAATTACTGAGGCATTTGCACGGCCAAAGTCTTCAAAATGCAATAAACTTTCTGGGAAAAGCTGTTCAGCACTAGCAACAAATTGGTCTACAAAGTTCAAGTATTTAGGCCCTTGGATCCGTTTGTGCCTATTTCCTAAATATTCTGGATCATCCAGTAATTGTTGGTTATCTGTACCAACGTCTAAAACGACCGGCAAAACTTGGGATGGGTCAACACCAGCGGCAGCGGTATAAACCATCAACTTGCCGACAGCAATATCGACGCCGTTTACGCCCCAATCGCCGATACCTAGAATTCCTTGTGAGTCTGTTACGACTACCAAACGAATATCTCTGTCACCGGCGGCATTAGCGAGCGCGTCTTTGATATGGTCAGGTTCGTCGATCGATAAGAATGCCGCATATTGAGGATCTACGAACAACTGTCCATATTGTTCAATGGAATCAGCAATCGTTGGATCATAAACGATCGGCATGAATTCAGTGATGTGCTTCCCCATTAAAAAGTAGAAAAGTGTCCGATTAGTATTGAAGATATTCATCAAGAATAGCCTTTGCTCCAAAGCTGAATCTTTACTCTTGAATTGGTTGTAGGCTTGCTTTTCTTGTTCGGATAATGTTTGAATGCGGGATGGTAAAGTACCGACCAAACCATATTGTTCCCTTTCTTTTTCAGTAAATGCTGTTCCTTTATTCTTGAAAGGATCATTTAAAATATTTTGTGCAGTTTCCACAATAAGTTCCTCCTTTAAAGCTGATCGAATCGGATATGAGCCTCTTTCTCACTAATTCGACTAAAAGCAGTAAAACATGACATGATGTGGGATGTTTTACCTGACTGGTTAAAATAATGAAATATCATTGTTAAAGGGCTAATTTCCCTTTATTTGGTGCCCTTATCCTTTTTGACGACATAAGTATAAGATAGTGTTAAAATTATAGTCAAATGTTAGTTAACTTATAAAAAAATTTAATGTGTACATAAAAAAGCCTGCTATGGAGGCGATGAAATGAACTTTAAAGATTTAGAATATTTTGTAGAAGTTTTTGATAAAAAAAGTTTTTCTCAGGCAGCTGTAAAAAAAGGCGTTTCTCAGCCAACGGTCACACTTGCGATCAAACGGTTGGAAAACGAATTTAACGCCCGTCTTTTCATTCGAAATCATACCCACCAACGATTAGAGCCGACAATAGAAGGTGAGCAATTAGTAACACATGCGCGTGACGTTCTCAGCGAGTTAGACTTGGCTAAAAAAGAATTAAAGCAGATCGCAACTGATAAAATTCGTTTGGGACTACCGCCGATTATTGGCAATTATTATTTCCCGCACATTTCCCCCAGCCTTTTTCGCAGCGGGTTGCTCAATAACATTGAATCGGTCGAAGCAGGGTCAGCTGACCTGCGCAAGCGCTTGGTTAACGGGGACATAGATGTTGCGCTCCTAGGGTCGCTTGCGCCCATCAAAGATGACGCTTTGGTGGTCAGGCAATTTGAAATATCAAGTTTCAAGATTATTGTTTCGTTGAAAAGCCCGCTAGCAAAGAAGCAAGCCTTTGCTTTTGCCAGCCTGAAAGATGAAAACTTCATTGTTCTGGATCAGGGCTTTGTCCATCAAAGGGCATTCAAGGAATTGAGCCATGCCGCTCACTTTCGTCCCAAAATTATTTACCCGACCCAAGATATTCATATTTTAAAAGCCTTGGTTGCACAGAACATCGGGATCGGCTTTTTAACAGAGTCGGCAATTGATACGTCCGATCAAATACATCCTTTGGACTTGCTTGATGACGAACAGCCGTCATTTTTTATGTCGATCGTTTATCGGAAAAGTAAGATTTTAACAGCTAAAGAAAAGAAATTGGTGGCCTTGCTGCAACGGGAATTGGCCCCGTAAGAAAGTGAATAAAAAAGGTTTCTCTGTTCATCGGACTATGCTAAAAAGAGGTTTCTTGGATCATAGTCAGGCACAGCGACTTATCATATCAGACAAAATCATGTTTTGTCTTAGTCAACAAATATGAAAGTTTCACGTGAAACATTTACATGTAAACAGCTAAAAAGTCCCAGGCTCATACTATGCAGAAGCCTGGGACTTTGTTATTATCACTAAAACAACTGAAAAAGAGGACTATTTTGAAAATTTTGTTACATAAACAGAACATGAACAAATCAAGTATCAAACCGGTGATGAAAGCGCCAAATCTTCCACTTTTTTCATAGCTGCTAAAATTTCAGGTGTTGTGATGTCAGATTTGATTAGGTTAAAGGTTTCATCTGGCCGAACTACCCACTGTGCGATTTGTTCAGCTTTTTGTGCTACATCCTCCGTTATATTTAGCTGAGCCAAGTTTATTGGTAAGCCGATCGCACGATAGAAAGGCAGCAAATTGTTGACCTCAGACTCATCACCCGTCTGTGCCAGCTGTACTAAAATTCCATAGGCAACTTTGGAGCCATGTAATATTGCGTGCGTTTCTTCCACGTATGAAAGTCCATTGTGGATCGCGTGTGCACCGGCCATTCTCCCATCGGTAACACCGAAGCCACCGACTTCACTGGCTCCCCCAATAATACAATCTACAACAGCTTTAAAATCAGGCGAAGCATTACCCGCTTCAAGGTCGGCGAGAGCCTGCTTGGCAGAATTGAACAGAGTATCTTTGAGAACCTTGGCAGTCGCATAGGCAAGCTGCCCAAAGACTGGTAGTTCAGCTAAACGATCGCGTGTCATTCCATCCATTTCATACCATTTTGCAAGTGTATCACCAATACCGGCTACAAAAAAATCATGCGGCGTCGTCAGCATTATATTGTAATCGACGACAGTAACGGCAGGGGCTTTTTTAAAATATTCAACATACTTGAAGGTATGACCAATTGGATTGTAGATCGCTCCGATGGGAGTAAAGGGTGCACAATTGGAAGCTAAAGTAGGTACACTGATCAAATCTGCTTTTAATGTCTGTGCCGTTACCTTGGCGGTGTCAAGTACCCGGCCGCCTCCGATCCCGATGACTGCGTCAGTGTGTGACGGGGCAGTGTGTGCAATGGTATTACCATTTTCATCACTGGCTGAGCCGTCATAGCGGAAGACCGGCCAAGTGATAGTTCCTGCATAGTTTTCTTCAAATACTGCATATGATTTGTCCCCGGTAATTATGATGGGTTGTTGGTAATCAGCCATGATTTGCTCCAAATCGTTGATAGCACCTGATTCATTGATGTATTGATCAGCACCTGAACGGACCTCAGAAAATAACTTCATAAAAAGCCTCCTTTTTTATAATAAGTTCCAATAAACCAAAAGTGACGGACTTATTCAACTAAAAGTAAAAAGTTGTTTAGACAACAAAGGCCCTATAGAGCACAATGCTCTATAGGGCGCTTTAGCGCGGTACCACCTAATATTCCCAATGCACAGGCAAACTTTACATCGGCTTACATACGATGACGTATGCTCTCGTTAATGGGAGAAACCAGTGAAAACTGTTTTGTCATTTTCACCGCTTCGAAGGTGAGTAATTTCTGATGGCATTACTTCTTTTCAGCAAATAGAAGTTCTCTAACAATACCTGGGCAGAAATGATCCTTGTCATAGCGTTTACCTTTATTATCTAAGTTGAGTATTAATTTAACGCTGAATGATAGCTGTGTCAACAGTTTTCTTGATAAATAGATGGGTATGAGATGTGGGGAAAGTAGTTGCTCGAAAAAAGGATTTTATAAAGCTCTTTTTAGATGTAGATTGGATATAACTGCTAACAGTGATCAGCATTGGCGCTAATAGGATTTTCACCTATTCTGAAACTTGCCTAGAGCCGTTTTCTGATTTACGTTGGTAAGCGAGTCTGTTTTCGGTATTGTTGTGGGGTCATTTTTTCAAACTTATTGAAAACCTTGGTAAGATGACTTTGATCTGTAAAGCCGAAATCGCTGGCTATCTTGGCAATGGGCAGACTTGTATACAAGAGTTGATCTTTGACTTCTGTGATTTTTTGCTGGCGAATATATGCCATTATGGTCAAGCCTGTTTTTTCTTTGAATAACCGCGTAAGGTAATTTTGTGAATAGCCAACTGTATCTGCTATGTCTGCTAGAGAGATTTTATCTGTCAAATGCTTATAAACGTGATTTTGAATAGCATAAATTACCGGAATGTCTGAGTATTTGGATCTGGTGTGTAATTTTGTGATAAAGAGCTGCGGGAGTTTTTGAGCATATTGCAGCACTTCTTCAGTACTGGTAAGTCTTTCCAGGTTTTGAATACAAAAGTCACTCAATCTATAAGCTCTCTCAGGTAACATGCCGCCCTTGATCACCGCGCGAGTCAACAGAGTTATCGCAGCGATAGTTAGATCCTTGATATTACGCACATCGTTCCCCTTAGCAAGCATACCTGGCTGCCCGCTTTGCAACAGGCGTTGTGCTCGAACTTGGAATTCAGCCAAGTTTCCGTTTTGAATGGCTTCAAAAACTTTAATTTCAGCTAAATAGTTATTGTGGATCAGCGACTTGCCCTCGATTTCTTGATCGTACTGATTGATTTTAGGTATAGTTTGATTCACGTTTAAATAAGAAAACTGCCAACTTTTTGGCGGCTCCTGGTGATAATAAGCTGCATAGCAAGTCTTCATCGCTGCTTCTACTTGCGGTGCTCTTACCTCGCTGTTTTTCAAATGGTATAGCTTGTTAGCGGTCTGCCGAATAATCAGGTAGTAGAGCGTTTGTGACTTCAGTTGCAAAACCGTAAAAAGTCCGTGGTGACCGGTTTTGACAAGCAAAATGTTGTTTGACTGAGCACTATATTTTTTCAAGTCATTTACATATTTTTCTGGAAAATTCGGGTATAAGGGCGGCTGACAACTTTTAATCAAAAACTTCTGCTCATCATAAAGTAAAAAAGCCAAATTTGTGCTGCGTTGTAGCTGGTTTAGGAAATAAAGAAACCATTCTTCCATCAGTGAAACCCCTTTCAATAAGTTTATTATATACCAAAGTATGTCAAAATTTACAAGTAATGATTGATAAGTAATTACATAATTGAACTTGAGAGGAGTTCTGTTGGTCAAATATTTTAAACGTATTAGTCAAAAGGGAGGGAAACAAAATGACGAGCATGAGAATAAGTAAGAAAAGCATCTTATTACTGACGATGACTGGTTTATTAGGAGGATTTGCTACCGGAATTGGTCTAGCTGATGTTAACGAGCAAGTTCATGCGTTGGTCACCGATCCACAACCGACCGAAGTTGAGAAAAAGAATTCATCCTTGGCTACTCAGGTCGCCGAGGATGGAATAGTTTTGCTGCAAAATAAGAATAGTGCTTTACCCATTTCGTCTCCGGAAAATATTGCTTTATTCGGTGCTGGAGCCTATGGTACCTATTACGGCGGCACTGGATCGGGCAGCGTTAGTTCGCGGCATTCCATCAACATTTGGGATGGCTTGAAAGATCAAGGCTATACAATTGCTTCAGAAAAATGGTTGAATAACATCAAAGCTGATTATGACAAGAAAAAGTCTCAAGCAGGGGACAATACCTTACTTGGCTCGTTCAAATATTCTGACCCTGTCATTTCGGACAGCGATTTTAAAGACGCTCCAGCTGATACAGGGATCTATGTCGTTTCCCGCTCAGCGGGGGAAGGTTCGGATAGGAAAAATGAACAAGGTGATTACCAGTTAACGGATAACGAAAAACAAAACATCAAAAACATGGCTTCACACTATTCTCACAGTATAGTTTTGTTGAATACTGGCGCTCAGGTCGATACTAATTTCATTCAAGAAGATCCAAAGCTGGATAGTGTTCTTCTTGTTTCGCAAGCTGGTCAAAACACAGGGAAAGCAGCTGCTGAATTGATTTCGGGACAAGAAGATCCCTCAGGCAAATTGACGGCCACTTGGGCTAAAAATTATTCAGATTATCCAAGTTCAAAGACATTTTCTGATAATGACCGGAATTCCCTTGAAGAAAAATATGGTGAGGGGATCTATGTAGGTTATCGGTATTTTGATTCATATAATATTACTCCAAATTACGAATTTGGCTACGGCAGATCTTATACCGATTTTTCGATCAAGGCGGACAACACCAATATTGACGATGGTCAAGTTAATGTGAATGCTACCGTTAAAAATACCGGGAAACGCTATTCTGGCAAAGAGGTAGTACAACTTTATTATTCTGTGCCTAAGAGTTCCGTTCCTTCCAGTTTTCAAGATCTAGCAGCTTATGTTAAAACCAATGACTTGGCGCCAGGCGCTTCGCAGAAAGTCAAGTTGAGTTTCCCACTTAAAAATATGGCCAGTTATGATACTAACTATAATGCCTATAAGTTATTTAAGGGGCAGTACCTGCTAAGGCTGGGAAATAGTTCTCGGCAGACACATGTGATAGCTAAGATGGATCTGTCCACTGATGTTACAACACAGACATTGGCAAGCGAAGCTGCTCCGAAGACTGATCCTACTCAGCTAAAAGGCAGTGAAAATTCATATACTCCTGCTGGTCAAAAGGAAGAAGTTGCCGCTGCGCCTGCGCTGAAGTTGAGTGAAGCGGTAATCAAAAATGGGCAAAATTTGACGGTTCCTAAATCAGATAGTTTAAAAGCTGGAAACTACTCGCTTGGAACTGCTAATGATTCTAAGAAGACTTTGAAAGATGTTTATGATGGCAAGATATCGATGAGAGATTTTGTAAACAGCTTGAACCGCACTCAGCTATCTCAAATAGTCGAAGGCTCTCTTGATTCATTAACAAGTTCTGGACGACAATCTCTCCTGAATTTTATTGGGGCAGGAGGAACACTTGGTGGAGAATCCAAGATCTTGCCAGGGGCTTCAGGAGAAACTACCGATAATTATGTAAAAACGCTAGGAATTCCAGCCATAGTCAGTTCGGATGGTCCTGCTGGACTGCGCTTGCCGCAGAAATATGAAAAAGATGGGACCACTTACTACAATTATGCAACAGCTTGGCCAATCGGCACCCTCATTGCACAAACTTGGGAGCCCGAGAAAATTTATCAAATGGGTCAAGCCACTGCAGCTGAAATGAGTGAATTCGGAGTTACGACCTGGTTAGCTCCGGGAATGAATATTCAACGTGATCCACTAGGCGGCCGTAATTTTGAATACTTCTCGGAGGATCCCTTGATCGCGGGTATCTCGGCTGCAGCAGAGACGCGGGGAGTGCAAGCCACACCTGGGATCGGAGTCACTATCAAACACTTTGCAGCAAATAATCAGGAGTCTAACCGGATGATCTCAAACAGTGTGATCGGGCAACAAGCTCTGCGGGAAATATATTTGAAAGGATTCCAAATCGCTGTGATGGATAGCCAGCCGCAGTTTATTATGTCATCTTATAATAAACTTAACGGTAATTACACCGCTACGAATAGGGACCTGCTTACAGATATTCTTAGACAAGAATGGGGATTTAATGGAACAGTAATGACGGACTGGGTCAGCTTCCCAGGCATTACCAGACCACAGGATGCTATAAACGCTGGCAATGATCTGATCATGCCCGGAGGTACTCAAGGTATACTGGCGAACAAGACACTAACGAATAAGCAGACTTTAAACGGCTTAAAGATCTCGGCCGCTCGTGTATTGACAACCATTATGCATAGTGACCGGTTTGCCAAAGCATACGGTGTACCTGCAAAATCAGCGACACCGGTGGATGTTCAAAACACCTTTACTGCTAATAATAAGGGCTGGTAATTAAAGTACGCAGTAGTAGACATGGCGATTGCAGAATAAGCGCGATTCGAATAACATTCGTCAGGGGAACTACGAGTCATAAGCCGTGATCAAGGACAGTAGGTAAAATCAATGAATAACGATTTGAGAAGTGGCTTGATTCACTGAATAAACGAAATATTTAAATGGCTCATAGTTTGGGGAGCGACGCAACTTTTGCAAAATAGCGTCGCACCTCACTAATTAGCGACGTAATCTTTCCCAAGGGACTACGATAATGGATTATTAGCGACGTAGAATAGGCGAAGTTACGTCGCTTTTTTATTTTTTTAGGCTGTCGCACTGTCAAAAAATAAATTCACTACTTTTCCCACAAATAAAGTGATATTATAAAAGTAATGAAGCGCTTTCATATTTGCTTTAGTAAAACTAGCTTTTCTTACTAAGACAATCGTGAAGAGCGTTTTTGAAAGGGGAAATTTATTGTGAAGGCAGCAAGAATTTATGGCAAACAAGATCTTAGGATCGAGGACGTTGACATTCCAGAACTGAAAGATGATGAGGTTCAAATCAAAGTTAAATACGTGGGGATCTGCGGCAGCGACATCCATATGTATCAAGAAGGCAGTGGTATTCCCTACAAGAAACACCCGCTGACAGGCAAGACAGTTCCCATTACCGAGGGTCATGAATTTTCCGGTGAGATCGTTAAGGTGGGAAAAGATGTCGACAAGTTTTCTGTGGGCGATCATGTCTGTGTCGAACCAATTATTGCGTGCGGAAAATGCGAATTTTGTCGCAAAGGCCTGTACAATTATTGTACACGAGGCGTTGGGCCAGACGGTGCTTTACAGTTCCTCGGTTTTTCAGACGATGGTGCGATGGCAGAATATGTCAATGCTAAAGATATTCATACCTTTAAACTTCCAGAAGGCTTAGATTATGATCTTGGTGCATTAGTTGAACCAACTACTGTCACATACCAAGGAGTAAGAGATAGCGGCTTGATCGCTGGTCAAACTGTAGCAGTCTTTGGTGCGGGCCCAATTGGGTTACTGACCGCCCTGGTAGCACGGATCGCCGGAGCAACAAAAGTTTATATTGCTGATCTTGCCGAAGTTCGGTTGGCTAAGGCGAAAGAATTAGGCTTTACCGACGTTATCAACTCAGGCAAGGAAGATTTTGTCAAACGTATTTTTGCTGAGAATCCAACTGGCGTCGACGTTGTCTTTGAATGCGCAGGAGCACAGCCGACTTTGAACCAAGCCGTTCAAATCGTTAAGCCTGCTGGTGTCCTGGAAATTATTGCTCTGTTCAATGGTGACTATAAAATCAATATTGCAACATTGCAAAACAAAGGAGCACAGTTCAGGACGATCATGGGTTACGCTAATGCTTTTCCACAGACGATCGGGATTATCAACGAACATCGTGATCTCTTCAAGAAATTGATCACAAAGAAGATCGGGTTAGATGAAGCTGAAGAAGGGATCAAATCTTTGATGGATGACAAGTTCCAAGTTAAAGTTCTGATTTCTCCTGAAAAATAATAATAAATAACAAGGCTTTGCCGCACAGGATGCCATTTTGATAGCAACTGTGGGCAAAGTCTTTTTTGTCTTTAAAATATATTTCGTCAGTGAGAACTTTTGAACAAGGAATAAATTTCATTCGGGCTAGTGGCAACCCTTAATTTTTTGACAAAGTCCTCGTGTGTCAAAAGCTTGGCGGTTTGAGATAGGTATTTAAGGTGGTCTTCCTTATCCTCGGCAGGTATCAAAAAAGAAATGATAGTATCAACAGGCTTACCATCAAAGGTTTTCCATTCAATGCTTTGTTTTAACCGCAAAATTATCATGGCTGATCTTTTAATACTGCTATCTTGCGCATGCGGGATTGCTATTCCTTTTTCCATTCCAGTAGAGCCTTCATTTTCACGTTTTAAATATTTCTGATAAACAGCTTGTGGATCTGAAACTAATCTCCGCTCATGGGCAAACTTCGCCAGATATTTTAAGGTATCGTCGCGGTTTTCAGTTGCAACATCAAACTGGATGTTGTCTACCGCCAAAATATCCCTGGTATTACGCAGCTTTTTTCCGGAAGGAGCGACTTTTTCCCCAGAATCATGCACGGTTGTGGAACTATTTTGTCCTTTAGACTCAGTAGCTGCGGCAGTCTTTTTCTTTCTGTATGAATGTCCAGCTATCACGGCGAGTAATGCACCTGAGATAACAGAACCGATCAAAATATAGATGACCCATAAGACCGGGTGATTGACCAGGGGAAGAATAATAAATCCGCCATGTGGTGCGGGAACTTGGATCTTAGACATATAAGTTAAAACTGAAGCGACAGATGACCCCACCATAAAAGCAGGAATATTTAGGAACGGATTTTTCGCAGCAAATGGGATAGCTCCTTCGGTAATATGTGTTGAACCTAACAAGAAATTGACGTAACCAGCGCTGCGTTCTTCTCTGGGGTAGGCTTTTTTATTGAATAGCACTGAAAAACCGGTTGCTAAAGGGGGTGCAATACAGGCCGCGGATACCCCAGCCATGAAAAAATAGTTTCCCTGGGCAAGTAAAGCAGTGCCGGTCAAATAGGCGGCTTTATTCAAAGGCCCGCCAAAATCAGAGGCAGATAGACAACCAATGACTACCCCGAGTATTAACGGATCTGAATTTTGCATACCCTTCAGGAAATCCATCATCCCAGTATTGAGAGCTTTCATAGGAACGTTGATCAATGACATCAGCACACCAGCAACTAAGACACCTAAAACAGGGTATAAGAAGATGGCCTTTAAACCCCGAAACTCTTTGTCAGGTAAAGGTTTCAGCATTTTTTGCAAGGCTAAGATCACCAAGCCGGCAATATAGCCGCCAACGATTGCTCCTAAAAATCCAGAACCGCCGTTGAAAGCCAACATTCCGACTGCAAAACCGACGACTAAACCAGAGCGCTTCGCCAAAGCCTCCCCAATATAGGCGGCCAAAACGGGCACCATTAAGTTCATGGTTGTTCCGCCGATCGTATTTAATATATGTGCCAGTTGATTATACTGACTGCTGTTAGGGTCAGCCGAATAAATACCCCAGAAAAATGAGATCGCAGTTAAGACACCACCAGCTACCACCACGGGGATCATATGGGAAACGCCGTTCATCAATGAGGTGTAGATCGTATTACCTAACGATTTTCCTTTTGTCGTTACACTTTTTTGCTGCGCGTTTTCTTCTTGGTGTTCTTGTCCATTTCTTGCCGTAGGTTCAGCTGATAAGGCTTGGTCGATCAATTTATCGGCGTTACTAATAGCCCTGGCGACTTTGACATTTACTAATTTCTTCCCTGCAAAACGTTGGGTATCAACATCAATATCGGAAGCTACCACAATTGCCTGAGCTGCGGCGATTTCTGCAGGTGTCAAGGTGTGCTCAACCCCAGTTTGGCCGTGAGTTTCGACCTTGATCGTTAAACCCTTTTCCTTGGCTGCTTTTTCTAGTGCTTCTTGTGCCATAAAGGTATGGGCGATCCCGGTTGCACAACCCGTAGCCGCTACAATATCGTATTTTGTCATGTGTAACACTCCCTTTCAAAATAGTGCAGCAGTGTTTTTAGTAATTTTGTCAACTTTAATTGCATTTATCGTTGGATCTAGGAATAAGAATAAATGAAACCTTTTTCCACTTATGCGTTAAATGTGCAGTTCTTTGATTTTGATCTCAGTTTCAAGTTGGGTAGTGTGTTTGAAGTCGGTGATCCACATATTTCTAGTAGTATCGCTGCCTGCAGCAATACTTTTGCGAAGATTTATTTGGGGTTCAGTACCCTTTGCTAAACCTGCAATAAAAGTTCCCAGCATGCTGTCTCCTGCACCGGCACTGTTTAACGGCTCTATGTGAGGTGCATTACCATAATAGATATATTTGTTGTTCAGTAAGACCGCACCGTCCTTACCTAATGAAAGCAGCACATTTTGTGCCCCATCTTTAACTAATTTTTCAGCCAATCTAGCGACATTTGCGACCGACAAATTTTCATTAACTCCATACCAGTCTTTCACTTCTTCTTGATTGGGTTTCAGCAAGAGCGGGTGATAGGGAAGAATATCTAAAACTTCACGGTAACTGGTGTCGACGACAAATTGGGCGCCTTTTCGCTGGATCAACTTGGCCAGGTCAACTATGATGCCAGGAGCTATACCGGCAGAAAAACTTCCAGATAATGATACGATGTCACCGGGCTGTAGTTTGTCAAAATATGTTAACAGCTTTTTTTGGTACTTATCAGCGACTTTAGGCCCCGGGTTAACTAACTTGTATTCACAATTTTCAGAATTAACATGAGTAAAAACATTGATCCTAGTTATTCCATCAGCTTCCACAAAGTAATTGGGGATGCCATTTTTAGATAATTCTTGTGTGATATGTTTTAAGGTGAAACCACCTCCCACACCGGTGGCTGTATTTAACAGACCCAGCCTTTTCAATATGAAAGACACATTGATTCCCTTTCCGTTGGCTTGTATGTCGTATTTTTCGGTACGATTGACCTGATTTTTTTGCATTTCTTTAGTTTGAATAAATAAATCGATTGCAGGATTTAAAGTGAGTGTATAGATCATGATTTTATCCTCTCCATTGTTATTCTTTACAGCCTTAATTATAACCGGCCAATGTGGAAAATGCTTTTTAAACGATAATCGATGGCCAATATTTTTTGAAAACAGTTCTACAAGTCAAGTTAGGCCAAAGATAATCACCTGAAAAATAGTGGTCATTCCACCACGCAGTCTGTTGAGAGTAACTTTGACATGTTCGAACATATACGGGTCAATTAATTTAGAGAAACTTGTGCACGAATAAGAAAATTGTATCATAGTGATATATATCACAATTAGAGTCATTAATATTTAAAGATTAGTATATGAAGCTTGAATTTTGCCATTTTAACCGTATAATTAACATGTGAAATAAAATACAAACTTCGGGAGGTACATTATGAGTGAACGTTTAGCAGGTAAAGTAGCCTTGATCAGCGGCGGGGCGTCCGGGATCGGTTTGGCCATCGGTAAAAAGTTTGTGGCTGAAGGGGCTAGGGTTGCGTTGGCAGATATTAACGAGGAGGATGGTCAAAGATTCGCCCAGCAACTCGATAATGCGATTTTTGTTAAACTTGATGTTTCCAAAGAAGACGCCTGGCAACAAGCTATCGACACGGTCATCAACAAGTTTGGTGCTTTAAATATTGTGGTCAACAACGCAGGCATCGGTGTCCAGGGTAACGTTGAAGAGGCAACGCTAAAGGATTGGAATAAAATTATCTCGATCAACGGAACAGGTGTGTTTTTGGGAACAAAGTATGGCATTAAAGCACTTAAAAAATACGGTGGAGGCTCGATCATCAACATGTCTTCTATCGAAGGTTTGATCGGAGAATCTATTGCCCCAGCGTATGATTTTACTAAGGGCGGAGTTAGATTATTTTCCAAATCCGCGGCATTATATTGTGCGGAGAATAAGCTTAACATTCGCGTAAACACTATCCATCCTGGCTATATTCACACTCCGATGGTAGATCAATCGGAAGAATTAGTAAAAATGGAAACAGCGAAGACTCCATTAGGACATTTGGGTGAACCTGACGATATTGCTTATATGGCTCTATTCTTAGCAACGGATGAATCTAAATTTGCCACAGGAGCTGAGTTTGTTGTTGATGGGGGATATACGGCCCAGTAATCAGAGCCATCAGCTTTGTTAGCAAACGCAAACCAGAAATTGATAACACAAAGAAGCAGTACAGAGCTTTTAAAATGGGCTCTGTACTGCTTTTTCATGATAATCGCTTAATTCTTGGGGAAAACGTTTAGTAAACGGACTTTTCTGTTTCTGGGTCAAAGAAGTGTGAGTTATTTAAATCAAAGCCAAGTTTGACTTCAGTACCCGGCTGTAGGAAATCACGAGCGTCAACTTTAGCGACAACTTCTGTATTGCCGATCTTACTGTACAGCTGTGATTCTGCACCAAGTAATTCAGAAACAACCACCGTTGCCGGTACGACTGCATTCGGGAATGTTTCCAGAAAGGCATTTTCTGCGTGCAGATCTTCTGGACGAACACCGAAGATCAGTTTTTTACCTTGAAAACCTTTGTCATTCAAAACCTTCAAACAACCTTCAGGAACCTCGAGCTCAAAGTTATCGGACTGATCTTTGATGGTTTTACCGTTCAGTTCGACTTTAAAGAAGTTCATTGCAGGTGAGCCAATGAAACCTCCAACGAAAACATTGGCTGGTTTGTCGTAGACTTCCTGCGGGGTCCCAACTTGTTGAACTTCTCCGTCTTTCATGATCACGATCCGGTCAGCCATGGTCATGGCTTCTGTTTGATCATGGGTGACATAGACGGTAGTCGTCTTTAAACGCTGATGCAGCTTTGCGATCTCAGCACGCATTGACACACGTAATTTGGCATCCAAGTTGGACAATGGTTCGTCCATCAAGAAAATAGGTGCATCACGCACGATCGCGCGGCCTAATGCCACACGCTGGCGTTGACCACCGGATAGTGCAGCTGGTTTGCGGTCCAAGTAGTCGGTCAATCCCAGGATCTTAGCAGCTTGATCCACCTTTTTATCAATGTCTGCTTTGCTGTACTTACGCAGTTTTAGGCCAAATGCCATGTTATCATAGACGCTCATGTGCGGGTACAAGGCGTAGTTCTGGAAAACCATCGCAATATCGCGGTCTTTTGGTGCTTCATCATTGACGGTCTGACCGTTGATCTTGACTTCGCCCTTAGTAACGTCCTCCAACCCGGCTAACATGCGCAGTGTTGTTGATTTACCACAGCCTGAGGGGCCGACAAAAACGATGAATTCGCGGTCTTTTACGTGCAAATTAAAATCTGTAACTGAATAATCAGAGGCATTTTCGTATTTTTTATAAATATGATCTAATTCGATTTCAGCCATTTAATTTCACCTTGTTCTTTCTTTAATATTCCTCCCGGCAATTTTTTCTATTATTGCCTGAGGTCACTATCTAGGACATCTGTAACTTCAAGTTCTTTTTGCGGTGATTCTACAAAAGACCGAATGAAGAACTCATTTGCTTTTTTGATCAGCTCTGGGTCTACTTTTGGTTTATGATCGACCGTTAGGAGACCATTCACTTCTTGTTCAGTATCACTAAGCTGCGTATATACAAAGCCGGTTAAGCAATGAGACTCACTCACGGCATCGACTATGCGTTGATATTCACTGACAAACTCTTCATCGGATTTAGCAC
Source organism: uncultured Ligilactobacillus sp. (assembly GCA_934215475.1). Taxonomy (GTDB): domain Bacteria; phylum Bacillota; class Bacilli; order Lactobacillales; family Lactobacillaceae; genus Ligilactobacillus. The sequence continues at coordinate 164,343 of CAKPZY010000002.1, forward strand.
CTGTATAACCCCAACCATCTGAAGCATTTTTCTTGTTGTAACCAACTCCGCCAAATTCTGTCAGCAAGATCGGTTGGCCTTCATACTTAAAGCCATCGGCAAAAATGTCCCAGACAGGAGGGTTACTGATGATGTTATCCCACGACTCCAAAGTTTCCTTATATTGTTGATAAGTCTTTTGATCTCCCTTGGCTCCATGGTTATAGTTATGGACTGCGCAAATGTCGGTTTCCGTTTGCGCCCAACCGTCGTTGGATTCAACCAGCCGGGTAGGGTCTAAGGAATGGATCAAATGATATAGGCCTTGGGTGAAGTGTTGCTGCTGGCGGTCGTGGTCAACATGCGGAACACCCCAGCTTTCATTAATTGGGACCCAAGTAATAATGGATGGATGATTAAAGTCACGTTCAACGATCTCCAACCATTCTTTATATAAAGTGCTTTCGGCTTTGGGAGTAAAGACCGGGGCGGCTGCACATTCTCCCCAGCAGATAAAGCCTAATTTATCTGCCCAGTATAAGAAACGAGGATCTTCGACTTTCTGGTGCAAACGCGCACCGTTGAAGCCCATCTGCTTGGTCAAATTGATATCATTTTTAAAAGCTTCGTCATCAGGAGCTGTCAGCAGGCTATCCGGCCAGTATCCTTGATCTAATACCAATTTTTGATAATAAGGCCGGTTGTTTAACAGGATCATTCCTTTTTTGGCTTCGATCTTACGCATGCCAAAGTATGAATCAACTGTATCAGTTGCGGCCTCGGGTGCAGTAGTTTCAAAAGTCACTGCAAACAGATGCGGGTGTTCTGGTGACCAGAGCCAGCCTTCGTTATGATAACCGATCCGAAAGATATGCTTGCCGAATAGATCAGCACTGAGTTCAAAGCCGCCTTCTTCAGGGAATACTGCAACTTTTGCAACCTGTTTGTCGGCATATTTGATCGTAGCAGCGACTTGTGTGCCAGGGACAAAGTTGGCGATCTCGCCCACGATCTTAATGATCCCGTGATCGATATCGGGGAAATATTGAACGCTGTCCAAGCTGGTTAGCGGCCTTTTTTCTAACCAGACCGTTTGCCAGATCCCTGTGGTATTTGTATACCAGATCGCTTCACTTTTACCCGTCCAGTTTTGCTTGCCACGCGTCAATTCCTCATCACGCACTGGATCTTCTGCTCGAAGCGTCAAGGTATGTGAACTTTCATCTGCAGCTAAGAATTGGCTAATGTCAAAAGAAAAACTGGTATGACCGCCACTGTGTGTACCGATATGTTGCCCATCTAACCAAACATCACTCTTGAAATCAACTGCTCCAAAATGCAGCAGAACACTTTCGTTTTCGGTGTGATCCAGTGTAAATGTCCGTTCGTACCAGACTACGCTATGCTCACTTTGATCGTTGATCCCGCTGAGCTTGGTTTGGTAAGCAAATGGGACTTCGATTTCTTTATCCCATGAATGTTCAGCAAACCAGCGGTCTTTGATGCCGGCATTTTGATCATCAAATGCAAAATTCCATTTACCGTTCAAATTGGTCCAGTTTTTTCGTTGAAATTGTGGTTGCGGGTATTCAGTTCTATACATTTATTTCTTCCCCTTTAGTTTAGATTTAATTATGCCTTTTTCTTAGTCTCTTTCACCTTCTGTTTGCCTGTTGAACTCTCTTCTTTAGACAAATGATAACTGTTGCTGGAACTAGTGTTGCTACACTGATGATGTCCATGCAGACATAGGCAAATAGTATCTGGATGATCAGCACTGGCACGATCATTTTGTGGATCGGTTTTTGCTTTAAGAAATAAAGCGCGATCAATAAGTTTACTAGTCCAGTTAGGATAAACAGTGAACCGACTGCTCCATTAAATGAGCTTAACGGAACTGCGTGTGAAAATTGCTGCAATTCGTTGATCTTTGCTGGTTGGATAAAGCCCAGAATAATTGTGATAGCTCCATCGATAAATTGCCAGGAAGCGCAAGCGATCAACAGAAATTTTTCCCATTTTTTGTTTAGCATGATGAACTATCCTTTCACACCTACAGATAAAGACATTGACTGCAGGAAGTACTTTTGTGCTACCAAATATAAGATGAATGTCGGAACGATCGCGATGATCGCACCTGCCATCAGCATTGGGATATCTGCAACATACATACCCTGTAAGAGCTTCAAACCAGGAGTGATTGGCATTTTGTTGATATCCGAGAAGACAATTGATGGCCAGAGGAAGTCGTTCCACGATGCTGTAAAAGTAAAGAGCGCAACAACATACAATACTGGTTTGATCAGCGGCAAAATAACGATCCGAAAGATCTGCCAGTCACTGGCTCCGTCGATCCTTGCGGCCTCATCATAAGCAATTGGAATATTGTCCATAAATTGACGAATCAAGAAAATGTTAAATGCACTGGTTGCAGCAGGGAAGATCATAGCCAATGGAGTGTTAGCCCAACCTAAAGCCGTCATGATCTTGTACAAAGGGATGATATTCATCACAGGTGGGAACATCATCGTTGAAAGCAAGAAATAAAAGAGAACGTTCCTTCCTTTAAAACGCAACCGAGAGAAGGCAAAGGCAGAAAGCGAGGTCACTGCCAAAACCAAAATAGTTGATCCGCCCGCGATGATCAAGGAATTTAAGAACCACCGGAAGACTGGAGTATTAGCTGTGTTTTCCAATAATTTAGTGTAGTTGGTCAGGATCCAATTAATAGGTAAGAAGCGGAAACCGACTGACTGCATTTCAATGTTGCTTTTAAATGAAGACATTACTCCGTATAACAAAGGTACGACCCAGATAAACCCCAGGACGGCTAGAAAAATCGAGGAGATCCACTGTGTTACACTTTTTTTTGCGATTTTCATTAGTTTTCACTCCTTTGTTTTAATCTCTGTCACGTAACAGATATAACTGGACCATTGAAACGATTGAAATACAGATACCTAATATTACGGCCATTGCCGAGGACAAACCTGCTAGCGATTGCCCAGAACCAAAGGCGTTTTGCTGGATGTTCATCATCAGCACGGAAGTTGATCCATTTGGCCCACCATTAGTTAACATCAGTGGTTGGCCGTAAATGTTGAACTGAGCAATGGTTGTTGTAACGATCGTATATAAAAGTTGACCACGGATACTTGGTAACGTGATATGAATAAACTTGGACCAGGCTGAAGCTCCATCCATATCCGCTGCTTCATAGTAATCGATGGGAATGCCGTTTAACGCAGCTTGGTAAATGATCATGTTCCCACCAATCGTCCACCAGACAGTTAAGACAACAATGGCCATCCAAGCCCAAGGTTGTGTACCAGTCCAGACTTGCTTAAGACCAAACACGGTATTTAGTGGACCATAGTTGGTGTTGAAGATGAGTGACCAGACGATAACGACAGCTGAGATGGAAAATAAACTTGGTAAGTAAAATAACCCTTGGAAAAACTTGGCCCAAAAAGGTTTGGTGTTCAAGGCTACTGCCAGTATCAGCGGTACCAAGACACAGAAAGGTACGGCCAGTAATACGAATAAGATCGTGTGCCAGAGGCCGCTGGCTAGCTGGTCATGAAAAATTGAACTAGAGAAAAGAATATCTTTGTAGTTTTCCCAACCCACAAAAGATGGAGCTCTTACTAAGTCCCATTTTGTGAATGAAACATAGATCCCGAAGACTAATGGGACAAGAAAGAAAATTGTAAAAATGAGCAAGTAAGGCAGCAGGTAGATAATGGGACGGCTTGCCCTTGGCTTGCGGCTCTGACTTTTTGCCTGAGCTTTTGCCTTTGCTTGTGTTGTTTGAAGCATGTCTTCCATAAAAGATCCCTCCTATCAAATAATCGACTGAAGCAAATCGAAGCCCAAAAAGAATTACCAATAGGTTGCGTGAAAATGTGGTTGAACCACCCTGAGTTTTTTAATCCTCCATTTGGGCGTCAACTTCATCTTTGACTGTATTTTGCATATTCTTTAAATAATGTGAAAATGAGGTTTTACCGAGCACAGGGTCATAAGTATAACGGTCCAAGAAATCGGCTAAGTAACCGTTATAGCGATAATCAAAGATATGCAAAGACTTCTGTTCAGTCTTGTTTGTGATCAAAAATGATTGCTGCATCTTCTTATACTGTTTGCTTTTTGTGATCGCCAGAGAAGCAGGGTTTTGGCCGGCTTTAGCCCAATTCAATGAATGTGATCTGACCCAGTTGATAAATCTCAGAGTTCCCACTGTCTTTGCTTTGTTGCGCTTCGGTTGTTTCAACAAGACGAATTGATGACTTGAAGACCAGTTGACCATCTTTTTTGGGTTAGATGAAATTTGCGGAGCATTAGTCACACCATATTTGATGTTGCCTTCTTTGATCTGATTATTCATCCAAATCCCTTCAGGATGGAAGATTTCTTTACCAGTTAGGAATAATTGCATTGGATCTTGACCATCCAGAGAAGTGATACCATCGTCATGCAAGTCTTTATAAATGTTGATCACCTTTTTTGCGGTTTTGTTGTACAAAGTAGGATCTTTGCCGTTCTTAGTTAATTTGCCGCCTAATTGGCCGTATAACGAAAGAAAGTTTGGCTTCCACCACGTTAAACCTAAAGCAACGATCCCATCTTTCTTAGCTTTCTCGCCCGCTGCTTTGATTTCCTTGAAAGTGACAATATTATCATCTAAGGCGTGTGGACAATATTTTTTGACCAGGTCTTTGTTGTAATACATAAAAGTGGTATGAATGTCTAATGGTATACCATAGCGGTGTCCCTTATAAGCACCATTCTTCCAAGCTTCTGGGACATAATTGCTGCCCTTGATCTTGGGGAATTTCTTCATATAAGGGTCATAGTTATCCAGCAAACCATTGTGAACATAATCTTTGATCCGTTCCACATGGACTATCTGCAGATCAGGTATCCCTTTGCCGGAATTGACGATGGTTGGGATCTTGGAGTACATATCCACCTCTGTCAAAGAGACATTCTTCACCTTATACTTTGGGTTAGTTTTGTTGTATTGATTAACTAACTTTTGCATGTTGGTGCCATCAGGACCAGTGAAGGGATTCCAAAAAACGATTTGTTTTGAGGAATCCGCATGGACTGTATTAACATTGGTCCCGATAAAAAACGAAATACATAAAGATGCTGCTAGCGCTAAAAATATATATAGTTTCTTCATCGGTGAGCCTCCTTAGGACAACGTAATAGTTCACTATATTGCTAACAAAATTTAAAAAAGCGCTTTTTACCCTTCTATGATACGTTTACTGGAAAGCGCTGTCAATAACTAAATGAAGGGAATTCTCATGGTTAGTTTAAATTGATAATATCTTGAAAGTTGAGACTAATTCAGTTACTATTGTTAATGAGTAAGTTAACTAAATGGAGGTGATATGATGGATTTGGACATTGATAATGCTTCTTTGCCGGTTTTTCAAGCTTTGGGGTCAGAAGTTCGTTTGGAAATCATTCGGGCAATCTCCAGTGGACATATTACCGTCACACAGCTGGCGAAACAGATGAACGTTAGCAAGGCCGCAATTTCAAAAAATTTACACATTTTGGAGAAAGCAGATCTGATTCAATTAAAAAAAGGGCAGGATGGTCGGGAAATAGTTCCGCGGATGAATGTGGAGCAAATATTGGTTAATTTTCCCGAAAAGATATTTCCCCAGTACTATAACAAGGTATATTCGATCCCCGTGGGGAGTTATTTTGACATTGAAGACGTGGAGCCGTCTTGCGGTTTGGCCACATCTAAAGAAATAGTAGGTACGATGGATGATATGAATGTGCTTTTTTCTGCGGAGCGGTTTAAAGCTCAGCTGATCTGGTTTACTAAAGGGGAGATCGAATATATTATTCCTAATGAAATACCAGCGGATGGGAAAGCCGAGCTGGTGGAATTCGACTTAGAATTATCCAGCGAGTTTCCGTTGTCCAACAATAATTGGCGTTCCAGAATTGGCTTTTGGCTGAATGATATTTTTATTGGAGCTATCGAATTGCCAGGCAATTATTCTGATGTCCGGGGGACTTATACTCCTGAATGGTGGCCTGATGATTTTAGTCAGTACGGTTTGTTGAAACACATTAGGATCGGTAAGATCGATACGGCAGTGGACAGCCTTACGATCTCTAAAGTTAACGTGACTGATCTCCATCTGGAAAAGCAAAAAAGGTTGGCTTTGAAGATGGCAGTTTTGCCTTTAAATGATGAGATCTATGGGGGCGTGACGATTTTTGGAAAAGAATTTGGTAATCACCACCAAGACATCAAGGCTACGATCTATTATTCACAAGAAGCATGATGGATGCTGCTGATGGCTGATTTTTTAAGTAAGATTGGCCAAAGCTTCATTAATAGTTAACAATAGCCATGACTGGGACTGCTAGCGCCAACATTATGCAACGCTTCACGGGTAAAAGGTATTGTTGCTTTGTGGGCCTCTAAAAGGGAGACGGTATTTAGGTTGAGTTGTTCGCAGAAGTTCAGCAGTTTATGACTAACCCAGAAATTACCGCCCGCGGGAGTTAGTTTTCGGCAAGTTCGAACAGGCAGTTCAGGAAGTATGCCATTACTACAATTAATACGGTATAAATACCAAAATGAGCAGTATGAGTCCGATTGAATACTGAATCCATAATGGCCAGTGACGTGCCCCAAAATGATTTAACACTAGCTCTAATTATTGGGGTTCACTTTGAACTTGCTTTTTTATGTTTATAATGCGAACAGAGATCCAATGAACAGGGCAAAAAATGTGTCGATATTGGTATTTATGTGACCAAAAGAACATAATAAATTAAGTAATGTAACCGGTCCTAATTAGGATTGGAGTGATTCCTATGGTCAAGGAAAGTCCGAGTAATATCAAGCATATTGTGATATGGGTCCTATCATTTTTAGCAATTTTTTTAGGAAGCATACTTAGTAATCAGTGGACGATCAAAGCTGCGGATACATCTGATCAACCAACAACCATTGAGAAAGGTAATCTCAGCTTTATCTACTAAAATTGCCAGGGGCGGGACAGTTTTACTGAAAAACAAACAACAAGCACTCCCGTTGCAAAAAGGACAGAGCGTGGCTTTATTTGGATATGGAGCACACGCAACTGCAATTGGCGGCTGGGGATCAGGATCAGTAAATAATCGCCAAAATATTTCGATTAAAGATGGCTTAGAGGATGCAAATATAAATATTGTTGACAATTCGTGGTTGCTGTCTTCCAAAGAAAAATATGAAAAAGCACTTGGAGATCAAAATCCTCATGTATTCAGATATGCTGATCCAGAAGTTTCTCAAAAAGATATTGATGAGAATAAAGCGGATGTTAGCATTTACGTCTTAACCAGACTTTCTGGTGAGGGCTCTGACCGTACAAACACCTCTGGAGATTATCAATTAACCTCCAGCGAAAGTTTGACACGTTGATAGCAATTGCAGGTGTTATTAGAACCTAGTAAAGGAAGGTATTGAAACATGAAAGAGATTAAGAAGTTTGAATATGCATACGGTGGTAAGGTTCTAGACGATAATACTTATATCTATGAAGTTGACGGAACAGATATTATAAAAATTGATTATCCTGATAACGATGGTTTTGTGGCCATTCATGGCAAAAATGGCAAGTTAGAGTACATTAAAGCTCCTTATATGAAGCTATCAACATTTAGCTAAATAATATTTCAGGATTTATTTGTAAGTAATGACCTTGATTTATTTTATTTAGATTTATAAGAAGTTTACAAAGTTTTAGGTTAAAGAAAGAAGGATGAGAATGAAAATATTCAAAATCAGTTCCATATTTTGGACTTTCTTATTTATTGTAGGA
>CAKPZY010000003.1 GCA_934215475.1 uncultured Ligilactobacillus sp.
CCCCTGGAGGCCTTCATGAATCATATTACAAATGAACAACTGCAAGAATTTCTAACTTAATTTGACATTTAGCAACATAAAAAAAGACATAATGTATTTCAACACTATGCCAAAAAGTAACATCATATTTTTAAAATACTTTACCTCTATAAGTCCCCAGGGTAACATGTCGAAAATCATATTCAGCCAGTTCAGAAATATTAATGATCCTGGTTACACCGTGAGCCATCATCAAATTTAACGGTTTTTGGTTGTCCTCAGGGATCACCAAAATCACGGGTTTATTCATCGTGGCCAAAACTCCGCATTCATAAGCCATACCGTCATCAATATCATTAGGATCATAAAGCATGATACCTAGATCTGAGCTTTGGATACCTGCGATATCAGCTCTAAATGTCTGCACTTGCCATTCAACCCCATTCATCACTTCTGGGTCGTCATGCACATTGAGCCCCTTATACTGGAAATCCAATGGGTAATGCGAAAATTTGCGGCTGATCGTTGGATTTTGTTCGATTGCATCTAAACCAGCATTCATTAATGCTATCTGTTCGTCACTAAACCAAGAACATCCGATATAGGCTTTGACAGGGGCAACATCAGGATCACTTTTAGTAGATTTGTCATTTTTAGAAACAGTCATTTTTTTCTCCTCGTTAAAGTATATTTTTTACATGTTTTAATTTTAAAGAAAGCAACGGTAAAAAGCAATCACGAACCACATAATAAGTTATCTTCATAAAAAAAAGGCCCTCCTTTTCACAGGGGGTCCTTATTTTCTACTGAACATTCTGATTACTTTTTAAAGCGGTCAAAAAATGAACCATCACCAGTGGTCTTTTCGCCTGAAGCGGCAGCCAGATCATTGAGCGCTTCCTTTTGCTTTTTATTTAGTCTCTGCGGGGTAACAACTTTGACAGTTACACGCTGATCACCGTTGCCCTTTCCCCGCAACCGTGGAGCTCCTTGACCGCGCAACCGAAATGTTGTACCTGTCTGTGTACCGCTTGGGATCGTCAATTTGACCTTCCCGTGCACTGTCTTTACTTCGATCTCATCACCAAGTGCCGCTTGAACAAACGAAATGTTTTGGTCCAGGTAGATCTCAGCACCATCGCGCTTAAATAGTTTACTTGGGGCGACAGTAAAGACAATATACAAATCACCATAAGGTCCGCCATTCTCGCCGGCTTCGCCTTGGCCTTGCAAGCGCATCTGGTTTCCGTCCTCGACACCAGCGGGCACATTAACTTCGACTGCATGCTTTTCTTGAACATGGCCGCTGCCATGGCAAGTTGGACATTTTTCTTTAATTTCCTTACCTGTACCATGACATTGATCACATTGTTGCTGTGTCATCACTCTTCCTAAAGGAGTTTGGCGTTGGACTTGAATAAAACCGCGCCCTCCACACTTAGAGCAAGTCTGCGGTGAAGTTCCGGGCTTAGCACCATTCCCGCCACAGGTTTTACATTGGGCCTCGCGAGTATAGTCGATTGTAGATTTTTTGCCAAAAATGGCTTCTTCAAATGTCAAGTGCATTTCGTATTGCAGGTCTCTGCCCTGACGAGGTCCATTTTGATTCCGCCGACGATTTCCGCCGCCAAAAAATGAACCAAAAATATCATCGAAACCGCCAAAATCTCCGAAACCGCCTTGGTCAAAACCGCCGCCAAAGCCGCCATTACCACCGAAGCCGCCTTGCTGACCCGTAGAACCATACTGGTCATATTGGGCTTTCTTTTGCGGGTTGTTTAAAATCTCATACGCTTCGTTGACTTCTTTAAATTTTTCCTCAGCACCCGGCTCATGATTTAGATCCGGATGGTATTTCTTAGATAGTTTCCGATATGCTTTTTTGATCTCATCACTCGAAGCATCTTTGGAAACTCCAAGAACTTCATATGGATCCCTTTGCTCAGCCATATTCGTCCTCCAAATTAATTCATCTTAAGTTCTTCCAGCTTATCACATCTAATTTCAAATAAAAAGTCAAAGTCCGTTTCGGACTCCGACTTTTTAAACAACGATCAACTAATTACTTTTTGTCGTCCGGATTAACTTCTTTGAAATCTCCGTTGACTGTATCACCATCATCGGAGTTGTTGTCGTTGGAAGATGAATTACCATTGTTATTATCTTTACCCTTGGCTTGTTGTGCTTGTTGTGCTTGTTGGTAAAGTTTAACTGACATGTCTTGAACTAATTTGGTTAAGTCATCTTTCTTAGTCTTCATGTCATCAATATTATTAGCCTCTTGGGCTTTCTTCAAAGCATCACGCGCGTCTTTGATCTTCTTGACTTCATCTTCGCCGACCGCTTTATTATCCTTAACTTCTTTCAAAGTTTTATCTGTTTGGAAAATAAGTTGATCGACTTCATTCTTTAAGTCTACTTCTTCTTTGCGCTTCTTGTCGCTTTCTTCATTACTCTTAGCTTCATTGACCATCCGATCGATCTCTTCATCTGACAAACCAGATGAACTCTTGATCGTGATCTTTTGTTCTTTATTAGTCCCAAGGTCTTTGGCAGAGACGTTTACGATCCCGTTTTTGTCAATGTCAAATGAAACTTGAATCTGAGGAACACCACGTGGAGCAGCTGGAATATCTGTCAATTGGAAACGACCCAGTGTCTTGTTATCAGCAGCCATCGGACGTTCACCTTGCAGCACATGAATATCCACAGCCGGTTGATTATCCGCTGCCGTTGAGAAGACTTGTGATTTAGATGTTGGGATCGTCGTATTACGATCGATCAATTTAGTAAAGACTCCGCCCATAGTTTCAATACCTAACGATAATGGAGTAACATCCAATAAGACGACATCTTTAACATCACCAGTGATAACTCCAGCCTGAATAGCAGCACCCAAGGCAACGGCTTCGTCTGGGTTAACCGATTCATTTGGATTATGACCAGTTTCTTTTTCAACTAATCCTTTAACAGCTGGGATCCGAGTAGAACCACCAACTAAAATGACTTCGTCGATATCGCCGGTTGATAAGCCTGCATCAGACAAGGAATTTTGTACTGGAACCCGAGTCTTTTCTACCAAATCAGATGTTAATTCATTAAATTTGGCCCGAGTCAAAGTGGTCTCCAAGTGCAATGGTCCAGAGTCCCCGGCAGTAATAAATGGCAATGAGATCTGAGCTGAAGAAATACCAGAAAGGTCCTTCTTAGCTTTTTCTGCAGCATCTTTCAGACGTTGCATAGCCATTTTGTCTTTTGAAAGGTCGATCCCGTTTTCCTGCTTAAAGTTATCAACTAACCAGTTAATGATCTTGTTATCAAAATCATCACCGCCAAGGTGAGTATCACCATTAGTCGAAAGTACTTGGAAGACACCGTCGCCTAATTCAAGGATGGAAACATCAAAAGTACCGCCGCCAAGGTCATAAACCATGATTTTTTCGTCTTTATCTGTCTTGTCCAAGCCATAAGCTAAAGCAGCAGCAGTAGGTTCGTTAACGATCCTTTCAACTTTTAAGCCAGCAATTTTACCGGCATCTTTGGTAGCTTGACGCTGGGAATCATTGAAGTATGCTGGAACTGTAATAACAGCCTGAGAAACTGATTCTCCTAGGTATGATTCAGCGTACTCTTTGATATGCTGTAAGATCATCGCAGAAATTTCTTGTGGAGTATAATCCTTACCGCCAGCGGAAACCTTGTAGCCGGATTCGCCCATATGACGCTTGATGGATGAAACTGTATCTGGGTTAGTAATAGCTTGGCGCTTGGCAACTTCACCGACTTGTGTTTCGCCATTTTTGAAGGAAACAACAGAAGGAGTAGTACGGTTTCCTTCCGGGTTTGTAATGATTTTTGCGTCTTTACCTTCAAGGACAGCAACTGCAGAGTTAGTTGTCCCTAAATCAATACCAATAACTTTTGACATACAATTCTACCTCTCTTGAAATTTTTTTAGTATTTAATAACATTTATTGTGCAACAACGACCATGGACGGCCTCAATACACGATCTTTAAGCATGTATCCTTCTTGGAAGACTTGGACGACTGTTTCAGGTTCTTGTCCTTCACCGACTGGAACAGTTTTCACAGCCTGGTGGAACTTAGGATCAAACTTCTTGTTTAAAGCATCAATTTGTTGGACCCCATTATTAGAAAGAGCTTCTTGAATGTCCTTAGCGACCATTTCAACGCCCTTCTTCAATTGTTTAGAATGCTCATCGTTAACTTCGATTGCCAAAGCACGATTTAAATTGTCAATAGCTGGCAAAATAGCTCTCGCTATCTCTTGGCCCTGATACTTTAACAAACGATCTTGTTCTTTTTTATAACGGGTCTGCATATTGGCGATTTCAGCCTCTGCCCTCAGATACTTATCCTCGAGCTTAGAATTTTTTTGCTTAAGGTCTTCTAGTTGACTGGTTACTTTTTTAGATTTCTTCTTGGCAGTTTCAGTCTTAGTAGGTTTCTTTTGATCTGCCTTTGCTGTTTTACTGCTGGAAGCAGCCTTTACTTTATTTTCAGAATCCTTAGTTGCTTTTTGTTTGTCAGTCACACCAACACCCCTTTTCCTATTCATTAAAGCCATGATAATAATTGGTCAGCCTCCGCGATAATTCAAACCTTAATCCGTCTAACACTCCTAGCATTTTTGAATACTGCATATTAGTCGGACCAAGGATCGCAATCAGCCCTTCTCCATTATTACCATCATAATAGCGCGCCGATATAACACTGTAATTGCTTAACAACTTATCTGCAAGCTCATCACCTATAAAAACTGCAACATCATGCGGTTTATTGGTTAAAAGTTTGCTTAGCGCGGAACTATGATCTACTAAATTGTAAATGGACTTTACCTGCTCAATATTTTCACTGTCTAAATAATTCAGCAAGTTTTCTTTGCCGTCCACGAATATTTGCTGGTGAACAGCCCTATCCAAAACATTATCAAAAACATTAAGCAGGTTAAGTGAACCCCGCAAATAATTACGTAATTTTGGGGCATTAGACTGTAACCGTGCGCTAACTTGATCTAGCGGCAAACCAACAACCTGTTCATTGATCAAACGCACCACGGCTTCCATCTGATCTCCATGGATCCCCTTTTGAACATTGAAGATCTGACTTTCCACCGTTCCATCGCTAGTGACCATGATCAGCATGACTTGCAACATACTCAGTGGGACCAGACGAAATCCTTCAAGTTTTACATCCTTAGAACCAGGCTTGAGTGAAATCGCCGTATAATCAGTCATCTCAGATAATAGTCTAGCAGAAGTTGCAATGATCTCATCGACCTTTGAGAAATTATTTGCCAATCCCTCGTGAATGGCCGCAAGTGTATGCTTATCCAATTTTGTGGGGGTAAGCATATTATCAATATAATAACGGTAGCCTTCTAAAGAAGGAACACGTCCGGAGCTTAAATGTTCCTTCATTATATAACCCGCCTGTTCTAAGACAGCCATTTCATTACGAATGGTTGCGGAACTGACATGCACCGGTAATTGTTCTTGCAGCTTTTTAGAACCGATCGGTTGACCAACGTTGGCGTAGTCCTGAATAATTGTCTCCAAAATCAGTAATTGTCTTTGTGTGAGCATCGCAATCACCTCTTTTTAGCACTTAACACTCTTGAGTGCTAAGTCAATTATTAATATACACGTCATTATATTAAACGTCAAGGAATGTCAGTGTTTTTTGACGATTTTCTTGAAAAAATTAACTGAAAGTTTTCAGTTAAAAATATTACTTTCAATCTATGACTAGCAAAGTATGAAGTAACAAAACGCCTCGTTCATAAGCTTTTTACACTAAAGCCTGAAACATTTAAATCATTGAAAAATTTTCTGGTGTTTGTTTCATCTTGTTTCATTTGCTCGATCAAATCAGCGACATCCGCAAATTTAATTGAAGAACGTAAGAATTGAAACCACTGTACTCGAACATCTTTATTGTAAAAATCTTGTTTCACATCAAAGAGATTGATCTCTACAGTCAGTTTTCTATTTGGACCGAAAGTTTCGTTATGACTAACTGAAGCCATGCCATCAAACCACTTTTCATCGATTTGTACCTTAACGGCATAGACCCCGATAGTAGGTAGTTTTTGTTGTTGATCTACTTTTACGTTAATGGTAGGAAATCCCATCGTACGGCCACGAGCTTTTCCGTGAACTACGATCCCGGAAGTCTCAAAGGGATAGCCTAACAGGGCATTAGCATGCTGAATTTTACCTTGATCCAAAGCCGCCTTAATTTGAGTAGAACCAACTTTTTGTGAGCGTTCTTTTAATTCGGGAACCTCGTGGATGGTAAAGCGTCCACGGGCGTAATCTGATAAGACACTCATGTTGGCGCTGTCTGGTTTTCCATAGGTGAAATCGAAACCAGCTACAGCTCCAACTGCATTAAGACCGACAATATAATTGTCGACAAAATCTTGTGGCCTCATCTTGGTCATATTGCTGTTAAATTCCAAGACGTAAGCTATATCAGCACCCAACTCAGAAAATAATTCGAGTTTACGTTTTGTCAATGTTAAATAGCGTATATCCTCAGGAGCTAATTTCTGGTAGACTCCTTTAGGATAACGATCAAAAGTCATAACGGCTAATTTTACGTTTTTTTCCACCGCTAATTTTTTGGCAGCATGAATAACCTCTTGATGTCCCCGATGGACACCATCAAAGAATCCTAACGCCAAAATAACAGGACCAGCTGGGATCTGTTTTTTGTCATAAGGTGCTGATAGATTAATGACTTGCATCTTTCACTTTCCTTTCACCCTAGGTCTATCATTTGTTCCGGTTGATATATCGCTTTTTGCGTATTGTAATAATAAACGCACCGTGCCCGTCTTTCAAAAAATAAAACGATTTTATGCAAGGGCCCTTCCTGACTTCGCAGTTTATTTAATTCCAGGAAACCGCCATTCTTAACGATTTTCCATTCTCCATCACTTAATTCATAAGTGGGAAATTTTTTTAGTGCATGGCTGACTGGCCTCAAGATGTCAGCCAGCTGTTCCTGATCCATTGCACTTAGCCTTTCCAAACTAATTGCTTCTTCTTGTGAAAACCCACCGCTTTTAATTCTCGTTAGATCAGACATTACTGCAGGTACGCCTAACTTTTTCCCCAGATCCACAGCCAGCGTTCTCACATATGTTCCTTTTTGACATCCTACTTCGAAGTAAATTTTTTGGCGGCCGGCAGATGGATCAAATGATGAAGGTTGTATCTGTTTAAAGTAATCTACTGTGATTTTCCGCTTTGGTCTAACGACAGGATCACCATGACGCGCATAATCATATAAGCGCCGCCCATTTACTTTGATGGCCGAATACAGCGGCGGGATCTGCAGCATAGTCCCCGTTAGTTCTTGCATCTTCTCATTGATCTGAGTAGATGTAAATGCCTGAGCTAAATTCTGCTGCTTAATGATTTTTCCTTCTAGATCTTCAGTTTCAGTCGCAAATCCCAATGTGATCTGACCACGGTAAATTTTACCGGAATCCATTAAATAATTCACAACCTTAGTGGCTTTACCGATACAGATCGGCAAAACACCGTCCACATTCGGATCAAGTGTTCCAGAATGACCGACTTTCCCGGTTTTAAAAATTTTTCGGCATTTGAAAACCGCGTCATTACTAGTCATTCCTCTTTCTTTGAATAACGGTAAGATCCCATCCATCATTAGTTCCTCCAAATCTAAACTTATCATTATCACAAGCACGAAACAGCAGGTAATTCACAACTGTGAATCTGCCGTGGACAACTGCATTTAAAAGTAAACTCAAAAAATCCGGTCACACAAATTGTTTTTTACGCAGTTGTTAAAAGGCCGCCACAAAACATCGTTTTGCGACGGCCCTGGCCAAATCACATAAATAATATGTTTTGACCCGCTTATTCGTTTCTAGTAATCAAAAGTTTGCTTCGCTAAAAACGCTTATTGTTCTTCTTGATGCAGCTTTCGCAATAATTCATCAATATGTTCACCATATTTTTCCGACTTGTCCTGTTTAAAATGAATCTCAGGAGTGACATAGATGCTAAGTCTATGCCCAAGTTCTCCACGAATTAAACCAGTTGCTTTTTTGAGGCCCCTGGCAGTCTTTTCTTGGTCTGAAGCCAAATCGGACAAAATACTGTAATATATCGTTGCTTGTTGCAGATCGCCAGTTACATCAACACCAGTGATCGTGACTCCTGAGACTCTGGGATCACGCACGCGTTTTTGTAAGATATCATTGACCTCGCGTTGGATCTCTTGAGCTAGGCGGCCGACACGTATTTGTTGTGCCATTATTCTCCTCCTTGAAAGCTAAGATGCTTACTGCTTTTAACTCGTCACAAATTGTTTACTTGACTGGAACCTGTTCCATAATAAAGGCCTCGATTTGATCGCCAACTTTGATGTCATTGTATTTTTCAATCATCAAGCCGCATTCAAAGCCCGATTTGACTTCTTTGACATCGTCTTTGAATCGTTTCAAACTAGCTAATTTACCTTCGTAGATCACTATTCCGTCGCGAATGACCCGGACACCGCTATCACGTTGAATATATCCATTCAAAACGTAACCGCCGCCGATAGTTCCCAATTTCGAAACTTTGTACGTCTCTCTGATTTCAACTTGGCCGGTAACCTTTTCCTCATATTCTGGTTCAAGCATACCCTTCATGGCCGTCTCAACTTCATCGATAGCCTTATAGATCACATTATGCAAACGAATATCGACCTTATCTCTTTCAGCTTGTGCGCGTGCGCGCGGAGTTGGACGAACATTAAAACCGATAATAATAGCATTGGATGCTTCCGCTAAGGTAACATCACTTTCATTGATCGCACCCACGGCTTGGTGGATGATGTTGATGCGAACACCTTCGACGTCGATCTTTTTAAAGCTTTGTGCAAGTGCCTCAACAGAACCCTGAACATCAGCCTTAATGATCACACTAACTTCCTTCATTTCGCCTTCTTTTAAGGTGTCAAACAAATTATCCAGTGTGACATGATTAGTGTGTTGCCGCTCTCTGAGTACAGCCTGTTCTGCACGTTTTTCACCTGCAGCACGAGCCGTTTTTTCATCATCAAAAGTAACAAAACGATCACCAGAATCTGGGACGTCGCTTAAGCCGGTAATTTCTACCGGTGTAGCAGGTGCAGCTTGCTTAATTGCCTTGCCGCGTGCATTAGTCATTGTCCGGACACGTCCAAATGTGTTGCCGACAACGATTGGGTCGCCTGTATGCAAGGTTCCTTGCTGAACAAGCAAAGAAGCAACCGGCCCTTTGCCCTTATCCAAACGAGCTTCAATAACAGAGCCAGCACCATGTTGTGTTGGGTTGGCCTTTAATTCGAGCATTTCTGATTCCAAAATGATCATGTCCAGCAGCTCGCCGATATTCTTACCAAATTTGGCAGAAATTTCAACGAAGATCGTATCGCCGCCCCAGCTTTCAGGGATCAAGCCGTATTCGCTCAATTGCTCCATAACATGATTAGGATTGGCACCAGGCTTGTCGATCTTATTAACTGCAACGATGATTGGTACTTTTGCTGCCTTAGCATGGTTGATAGCTTCAATTGTCTGAGGCATGACCCCATCGTCAGCCGCAACGACCAAGATCGTAATATCTGTGATATCAGCTCCACGTGCACGCATACTGGTAAATGCAGCATGTCCAGGAGTATCCAAGAAAGTAATAGTCTTGTCTCCATGTTTTAACTGATAAGCACCAATATGCTGTGTGATCCCGCCTGCTTCACCCTCGGTAATATGAGAATTACGCAACTTATCGAGTAGAGTTGTTTTACCATGATCAACGTGTCCCATGATCGTTACTACTGGCGGCCTCGATACAAGATTATTCTGATTTTCCTGTTCATCTTCAAAGAATTTATCGATATCAGACATATCAACTTCAACTTTTTCTTGAGCTTTAATACCATAATCAGCGGCTAGTAGCTCAATCGTGTCTTTATCGAGCGATTGGTTTTGGTTGACCATCACACCCATCATAAAGAGTTTTTTGATAATTTCAGCAGGTTCACGATGGATCTTTTTAGCAATGTCAGCAACATTCATTCCCAAGGTGTAAACAAGTGTTTCCGGCAATGGCTTGTTTTTCCGCTGTGCGACCGGATTATGTTTGATCTTAATATTCCGATTGTTTTTGCGGTTATTACGTCTGTTCTTCTTGCGATAATTTTTATTTCGATTATTCTTGCTGTTAGGTCTTTCGTTGTTATTAAATCTGTTACTATTATTATTATTGTTAAATCGTTTACTGTTATTATTGTTGTTATTGTTGTGGTTGTTATGATTGGTTACATTACGTTCACTTCGGTGGTCAGTGTTTTTATGCAAGTTATTATTTTGCGGGCGACTAGTGTGTTGAGCACTGGCCTGTTGACGAGCAGGTTTTCTCGCTGCCCCTGACACATGCCCTGATTTGACTGAACCGTTATGACTATTCTTTTGAATGCTTTGTGTTTGGCCATGATGAGCGGCGTTTCGTTTAGCGGTGCTTTGCTGGTGAGCGTGAGCTCTGACAGGAACTGTCTTTGGTCTTTGTTCACTCTTTTTACCGACAATTTTTTTTGCAGTCGGCTTTTTAGCATTTGGTGCTTTAACAGTTGATTTCTTGGCAGCTGCCTTCTTTTTGGGTTGATAAAATTCACGAATCTGGCGTTCCTCATTATCACCCAGCACCGACATATGATTGCCGACCTTAAACCCCTTGTCTTCAGCAACCTTGATTACATCTTTACTACTTACTTTTAATTCCTTAGCTAACTCATAAATTCGTTTTTTGCTCATACCATCAACCTCCGATTAGATTCTGCGGAGCAACTGCCTGGCCATAACGAAACAAACAGCCCTCCGTTTGATCCGCTTAAGTCGACAATAGCTCGATCATTTTACTTCCGAAGCCCATGTCAGTCACTGCGACAACTCTTCGTTTCTGTCCGATCGCTTGGCTCAGCTCAAGCTCTGTGAAAGCTTGAGATAAACTGACATTATAGCTTCGACACTTGTCATTAAATTTTTTTTGCGTGTTTTCAGCACAATCTGCTGCCACGAAAACTATTGCTGCTTTTCGCGCTCTAATTTGTTTTAAAACCATATCAGACCCAGCCGTCACTTTTCTAGCTCTACGCGCCAAACCTAACAGATTTAAGACCTTTTGTTTATTTTCCATTGCCAAATAATTCCATCCGTGCAACTTGGTGATCGACATAGGCAACTAGTTCATCATAAAAGGACGAATCGATCTTGGTTCCAAATGTTTTATCAAATGTGTTGGCATCCCGTGCTGTTTTAGCCGCCGCTACATCCAAACGAATATACGCACCACGACCCTGTTTTTTTCCAGTCGGATCAATGCTGACTTCATTTTCCTTGTTTTTTACTACTCGAACCAATTCTTTTTTAGGAAACATCTCACCAGAAACAATGTCTTTACGCATGGGAATCTTTCTTTTTGCCACGGTAGATCACCTCTTATTTATTGTTTGGTATCTGTGTTATCTTTTTGCAAATCTGATTTTTGCCCTGTCGGTTCACTGTCATTTTCTTGAGCTTCACTTGATTCTGAACTATTTTCATTTTCTTCGTCAGGTTCATTTTGCGTTGGCTCGCCAACTTGCTCTATATCTGTTTCAGATTTAATATCGATCTTATAACCAGTGAGTCGCGCAGCTAACCTGACATTTTGGCCACGTTTCCCGATTGCTAAAGAAAGTTGATCATCTGGTACAACGACCGTGCAGGCATGCTCATTTTCAGGATCGAATCGGACTTCTAAAACATCAGCAGGATTTAGTGCATTCGCAATAAAATCTGCTGGTTCTTCTTCCCATTGTACGATATCCATGTTTTCACCCCGGAGCTCGTTAACGATCGTTTGTACACGCTCTCCTCTCGGGCCAACACAGGTGCCAACCGGATCAACATTACTGTCGTTTGAACGTACAGCAACTTTGGCGCGATCCCCAGCTTCTCTGGCAATTGACATGATCTCAACCGTACCATCATAGATTTCAGGGATCTCTTGTTCAAACAAACGTTTCAAAAGATCTGGATGGGAACGACTAACATAAACTTGGGGTCCCTTCGAAGTATTTTCGACCTTATAGATGTAAACTTTGATACGGTCGTGCGACTTGTATTCTTCACCTTCGATCTGATCTTGGCGTGAAAGTAAAGCCTCTACTCTGCCTAAATTGACATAAATATAACGATTATCTCTACGTTCCACTTCTCCAGTAACGATTTCGTTTTCATACTGGATATACTGGTTATAAATAATGTTATGCTCTTCTTCACGCACACGCTGCATGATCACTTGTTTAGCGGTTTGAGCGGCAATTCTCCCAAAGTCTTTTGGTGTAACTTCAAAACGGATCGTATCCCCGACTTCATATGCTTTATTGATCTCCAACGCATCTTTTAAACTAACTTCTAAGCGTGAATCAAAGACTTCATCAACAACTTCTTTGACAGCATAAACGTGAATATTACCCTTTTCTTTGTCAAAATCAACTTCAACGTTTTGCGCCTGATTATAATTACGTTTATAAGCAGAAACCAAAGCATTTTCCAAGGCTTCGATCACTACTTCTTTTTTGACGCCCTTTTCTTTTTCTAAAGAATCAAGAGCACCAAGCAGTTCCTTACTCATTTTATTTACTCCTTGTTCATAGCTTATTTAAAATTCAACGGCTAAACGAGCCTTGGCGATTTTATTTCTTGGAATAGTGACTTGTTTCTTACGGGACTTATCGCGATACTCCAAGGTCAATTCCTCAGTGGTCAAACCAATTAGGTGACCTTCATATTGTTTACTGTTGGCTACTTTTTCATATAGGCTGACAAAAACATTGGCATGCTGCTTCGCTGCTATTTTAAAATCACGTTCTTTTTTCAGCGGCCGCTCTGCACCAGGAGAAGAAACCTCCAAGTAATAAGGATGTTGGATTGGATCTGGCTTCATTGCATCAAGCTTTTCACTAAGCTCATCACTGACCAACGCGCATTCATCAATTGTAATACCGCCTTTTTTATCGATAAAAACACGAAGGTACCAGCTTTGGCCTTCCTTGACGAATTGAACATCAACCAAATCAAAATGGTGAGCCTCCATTATAGGACTTGCCAAATCAGTTACTGTTTCAACAACGCTACTCACATCTTGCCCTCCTTTTTTGAAAAATAATTTCCGTTTAAAAATTTACTTTCATCATTTCCAATAAAAAGAGTGAGCATCTCTGCCCACTCATTACGAGTTATCAAGTTACTGTTATTATAATAACATGGTCCCCTTAAAAAAGCAAATTGTGACTGCTGCTAGCCCATTTAACCAGAGGTATTTATATATGTTTGTCAATTTATGATTAACGAACACCAAAGCAAAACTAAAAAAGATTATCAAATAAACTCAACTGATTTTCATCTGGCAAATCATCCAGAACATGGTTGTCAGTCATATACTCTATTAAGGTGTTAGAAACCTTTCCGCGCTTAGACAAATCTTCCTTAGATAGGAAAGCCTGTTCTTCGCGAGCTGCAACGATTTGTTTGGCGACGTTCAGTCCTAAGCCAGGAATTGCAGAAAATGGAGCTAATAATGTGTCATTATTTACGATCAGCCAATCTGATGCATCAGAATGTTTTAGATCGACCATTTTGAATTTATAGCCGCGTTCCAGCATTTCATTGGCAAGTTCCAAGACAGTCAACAGGTTCTTTTCCTTTGCAGTTGCATCATTACCCTTAGACGTGATGTCTTGTATCACAGCTTTGACAGATTGCTTACCATGAACCATGGCAACAAGGTCAAAATCGTCAGCACGAACAGAAAAATAAGCAGCATAGTAGATAACAGGAAAATAAACTTTGAAATATGCAATACGCAAGGCCATTAAGACGTATGCCGCTGCATGAGCCTTAGGAAACATATACTTAATTTTGAGACAAGCTCCGATATACCATTCCGGCACGTTGGAATCTCGCATTTGTGTCTGCCAATCATCCGGGATGCCCCGGCCTTTTCTAACGTGCTCCATAATTTTGAAAGCTAGATCTGATTCTACTCCCATATGGATCAGATCCATCATAATATCGTCACGACAACCGATGACTTCAGGCATAGTAACAGTTTTGTTTCTGATCAGTTCCTCGGCATTACCTAACCAGACATCGGTTCCATGAGATAAACCGGATATCTTTAAAAGCTCAGCGAAAGTCTTTGGATGTGTTTCTTCAAGCATGCCTCTGACAAACCGCGTACCAAACTCAGGTATTCCTAACGTACCTGTTTTAGATTGGATCTGTTCTTCAGTTACTTTCAAAATGTCTGTACCTGAAAAAAGGGCCATTACTCCGGGATCGTCAGTGGGAATCGATTTAGGATCTATTCCTGAAAGATCTTGAAGCATGCGGATCATCGTCGGGTCATCGTGTCCTAAAATATCTAGTTTTAAAATGTTGTCATGGATCGAATGGAAATCAAAATGAGTAGTTTTCCAAGCGGCACTGGTATCGTCTGCCGGGTATTGAATAGGAGTGAAGTCATAGATATCCATGTAGTCAGGAACAACTAATATTCCAGCGGGGTGTTGACCGGTCGTGCGTTTAACCCCTGTTGCACCCTTAGCCAAACGGTCGATCTCAGCGCTGCGAATGTTCTGCTCTGTATCACGTTCATAAGCTTTGACATAACCGTAAGCCGTTTTATCAGCCACAGTTCCTATAGTACCAGCACGATAAACATTTTTTTCACCAAACAATACTTTAGTATAGTTATGAGCAATAGGCTGATAATCTCCAGAAAAGTTTAAATCAATATCCGGTACTTTATTACCTTTAAAGCCAAGGAAGGTTTCAAACGGAATGTCTTGACCGTCTTTGACCAATTCCGTCCCACATTCCGGGCAAACCTTGTCTGGCAAATCAAATCCGGAACCATATTCACCATGAGTGAAGAATTGATTCCATCTGCATTTAGGACAGCGGTAATGCGGGGACAATGGGTTGACCTCTGTGATCCCAGACATAGTTGCAACCAAGCTAGACCCAACCGATCCACGGGAACCGACCAAGTATCCGTCCTTGTTGGATTTATAAACCAGTTTTTGAGCAATTAAATAAATCACTGAAAAACCGTTGCCAATAATAGACTTTAGCTCCATTTTCAACCGATCTTCTACCACGGTGGGTAATTTTTCACCATATAACTCATGTGCTTTGTTCATGGTTAAATTTTTAATATCATTTTCCGCACCCGGCATCTTGGGCGTATACAACTTGTCTTTGACAGGAGAGATATCGTCACACATAGCCACCACTTGCTTGGGTGCATCAACAACCACTTCTTCAGCAGTATTTTTACCTAAAAATGCAAATTCTTCCAGCATTTCATCAGTGGTCCTAAAATGAGCATCGGGTAATTGACGTAAACGATTTAAAGGGTTTGCCCCACTTTGAGAGTGAATCAAAATTTTGCGGTAAATTGCATCCTCTTTATTCATATAATGTACATCACCAGTTGCAACTACAGGGATCTTTAACGCATGACCAAGCTGCACCATATTCTTTATGATCTCTTCCAGATCATCATTGCCTTTTACTAATTCTTGTTCGAGCAACGGAGCATATAACGGCTTTGGCTGGATCTCCAAATAATCGTAATAACGAGCTTTTTCTTTAGCCGCTTCGAACCCCTTTTGCATCATGGCAGTAAAGACTTCTCCTGATGAACAGGCTGAACCAATAATTAACCCATTCCGATATTTATTCAATATTGAACGTGGGATCCGTGGGACTCGGTAAAAATAATCCGTCATTCCCGCAGAAACAGCTTTGAACAAATTTTTTAAACCAGCTTGTGTTTGTGCCAGGATCGTGGCATGAAACGGATGTTCATGTTTATATGCATCATTTTCACCCACGTGTTCATTAAGTTGGTCATGATACTGAACATCAAGTTTTTCTTCAGCATCTTTCAACATTGCGTAATAAATGTAACCAGTCGCTTCCGCATCATAGATCGCGCGGTGATGATGTTCCAAGTTGACATTTAATTTCTTGGCTAATGTGTTCAGTTGAAACCTCTTCATCTCCGGATACAAGATCCGAGCAAAAGGCAAAGTATCGATCCACGGCTCCGAGATCTCAGGTAAGCCATGGCGAGCATAACCAGTATTCATAAAATCAACGTCAAAAGTTGCATTATGCCCGACCAGAATAGTTCCTTTGCAAAAGTCTTGAAACATCTTGAAGACTTCTTCTTCGCTTTTAGAACCGCGGACCATGTCGTCAGTAATGCTTGTCAAATTGATGGTGGTTTGTGATAAAGGATGTCCGGGATCGATAAACTGTTCAAATGTATCGACTACATTGCCGTCTTTCATTTTGACAGCAGCTAATTCAATTACCTTATCAAAGCGAGCTGAAAGCCCCGTCGTTTCAGTATCAAAGACGACGTAAGTCGAGTCTTTAAGCGAGATATGCTCTGTATTATATGCAATTGGAGTTCCATCATCTACGATGTTAGCTTCGACCCCATAAAGGATTTTGACGCCATTTTTTTCACCAGCACTGTGGGCTTCAGGAAAAGCTTGCACCGTCGCGTGGTCTGTGACGGCAATGGCTTTTTGGCCCCAATCTGCAGCTTGCTTAACATAGCTGGAAATACTATTGGTCGCATCCATTGTGCTCATGTTAGTGTGCAGATGCAACTCCACCCGTTTTTTGTCTGCTGGGGCAAGATCTTGACGGTTAGGATGAGAAACAGATTCTATGTCATATGCGTTAACAACTAAGTCGTGCATATAATTATCTTCCTGGACGCTGCCGCGGACTTTGACCCAATCACCCTCATTTAAGGCAGCAAACATCGCCTCGTCATTTTCATCACGTGAAAATTTTTTGACCACAAAAGAAGAAGAATAATCGGTGATCTTCAAGATCATCAGTTGTCGTTCTGAACGCAAAACACGGATCTCTTTATCAAAGATATAGCCTTGAATAACAGCTGACCTTTCCTCTTCAGTAATGTCCACCATTTGTCTAGGAACGATTTCATCAGAGATCTTCTTCCCTAAACGGACCGGTCCATCAACTTGAGGAAGAGTTTTTTTGGCGCGACGAGCTTCTTTATTCTGATTTTGTCGTTGGATAGCCAACAGAGCTTTCTGAGCTAATTGCGCGTCATTTTTGGCCTTTTTCTCTTTATATTCTGTAATTTTATCCTGTGAAGCAGTCTCATCGACCAAAGTTGTAATATTACGCTCTGGAAAGCCAATGCGGCGGTAGGTTTCTTCGATCGGACCTAATGCTTGAGTAACCAAAAAATTTTTAATAATTTCATTTTCAGCTAACAGCATCACTCGGCCGTCTTGCAAATAGGGAACTTTTCCTTCACACAAACTCTGGGTTAAGTTGGAAGAAACCCCACTATTTCCCACGACCCACTGCCAGTAATCTCCTAATTTTTGGTTAGTTACCTCTGGGTCGGTCGTTCTAATTTTAATTGTTGTGGTTGCGATACCTTTAAAAGCCGCACTGAGATGATTTTGAAGTTCAACGAACAATTGGAACGGTAAAATATCCACTAAGTTAAACGTAAAATCCCAGCGTTTAGAGACCTCGTGAACTTCCACTTGGCGAATGCTTCCATTCTCAAAATATTGTTTCTCTTGGGTGGTAGGTTTCAGGTCGATCTGCTGCAAAAGTTTAGCAAACATTTCTTTTTTATTTAATTTCAAGTTAGCTCCCCTCTCTGCCAAGATCAATGAAAAGTATCAACAGATTTAGGCGTGCTGTACTTCTGCTTACTTCTTGTCCATTTATTCAATTATACGTGCAACTTACGTATTTATCTAAGTCAATTATGACAAACCGAAAAATAATTATCGTCATGTACTCCGCAATCAGTGCTTTACAGTTTCGCCGTATTCTCAAATAAATAAACAGCCGAAACCAATATGTAAGTTCCGGCCAGCGGTAATTCTTTTTATTGATCTTGATCGCCCTTAAGCAAGATGCTGAGTGAATTCAACAATTCTCCTGTCTGTACTTCAAGGGTTTCGCCTGTTTTTCGTAATTTAATTTCCACAACCTCGTCAGCAGCCTTTTTCCCAACTGTTATTCTGACTGGGAGCCCGATCAAATCAGCATCGGCAAATTTAACGCCTGCTCGTTCCTTGCGGTCATCAAGTAGGGCCTTATAACCTGCTTCCTCTAACATGGCCGTGACTTCATCAGCTAGTTTGGTCTGTTCTTCTTTTTTATTATTGACTGGTACCACGTGCACATCAAATGGGGCTAAAGCCCGAGGCCAGACGATGCCGTTATCGTCGCTATGTTGTTCCACTATTGCAGACAATAAACGAGAAACTCCGATTCCATAACATCCCATTTTAAATGGTACCTGTCGCCCATTTTCATTCAGTACCGTTGCATTCATATCTTTAGAATATCGGTCACCTAATTTGAAAATATGACCAATTTCGATGCCACGTTCAAATTTCAAAACGCCTTCACCATCTGGCGAAATATCTCCTTCTTGAACCAAGCGCAGGTCTGCGAAATCATCTATTTCAAAATCACGATCAATGTTTGCGTTGATATAATGGTAGCCATCTTGATTGGCACCAAGGGCTACATTCACCATACCTTTGACATCCAAATCAGCAATGATCCGTAAATCCTTTAACCCAATTGGTCCTAAAGAGCCAAAATCGGCCCCAAAGTACTTCTTCGCCTCTTCTTCATCTGCTGGGCGAATATTAGCACCATCTAAGTAATTTTTCAACTTGGTCTCATTAACAAGATCATCACCACGCATCAAAACCACCAAGGGTTCTTCATCAACGAAATAAAACAACGTTTTGATTTCATTATTAGCAGGGATCTTTAGATACTCAGCGACTTCATCGATCGTCTTAGCACTTGGAGTACTGACCTTTTCGAGTTCTTTTGGTATTTCATGTGATTTCTTGGCCACACGCAAGTTTTTCGCCATCTCCAGGTTGGCGGCATAGTCGCTGGAATCAGAATAGACCACGGTATCTTCACCGATTGGAGCCATTGCCATGAATTCTCTTGAATCCTTGCCCCCCATCTGACCAGAATCTGCGAGAATTCCCCTAAAGTTCAAACCGATCCGTGTAAAGATCCGCTCATATGCTTTATTCATAGCCTGAAATGTATCGTTCAAGCTGTCGTCATCCACATGAAATGAATAAGCGTCTTTCATCAAGAATTCTCTACCCCGCAAGAGTCCGAAACGTGGCCTTTTTTCATCCCGATACTTCATTTGTATCTGATACAAAGTGAGAGGCAGCTTTTTATACGATTTAACGGTGTCTCTGATGATTGCCGTAAATGTTTCCTCATGAGTAGGGCCTAAGATCAATTCGCGATCGTGCCGATCCTTTAACTTATAGAGGTCAGGTCCATAGGCTTCATAGCGGCCGGTTTCTTTCCATAACTTTGCAGGCAGCACTGCCGGAACTAGCATTTCCACTGCCCCGATCTTGGTCATTTCTTCGCGTATGATCTGAGAAATGTTTTGAATTACCATATTAGCCAACGGCAGATATGCATACATTCCTGCGGTGATCTGCCTGATATAACCTGCCCGTAGCATCAATTGGTGACTCTTAGCTTCTGCATCGCTTGGTACCTCCTTCAAAGTAGGTATCAACATTTGCGATTGTTTCATGTTCAAGTGTTCTCCTCTCAATTCTCTTTTCATTATGCCTTAGAAAAAATATCGCTGGATATCATTCCAAGTCACTAATATCATGAGCACCATCATAAATCCAAAGCCTATCAAAGTAATAACTGTTTCTTTGTTTGGATCCATTGGTTTGCCCCGAACTGCTTCTATAATATTCAATAATAGTTTACCACCGTCCAAGGCAGGTATTGGCAACAAATTTACTATTCCAAGGTTGATAGACAAGAATGCCAATAAACTGATCACACTGACCAGGCCGTAGCGGGTTGCTTGGGAAGTAAACGAATACATCGCAACTGGGCCCCCTAAATCATTGAGGCTAAAGCCATGAAACATATGCACCAAGGCGTTCCAAACCGCGTTTATAACAGTATAAGTTTGTGTAAAACCGTACCCAATGATCGCAGTAGGAGAATGATCGATCTTTTGGCCAGCTTGAATACCTATCATCCCAATTTTTTGACTACCAGACATTTGCGTTCGTGGTTTCAAGGTCACAGTTTTAGTGTGACCATCTCGCTGTAAGGTTAGCTCCGTACTCTGGCCGGGACGTTGGCTGATCATACTGGAAACAGCATTCCAAGTTCTTGTCTTCTTTCCACCAACAGAAATGATCTGATCCCCTTTTTCTAATCCCGCTTGTTGGGCGACTGAATTATTTTGTACTGCCCCAACAGAATTAACTGTGGTCACAGCTCCGCCTTGCATTAAAGCAATCAAAATAAAAGCAATAATGGCCAAGATAAAATTATTGACTGGACCAGCTAAATTAGTCAAGATCCTCTTCAATAAGCTAGCAGATTGATATTGCACATCCCGTGGTGCAATTTGAACTTCCGTTCCATCCTTTTCGACTATCAGAGCATTCCTGCTAACTGAAAAGCGACGTAGTTTATCCTCTTCTCCGTTCTCATAACCGCTGAGGTACAAATCGTCAACCAGATCCCAATCAGTTACTTCCACCGGAATACCATTTAATAGGCTGACTTTATTGCTGGTATTGATCTTGTCGACCTTGTCATCTTTATTCAATATCAAATTGACCGGCATACCCTTTTGCAGAGTGTCATCATCTTCTTCTAACCCAGCCATACGGACATAACCGCCCAGGGGTAAAATGCGGATCGTATACGTTGTTCCATTTTTATGGTAGCCAAATAATTTTGGGCCCATTCCTATAGAGAATTCACGCACCATTATCCCAGACTTTTTAGCCACTATAAAATGACCAAACTCATGGGAAGTTACAATGATCCCAAAAACAATTACAAACGCGATGATCGTCAGAAACATCGGGCACCATCCTTCCTGGCGGATATAGTTTCAAATTACAACAAACCGCAAAAATGCATTAGGGGCAACACAAATAAGATTGAATCGAACCGATCCAAGATCCCACCGTGACCGGGTAAGATCTTACCGGAATCCTTCACGTCGAAGTAACGCTTATAGGCGGACTCTGCCAGATCTCCGAATTGTCCGGCAATCGAAAGACCTAAAATTAATAATAACATTAAAATTAAGTTATATGTAAAGTATTCTTGCACCAAGAAAACATATATGCCAACAATTACCAACGCAGCAACGGTACCGCCAATCGAACCTTCCCAAGTCTTGTTTGGACTTATATGCGGAGCCAATTTGCGCCGGCCAAACTTCCGACCGATCATATACGCTCCGCTGTCGGTGACCCAAACGATAAAAAGAGCCAGTAAGATCAACCAAATGCTGCCTTGCCGAGCGTTGATCATATAATGAAAGCCCAAGCCAATGTAAATGGTGCCGATAGTCAGTGCACCTGCGTCATCAAACGTAAAACGATTACGAGAAAAGACGCTGTTTAGCAATAACAATAAAATTAGAAAGTACGCCAAGTCATAGTGAGTTATTCCTGCTGGCAAGATCTTTAACCATACATCCGGCACCAAAAATACCGCTGCTAGAAGATAAGAAACGATAGCCTCAAATGAAACCAAAAGTATCTTTTTCATCATCAATATTTCTGAAACACCAACCAAACCCATAGCAATCACCAAAATATTAAACGGAGTCCCACCTACAAAAAGTAATGGGATAAAGATCAATAAAGCTATGACTGCTGTTATTACACGTTGTTTCATTTGCTTTTGTTTTCTCCTTCTTTTGCCTTTATTCCCCCAAATCGACGCTCACGTTGTTGAAACGTCCAGATATCTTCATAGAGGTTTTGCGGCTGGTAATCTGGCCAATAAACGTCGTTAAAAATGAGTTCACTGTAAGCAATCTGCCACAACAAAAAATTGGAGATCCGCTGTTCTCCGCTAGTCCTGATCAAAACATCCGGGTCATTATGCGGCTTTAAATCAGCTGTCATCAGATAATCTGCAAAGAGCCTTTCGTCAACCTGGGCTACTTTGAGCTTATCATTCTTGACATCTTTAGTAATATGTTTAACAGCATCCAAAATCTCTGTACGTGAACCATAATTTAAAGCAAAATTTAACACCATTCCTGTACATTCGCTGGTGTCTTTGATTGCGTCATTGACAGCTTTCTGTGTTTTGAGCGGCAGTCGTTTTTCATTACCCATGACATTGACCCGCACGTTATTCTTAATAAGGTTTGGAACAAAACGGTTAAAAAATATGATTGGAAGGTTCATTAGATAACTAACTTCATCGCTGGGCCGTTTCCAGTTTTCTGTTGAAAAAGCATAAAGAGTCAAAACCTTGACCCCAAGCTCACTGGCAGCTTCAGTGATCCTTTCAACAACTTCCATTCCTCTTTTATGACCGGCGATCCTAGGTAAGTGCCGCTTTTGGGCCCACCTCCCATTTCCATCCATAATGATGGCAATGTGTGCTGGAATTCGCTTAGGATCGAGGTCTTCTTTTTTTATTTGTTTGTGACTTCCCTTTTTCAAAATATTACCAAACACAGAGTACACCTCCTGAGTATCAACCAACATTGTATCAAAAAAAATACAAAAGAGGCAAAATTTCCCAGAAAATTAGAAAAATACTAATATTCCAAAAATTTCTGCCTCTCCGTTTTTCAGTTAACTTTCAGGCTTATCCTGCAAGTACTTCTTTTTCTTTATCGTCTGTAATATTTTCAATATTTTTAACGGACTGATCCGTAACTTGTTGTGCTTGATCTTCCAAATTATGAAGTTCGTCTTCATTGATGTTTCCATCTTTTTCAGACTGCTTCAATTGATCCATCATTTCACGACGAATGTTGCGCACGGCAACTTTCCCTTTTTCAGCAGTAGCTTTAACTTGCTTAGCTAACTCATTTCTTCGTTCTTCAGTTAATTGAGGTATAACCAAACGAATTGCGGTCCCGTCATTTGCGGGAGAGATGCCTAGATCCGAAGCTAAAATAGCACGTTCAACATTTTTTAGAGACGATTTGTCATATGGTGTCACTAGAAGTACACGAGCTTCAGGGACCGAGATCTGCGCCATTTGATTCAAAGGTGTCTGCGTCCCATAATAATCGACCTTGATCCTATTGAGTAAGCTGGCATTGGCTCGTCCAGCTCTGATGTGGCCTAATTCACGTTGTAAAGCATCTTCCGATTTCGACATTTTTTCTTGTGCTTCTTTAATTATCGGACTATTGATTTTCATGACCTACTTACCCTCCACTGTTGTACCAATATTTTCTCCTAAGATAACCTTTTTGATATTTCCATGTTTGTTCATGTTAAACACAACCAACGGGATATCGTTATCCATGGAAAGAGAAGAAGCTGTGGTATCCATAACATTCAACCCCTTATTTATGATATCCATGTGTGTTAAGTTGGTAAATTTTTTAGCGTTTGGATCAATTTTAGGATCGGCAGAATAAATGCCATCAACACCGTTTTTAGCCATTAAAATCACGTCTGCGTTGATCTCAGAAGCTCGTAATGCAGCAGTAGTATCGGTAGAAAAATATGGTGAACCTGTACCGCCGGCAAAAATGACCACCCTATGTTTTTGCAAGTGGCGGATCGCTTTACGCCGAATATAAGGCTCAGCTATCTGGCGCATTTCGATAGAAGTTTGGACCCTAGTTGGAACTCCAATCTTTTCCAGATTATCTTGTAAAGCAAGTGCATTCATGATAGTTCCTAACATACCAATGTAATCAGCTTGCGCGCGCTCCATTCCCATTTGAGCTCCAGACTCACCGCGCCACATATTGCCGCCGCCAACGACGATGGCAATCTCAACGCCAAGATCATAAACCTCTTTCAATTCCTCAGCTACGTTTTTTATTTCCGGGGGATTTATTCCCTCACCCTTTTTTCCTGCCAAGGCTTCACCGCTAAGTTTAATAATTACGCGCTTGTACTTAATTGACATGCCGCTCCTCCTATGTTCTATCGGGATATTATGAATTCATACTCAATATAAATTTTAGCACAAATCAGAGAGTTATTGAACTATTGCCCACCGAAAAAATGACTAACTGTCCCACGCTCGTAGTACAATGCAAATATTTTAATTATAATATGCCTTACATTAGCTGTTATTTTCAATTACTAGTGTTTTTTGGCGAACAGGTCCACATTTATTGTGACATCCATGGTTTTATTTGTTTGGCTTGAATGCCCTTAATTCATTAACATGGAGCCGAGGGTATAAAAAAAAGTCCTTGATATCCAAGGACTTGGAAAGCATTACTTACGGCGACGTTCCGGAATACGAGCTGCCTTGCCTTGTAATTCACGCAAGTAATACAGCTTCGCACGACGTACACGACCGCTACGAATAACTTCGATTTTATCAACACGTGGCGAGTTGACTGGGAAAGTCCGCTCAACACCAACACCGCTGCTGATTTTACGAACGGTATAAGTCTCAGAAACACCTTCACCACGCCGCTTGATTACGACACCTTCGAACATCTGAATACGCTCACGCTTGCCTTCAACGATCCGTGCATGAACACGAACAGTATCGCCTGGGCGAAAAGCTGGAATATCATCACGCAGTTGAGCCTGAGTGATTTTTTCAATTAATGGATTAACTGACATTATTTTTCTTCCTTTCACCGATATTCATGTCCAGTTGCAGCGGAATACCGTTAATATGGCATAGATAGCCATAAATAAGTGTAGCATATGAACTTATTTGTGTAAATAGTTTTTTCATCGCAAAGTAAGGGTCAACAAAAAAGTTACTTTCTGCGCTTAATTTCATTGAGCCATGTTCTTTCTTGCTCAGAAAAATTCATGTTCTTCAAAAGGTCTGGCCTTCGCTGGTAAGTTTTTCGCAAAGATTCCTTTTTCCGCCAATCTGCAATTTTTTGATGGTCTCCGGAAAGCAGAATCTCGGGCACTTTTAAACCACGGAAATCGGCCGGCCTTGTATACTGGGGATATTCTAACAAACCAGATGAGAAAGAGTCATTGGAAGCTGAAGCAGAATTACCCAAGACTTCCGGCAAAAGCCTGACTGTTGCATCGATCATCGTCATTGCTGCCAGTTCACCGCCAGTCAGTACAAAATCTCCCAGAGAAAATTCATCAGTCACACGTTTCTTGATGCGTTCGTCGTATCCTTCATAATGACCGCAAATAAACGTCAGATGTTCTTCTTTAGCCAATTGCGCGGCTGCCTTTTGATCAAAAATACGCCCAGCGGGGTCTAAAAGAATGACCCGACCGGTTTCGGGTTCAGTTTGCTTTATGTGATCAAGCGCGTCAAAAATTGGCTGAGCTTGCAACAGCATACCTGCCCCACCGCCATAAGGATAATCGTCTACATGATTTTGCCGGTCATTTGTGAAATCGCGAAAATTTGTGATCTGAATATCTAAAATGTTTTTTTCACGTGCTTTGCCTATAATCGAAGAGGACAGAGGCCCGGCAAACATTTCAGGAAATAAACTCAAAATATCTATTCTCATTGCTCATCCAATCCTTCAAGCCAGTCGACGATCACACGGTGTTGGTCTAATTGCACACTTTTGATAACATCATTGATAGCTGGGAGCAGAACTTCTTTCCCATTCGGTCTTTTGACGACCCAAACGTCATTGGATCCTGTCTCCATTATTTCAGAAATCGTTCCGATCAGTTCATTTTGGAGAGAAAAAACGTCAAGCCCAATTATTTGCCGATAGTAATATGAACCTTCTCGTAAAGGATGTTGTTGTTCTTCTGTGATCTGCAACATAACTCCCTTGTATTTTTCAGCCTCAGTAATGTCTGAGATCTCTTCAAAAGTCAGCAAATCAAATTGCTTTTGTCGTCTGTGCTTCTTGATCGTTAATTTCATAGGCACGGCTTTCCCATTGTCTGCAAAAACCACCTGTCCCGGCGCAAAACGTTTCGAAGCAAAATCAGTCACCGCCAAAGCCTTGACTTCTCCATGGATCCCATGAGTATTTACGATTTTTCCAATGTCAAAGTATGTCATAAGATCCTCCTAAAAAAAGCAGCCCCTGTTTCAAACATTGCTGTCTGAACAAGAGACTGGTCATTTTTTGCTTATTGTTTGTCCACGATATTCAACCGCACTCTTGCAGAATCATTCAAATGAACACTATAAACGATCGTACGCATAGCTTGAGCGACCCGCCCATGCTTGCCGATCACACGGCCCACATCAGCTGGAGCGACAGATAAATTAAAATTTAAAAAATGTGCATCCCGATGTGTTGAGATCTCAACCACATCCGGTTGTGCTACAAGAGGTTTTACAATTGAAAAAATTAATTGCTTAACATCTGTTTCATTCATCTAACTTACCCTATTTCTTAGCTAACTTGCTTTCATGGAATTTCTTCATGATACCTTCCTTAGAAAGGATATTACGCACTGTATCTGAAGGTTGTGCCCCATTACCTAACCATTCCAAAATACGGTCTTCTTGCAAAACGACCTCCTTTGGTTGAGTTAAAGGATTATATGTTCCAACTGATTCGATCTGACGGCCATCACGTGGCGCACGTGAATCAGCGACAACGATCCGATAAAACGGACGCCTTTTAGAACCCATTCTCTTCATACGGATTTTAACTGCCATGCTTTTACACCTCCTAAATATTTCTCAACGTTTATAAATATACCAGTTAATACAGAGCATGTAAAGGAATAATTCTTGACAGACTTAATTTTTTTA
Organism: uncultured Ligilactobacillus sp.; assembly: GCA_934215475.1. Classification (GTDB taxonomy): domain Bacteria; phylum Bacillota; class Bacilli; order Lactobacillales; family Lactobacillaceae; genus Ligilactobacillus. The sequence continues at coordinate 26,850 of CAKPZY010000003.1, forward strand.
ATTTTTAAAGTGAAAAATTGGGGTTAATGGCAAAAAGGACCCTTATCTCCGGCGTTTTCGCAATTTTTTTAATTTTTTCATTTTGCGTTTCTTATTCTTACGAGCCATCTTGTTCATCGACATTTTAGCCATTTTTCCTTGCATGCCGCTGCCAAACAGATTTTCCATCCCAGCAAAATTACCATTAGAAACTTTAGACATCATGTCGCGCATCTGTTTAAACTGCTTGATCAAACGATTAACTTCCTGAACAGGACGGCCAGATCCGGCGGCTATCCGCCGACGGCGACTTGGTTTCAAAATGTCAGGGTCTTGCCGCTCTTTTGGTGTCATAGAATAAACGATTGCCTTTGTGTGCAGCATATCTTTGGGGTCGATCTGTGCATTTTTCAAGGCTGGATTATTCGCCATCCCTGGGATCATTTTCATAATATCTTCCATTGACCCCATTTTTTGGACTTGGTTGATCTGTTCAATAAAATCGTTAAAGTCAAATGAACTGGAACGCATTTTATCTTGAAGATCCTGAGCCTTTTGCTCATCATAATCTTTTTGGGCCTTCTCGATCAACGTCATCATGTCACCCATACCAAGGATCCGAGAAGCCATTCGGTCAGGATAAAAAATATCTAGATCCCCCATTTTTTCACCTTGGCCGACAAATTTGATTGGTTTGCCAGTGACTGCTCTGATCGAGAGAGCGGCCCCACCGCGAGTATCACCATCTAGTTTAGTCAAGACGATACCCGTGATATTTAATTGTTCGTTGAAACCTTCAGCCACCTCTGTAGCATTTTGCCCAGTCATAGAGTCAACGGTCAGTAAGATCTCATCTGGGTGGGCTAACTTTTCAATGTCAGAAAGCTCTCCCATTAATTTTTCATCGATCTGCAAACGACCGGCAGTATCAATAAAAACATAATCATTTTTATTTTGTTGGGCAACTTTTAAACCTTCAGCCACGATTTTGAATGGAGATACATCGGTCCCCATGTCAAAAACCGGCAAATCATTTTCATTTCCTAATGTCTTTAACTGTTCGATTGCAGCCGGCCGGTAAACGTCGGCAGCAATCATCAGTGGACGTGCATGTTGTTCATTTTTTAATTTTAAAGCTAATTTGCTGGCAGTAGTAGTTTTACCTGCCCCTTGTAAACCCACCATCATAATGATAGTCGGGATCTTAGGTGATTTGTTCAATGGAACCGCTTCTTGTCCCATAACTTTCACCAATTCTTCATTCACTATTTTAACGATCTGTTGCGCCGGTGTCAGACTTTCTAAGACCTCAGACCCCACCGCACGCTGGCGTACAGTTTTAACAAAGTCCTTGACAACTTTGAAGTTGACGTCCGCTTCTAATAACGCCAAGCGAATTTCACGCATCACTTCTTTAACGTCGCTTTCACTGATCTTACCCTTGCGCCTTAACTTCCCGATTGCGTTTTGCAATCGTTCAGTCAATCCTTCAAATGCCATTAATTTTCCTCACTTTCACTGCTAATCTTCAGATTCTTCCACGTCATCCATTAAGTGCAGCAATGTTTTGTCCGTGCCATAATTTGTTTTGATATACGTTTGTAAAGCATCCATTTTTTGATTCCTGTTCAAAAAATCACGGTACAAGTGTAATTTGCTTTCGTAATTTTCTAAAATATGAGCCGTCCTGCGAATATTATCATAAACAGCCTGGCGAGAAATCGTAAAATTTTCCGCGATCTCACCCAGTGAATAATCATCCCGGTAATACAAGCCAATATATTGCATCTGTTTATCAGTTAATAGGTTCTCATAAAAGTCAAAAAGAGCATTGATCCGATTTGTTTTTTCAATTTCCATTTTTACCACCTATTTCGCAGGCTGAGCGATCAGGTCTTTGAAAAGACCATAGACGAATTCTTCTGGGTCAAAGTCTCGCAGATCATCCATCTGTTCGCCTAAGCCTACTAATTTAACTGGCAAATGGAGTTCATTGCGAATAGCCAATACAATACCCCCCCTAGCAGTACCGTCTAGCTTGGTCAAAACAATACCTGTTACTTCAGTAACCTCTTTAAACTGTTTGGCCTGCGTCAAGGCATTTTGGCCTGTGGTGGCATCTAAGGTCAATAAAACCTCTTGCGGACTTTCAGGCAGTTCACGTTGAATGACACGTTTGATCTTAGCCAATTCATTCATTAAATTGACTTTATTTTGCAAACGTCCAGCCGTATCGACCAACAAAATGTCATAGTTCTCTGAACTTGCCTTTTTGACCGCATCAAAGACAACCGCGGCAGGATCACTTTGGGCCGGCTTTTTAACAATGTCAACGTTGACCCGCCGTGCCCACTCATCGAGCTGTTCTATGGCACCTGCCCGAAAAGTGTCGCAGGCAGCTAGAAGCACTTTTTTGCCCTCTTGTTCATAGCGATGAGCTAATTTGCCAATAGTAGTCGTTTTACCGACCCCATTCACACCGACAAACAAAAAGACCGTTGGCCCCTTTTTAGCAAAAACTAGATCGTTCTCTTCCTTTTTTCCCTCATCCTCATATAAATTGACTAATTTTTCTACGATTGCATCTGAGACATCACTTTTAGATTTGGCATTGCGCAGCTTGACTTCGTCTTGCAGCTCATCACTGATCTTAACCGCGGTTTCGAACCCGACATCAGACTCGATCAAATTTTCTTCCAAATCATCAAAGAAATCTTCATCCACATGGCGAAAATTTGCCAGCAAAGCATTGATTTTTGCTCCAAAACCTTGTCGGGTCTTTTTCAGCCCTTCATCATAGCGTTGGTCTTCACTGACTTCTTCAGAAACATCTGTTGACTTTTCGCGCTGCTCATCAGTAGACTGTGCTTCCGTTGACTTGTCACTTTGTCGTCGCTTTTCTAATGGCTGTGACTCTTCAGAAGCAATATCGGAGGAGTCATCGTTTTGCTCAGTTGTGCTTTCACCTTTTGCTGCGCTGGTTGGCTCGTCTTCTTTTTCCTGTGTATCTTCGCCTTTTTTAGACGTCTCTTTTTGATCCTTGTCAGCATCGTTTTCTTTTTCTAATTTTTCTTGCTCTTCTTTTTCTTTATCTTTTGTCTGGTCAGAACTTGAAAACGCATTTTTTAATTTATCAAAAAGTCCCATATTATTTTCCTCCCATACAGGTTATAACCTACATTTTAACAAAATGCGGCTTAAATTACATCCTCTAATGAAACTGAGACCATTCGCGAAACACCAGAATCCTGCATAGTTACTCCGTATAAAACATCCGCTTGAACCATTGTACCTTTTCGGTGGGTGATAATGATAAATTGCGTATCATGATCTAATCTGCGTAAATATTGAGAGTAGCGAATAACATTAGCATCATCTAATGCTGCTTCCGCTTCATCCAAAATGGCAAACGGCACAGGACTAACTTGTAAAATAGCAAATAACAAAGCAATAGCAGTCAAGGTTCTTTCGCCTCCAGACAAAAGACTTAATTGTTGAGGCTTTTTACCCGGTGGTTGGGCGGTTATCTCGATACCAGTTTGCAACAGATCTAGCCTGTCTGTCAAAGACAAGTATGCACTGCCCCCTTCAAAAATTTGCGGGAAAACTCTGGTAAAAGAGGCTGCCACTTTTTCAAAAGTATTTTTAAACCTCGTCTTAACCTCGTTATCCATTTCGTTCATGCTGTTTTCTAATTGGTCCTTGGCGGTTAGTAAGTCAGTTTGTTGTTGTGTTAAGAAATCATAACGCTGATTGATCCTTTCAAACTCCTTGATCGAGCCTAAGTTGACTTCACCAAGGTCATCAAGCCCCATTTGTAACAATTTCAAGTGATGTTTCACTTGAGAATGATCAGTTTCTATATCTTGTTGTTTAGCAAGCTCGTAGCTCATTTCATATTTTTCAGATAAATCATCCAAATTACGATCTAATAAGGTATTGATCCGACTCAATAAAACTTGTTCTTGCTGTTGTTCATCTCTGGTTGCTTCCTGCAATTCGCTGACACGTTGCAGTTTGGCAGTTTCTGTTGCAACTTGATCTTTGACTTGCGCTTTTTGTTTAGTCAATTTTGCTTGTAGTTTTGTTGCAGTATTCATCTGTTCTTTTACTTCACTGGTCTTTTTGGCCAAATCATGATCATTGGTTGCATGAAGTTGGCTTTGCTTTGAAAGTTCAACCATAGTGGCAGTTTGTTTCTTGATCAAAACAGTCAGGTGACTTTGTTGATTTTGAGCTTCTTTTAGCTGGATCTTCAGCGTATCAATCCGTTGGCCTTCCAAGGCAGCTTCTTGTGTTGCTGCAGCTATCCTTGAAGAGTACTTCTTCTCTGAATCAGAAGCGACTGCTGTCGCTGCCTGTTTTTGAGCTAAATTATCTCGAAGTTCTGCAATATTGCCCTCAATTTTTGACTGTTGCTCCTTGGCGTCCCGAATTTCAGCGTAGATTTTGTCAGTTTGTGCACTATGTTCATTCTGACCATCTTGAGCATCCTTATATGCATTTTGATTATTTTCAACTTGATAGCTTATTTGCCTGTTAATGTCCGCCAAGCTATCCCGTTTTTTTTGTGCTTCAGAGATTTCCGAAGTAATTTCTTGAACTTTGACCTGAACCTGTTTTCGTTTTTTTGCCAGACCGTTTCCTTCAAGTTCTATTTGAGATAGTTTTTCTTGCATGACCTTGAGATCAGAATGTAATCGTTTATGCTGTTGTTTTTGCTCCAATAATCCAATACGTTTCTGTTTATCCGTTCCGCCAGCCATCGACCCGCTGGCGTTGATGACTTCTCCGTTCAAAGTCACGATCCGTGCGGAGTGACGTAATGTATTCGCAGCATTGACTCCGACGGCTAAATCTTTCACGATCACCGTCGTTCCCAGCAAGTAATTTAAAATTGACTGATTGCTTTCATCCATCTGGATCAATTCACTTGCAATGCCTAATACACCAGGGATATTTCCCAGCTGCTCCACTGTGCGAGTAGGCAAGTTTCTGTTTTTCATCTTATTTTGGGGCAAAAATGTTGCCCTTCCTAACCGGTTTTTATTTAGATATTCAATAGCTTGTTTAGCAGCCCGATCATCGACAGTGATGATATTTTGCAGTTGACCACCTAAAACGGTTTCAATAGCTTTAGAGTATCGCGGAGCTAATTGCAATAATTCCACCACTGAACCGACTATTCCAAAAAGTTTTGACCGTTCCTTTAAAATATTTTTTGCGCCTTGATAATATCCACCGTAAGCAGCTGTGAACCGTTGCAAAGCTTCCAATTGGGCTTGAGCCTTATGTGAAATATCACTGGCAGCATACCACTGATTTTTCTTGTCTTCGTACTGTTTAGTGATCTTTGCTTCATTGGCTCGCAACTGTTGGGCTTTGCTGTTTAGGTCAGCTAAATTTTTTTCACTTTTGTTCAATTCTGTCCTGGCACCTTGCTGCTTTTCACTTAGCTCGTTTAATTTAGCCTGCTGTTTCTTAAGTAAAGATTGCTGCTGTTCTTGAACTTTAATTCTAGAATGCCTGCTTTGACGCAGATATTCTATCTTGCTGCTCATAGTAGACCGTTTTTGGACTTCGGCTAAAATCTGTTGTCTGATGTTTTCAATCGAAGTGGCCAGTTCTTTGGGATCTGTCTTTTTATTATCTTGAAGTTCACTTATTTTCTTTTGTGCCGCTGCTAAACTGTTCTCATGCTGCTTTAAATTTTTTTTGAGCTTTTCCACACGCTCAGCCGCATCTTTCAGATCAACTTTGTTGTCTTTTAATTGACCTTCAATTTCTTTGATACGCAAAGAATGAAAATTATGCTGCTGCTCGGACATTTCTTGCCTGCCAGAAATTCTTTCTTTTTGTCTGGTCAACTCAAGGATCTTTTGCTGGGTGTCTGTTAACTGTTCTTCGATTTGCTCGTTTTCTTGACTGAGCTTTTCAGTAATTGAACTTTGTGTCTTTTTTTCAGAATTATAATGAGCCAAAACTGCATTTGTTTTTTTAAGCTTGCTATTATTAGAATCAGCCTGTTCTTTTAAATTTTCGATCTCCAACACAAGATCGCTTAATTTAAAATGATCATATTGCTTTTTTTGCTCAACATAGTCTTTTGCTATACTAGCTTGTTTTTCAAGCGGTTCGCGTTGTTTATCAAGTTCAACTATAATATCAGCAACACGGGCGAGATGGTCAGTAGTATCCGACAATTCAGATTTAGCCTTAAGTTTCTCTTTTTTATATTTAGAAATCCCTGCGACTTCCTCGATCAAATACCTGCGGTCTTCTGGTTTGCTGTTAAAAACAGCTTCCACTTTGCCCTGGGAGATAATAGAAAAAGAGTTGCGTGAGACGCCTGTGTCCATAAATAATTCACTTATATCACGCAATCGAACGTTGTTATTATTGATCAAAAAATCACTTTCGCCGCTCCGGTATAAACGCCGACAAATAACTACTTCGTCTGGCATTCCGTGAAGTGTGTGATCTGAATTATCAAATTCAACCGAGACTTCTGCGCGATTTAAAGGTGCACGTGTCTCTGAACCGCCAAAAATAATGTCAGCCATCTTGTCGCCGCGTAGACTTTTAGCCGATTGTTCACCCAAAACCCACCGCAAGGCATCTATAATATTGCTTTTACCACTACCATTTGGTCCTACTATTCCGGTCAAACCACCGTTAAATTCAATGGTTGTCTTGTCTGCGAAGGACTTGAAGCCGTTGAGCGTTAACGCCTTTAGTTTCAAATTAGTTTCACCTCGTGCTATTACTTAGTTGCTGATCTGCCAAGTTTCTTTAGTGCTTGAGCAGCGGCTGCCTGTTCAGCGGCCTTTTTAGAATTCCCGGTGCCTTCTCCAAATTTCTTGCCGTCAGCAAAGACAGCCATGCGATACCGCCGTTCATTGTCTGGGCCCACCTGAGAAACTAGCCGGTAGTCGATATCACACTCACCATCTCGTTGTAAAAATTCTTGTAACTCAGTCTTATGGTCGAAAAAGGTATCAAACCATCCTAGATCCAACTTAGGAAAAACCACTCGCGAAATAAAAGCCACGACTTCATCTTTTCCTTGATCTAAATAAAGGGCTCCGATAAAAGATTCAAAAATATCACATAATAAGGATGGTCGTTGCCTGGCATCTGCTTTCTCTTCACCCTTACCTAAACGAATATATTCATCAAAGTGGCATTCCTTTGCAAATCTGCTGAAACTATCTTCACAAACCATTGCAGCTCGCAAACGTGACAGTTTCCCCTCTGGCATTTTAGGGTACCGCTTAAAAAGATATTCCGAAACGCAAAGCTGCATGACTGCGTCTCCCAAAAATTCGATCCTTTCATAATACTTGAGATGTTGTTTAGGATGTTCGTTAACATACGATGCTTGTGTAAAAGCCTCGTCTAATAAAGCTTGATTTTTGAAGTCGATCCCAAAACTATCCTTTAAATGTTGTGCTAATCCAATAATCAATTGATTTTTCTCCTTTAAATTCTTTTCGTTCTCAAGAATACCACTATTGTTGTTTCAGCGGATCTATCTGATTTAGGAGAAACATCTCATATTCAAATATTTCTCCTAAGTCGAATAATATCCAGTGCAAGTTAATTCTCACTATAAAAAAAACTGGCTCTTTTGGCCAGTTCATCAAAATCAGTTTTTCCAGCTTAAGCGTTTTGGTGAGCAGCGATGTAAGAAACTGCTTGTCCGACGGTGGTTAATTTTTCTGCATCATCATCAGAAATTTCTGCTCCGAAAGTGTCTTCTAACTCCAAAACAAACTCTACTATATCGATAGAATCTGCATCTAAGTCATCTTGAAAACTCATGTCTTTAGTGACCTTATCAGCAGGAAAATTAAAACGATCCTCGATTATAGCTGTAATTTTTGTAAATACTTCTTTTTCTGTCATATCATCTTACCTCACTAATCAGTCAGTATCATAATTCTATCTTTTTCCTGACTAATTGTCCAGTCTTACTTGTCTTTGGCACTCTTAATCACTTATTAGTCTACTACCTCAATGATCATTAAAAATATATGTGAGCAAGTTTAACTTATCAGTGACTCAGTGCTCTTTGCCACAGTGAAAACTCATTGGAATTGAAATAATTCCGCGGTTCCATTACTTTTCTTCAGTTTCTTTTTCCTTTTTTTGCTGTTTTGAAAAGTATGCTGTGAAGTCTTGAAGCATTTGCCCGTCAACCATGCTTTTGATCTGTTTGACAGTATAGTAAACGGTCTTACCATCACTAGCACCGTGAGCTTTGACAACCGGAGCTTTTACTCCCAAAAGTACAGCTCCGCCATATTGTGACTGATCCATTTTACTTTTGAGCTGATTTAAACTAGGCTTTAAAAGCAACGCACCCAGTTTACCTGAGATCCCCGAACTTAAAATGGATTTTTTTAGCAGATGCATAACAGACGAAGCAGCACCTTCGATTGCTTTTAATACAGCATTACCTGTAAAACCATCGGCGACCACAACATCACAGACGCCATCTAAAATATCGCGTGACTCAACGTTGCCTACAAAGTTGATCGATTTATCGGCTGCAATCAGTTGATGTGCTTCTAGTGTGAGTTTACTGCCCTTATGCGGTTCTGTCCCGTTGTTCAGCAGTCCGATCCGTGGTTCTTTGATTCCGCGAACGCTCGTGGCATAATATTTTCCTAACAGGGCATATTGATATAATTGCTCCGGCTTACTATCTGCATTGGCACCGGTATCCAGCAAATTAAATGCTTCATCTGAAGTTCCCACAACAGGAAGAGTCGAAAGTAAGCCCGGCCGTAAGATCCCTTTGATACGTCCCACCAATAACAGCCCCGCAGCAAGCAGAGCTCCAGTATTTCCGCAAGAAAAAAGTGCATCAGCCTGTCCATTTTTAACCGCTGTAGCTGCCATTACCATCGAAGAATTTTTTTTGCGCCGAATAGCTCTGACGGGCTCATCATTCATTCCAATCACGTCATCTGCTTGAATAAGCGTGATCCTATCCGTATTACGCAGCAAAGGATCGATTTGGTGCCGATCTCCGTATAAAATAAATTCAACGTTTAAAAACTCATCCCGTGCTTTTTCCACTCCTTCAACAATAGATTGAGGAGCATTATCTCCACCCATGGCGTCGACTGCGATTTTCAAATTTATCATCCCTTCACTTCGGTATTGTTTTCCGGCTCTCTAATAATAGCAGAACCTACTGCATTTTGTTTTTGTTTGACCGTCATAGTACACACAGTGAACTGGTATATATAGAGTAATAAAGAGAAATCTATTGATTCCTAATCGAAAGCTGATTTTTGAAGAACCGACCTTTTCAAAAACTCGATCAATCCTGCATTTTCCGGATCCTTTGCAAAATTTCGATCATTGATCACCTTGTGTGCTTCTTGTTGCGCTACTTGTAAGATATTTAAGTTTTCCACCGGATCCCCGACCTTAAAATCTGGCATTCCCGATTGTTTGGAACCTAAAACCTCACCAGGGCCTCTCAATTCAAGGTCTTTTTGAGCGATCACAAACCCGTCATTAGTAGCCTCCATTGTCTTCATTCTTTCCTGGCCATAATCATTTTTGGGATCAGCCACTAACAAACAAAATGATTGACGAGATCCACGACTAACACGACCACGCAACTGATGCAACTGTGCTAAACCAAAGCGGTCAGCATCCAAGATCAGCATCACCGTGGCATTGGGTACATCGATACCAACCTCGACCACTGTCGTAGCCACTAAAACAGCATATTTTTCTTCTTTAAAATCTCTCATTATCCGATCTTTTTCTGGGCCTTTTAATTGTCCATGTAGTAACGCCACATGATACTTAGGCTCAAAAAAAGAACTCATCTTTTGATAAACTTCGCCGGCATTTTGTAATTCCATAATTTCTGACTCTTCGATCAAAGGAGAAACCACAAAGGCCTGGGCCCCCTGTGAGATCTGCTGGGTCAAAAGCTGAATAGCGTCATTTATTTGCCTCTTTGAATACCATTTGGTTTTGATTGGTTTACGATCCTTAGGAAGTTCGTCGATCACGGACACATCCATTTCACCATAGGCAGTAATTGCCAATGTCCGGGGTATCGGGGTAGCTGTCATTGCCAAGACATCTGGTAAATTGCCCTTAAGGCGTAAAATCTTGCGTTGGCCTACTCCAAAGCGATGCTGCTCATCAGTGATGACCAACCCCAATTTGAGGAAAACAACATCATCTTGAATCAAAGCATGAGTTCCCACAATGATGTTGATCTCGCCATTTGCCAGTTGCTTAAGTAATTCTCGCTTACGAGCTGCATTGCTCACAGATGAACTGGTTAGCAAACCAACGTTGACATTTAGCGGAGCAAATAATCGACTTAATTTATCAGCGTGTTGTTCCGCCAAAATTTCAGTGGGTGCCATCAAAGCACACTGAAAGCCAGCGGTCACAGCCGCGTACATTGCGATCGCTGCTACGACCGTCTTACCTGAACCAACGTCTCCTTGCAACAAGCGATTCATATGGATGGCATGATGCATGTCACTGCAAATCTCATTGACCACTTTTTTTTGAGCAGAAGTCAGTGAAAAGGGCAAAGCAGCTATAAATTGCTTAACTTTATCGTTTTGGTAGCTGATGAGTTGCCCCGAAGAGTGACGATCCTTTTTTTTAATAAATTGTAAACCGGCCTGATAGCGAAAAAACTCTTCAAAAATAGCTGATCTTCGCGCCAGATCTGCTGCTTTTTTATTTGCTGGAAAATGCATGTCATGGACCATCTGCTTACGCGTCTCTAGACGATATTTGGTACGAATTGACTGGGGAACTATATCTACCAGTAATGAGTGGTAGATCCCAAATGCCTCTTGTACAAATTGCTTGATCGTATTTGGTCTGATTTCCTTAGATGAACGATAGATCCCAGCAAAATCACTAGGATCTGTGGCAGTGAACAGCTTCATTCCGGTAATTTTTTGTCGTTTAACGTCATATTTACCATATACACCGATCTGGGAACCAATTTCAAGTCGTGCTGCTAAATATGGCTGATTGAAAAAAGTAACCATGAGTACCGCTTGATCAACGACAAGGCGAAAATTCAACCGACTCTTTTTGCGTCCAAAACGGACCACCACAGGTTGTGAAGCAACGGTGCCTTTGATAGTAGCTTTTTCTTGATCGGCAAGCTCGGTAAGTTCTCTGGCCCTTAAATCATCATAACGGAAAGGATAAAAGGTCAATAGATCTTCAATCGTATTGATTCCTAACTTGTTTAAGGCTGTTATCCTTTTAGGGCCAGCACCCTTTAACACCGAAATAGGATCAGAAAGTCTCCCTTCCGGCATCTCATCACCCCCAAATTACTACTCAAAAAAACTCCAACCTAATTATTGGTCAATAGTTTTCAGAAAATTCACTTCTGGCAGATGCACAACAATGCCCTTAATAAAAACTGACTGATCCTACTACGAATCAATCAGCTAGCACTCATTCGACAGAGATCAAGTATGGGTATAAAGGTTGATCTCCCTCGTGGATCTCCATTTCAAGATCATCATGTTCAGCCAGGACAGCTTCTTTGATTTTTTCTGCTTCTTCTTGATCACCGTCTTGACCATAAATCAAAGTGATGATCTCACTATCATCTTCCAGCATCTCTTTGATCGTGGCAACAGTACCATCATATAAAATATCTTTGACCACTTTGATATCGCCATCAACGATCCCCATATAGTCGCCTTTATTTATGTTTTTCCCATCTATTTTAGTGTCTCTAATGGCTTTTGTAACTTCACCAGAAACAACGGTATCGAGGTCTTCGGTCATCATTTCTGCATTATCATCCAACTCAGCAGTCGAATCAAATGCCAACAAAGACGTCATACCTTGCGAGATAGATTTTGTTTTGATAACGCGAACTGGAACATCACTGACCTTTGCAGCCTGTTGTGCTGACATGAAGATGTTTTTATTATTAGGCAAGATGATAACTTTTTTACTGTTAGTTTTTTTGATTGCGGCTATAATGTCTTCTGTGCTTGGATTCATAGTCTGGCCGCCATCCAAGATCTCTGTGACTCCTAAGCTCTTAAACATCTTTGCCAAGCCTGCACCCGAACTGACTGAGATGATCGCATAATCACCAATGTCCATCGCAGGTGTATCTGACTGATCATTTTCATCATTTTCCAAAATTGTTTCGTGCTGCAGGCGCATATTATCCACTTTGACCTTGACAAGCGAACCAAACTTTTGTCCATAAGACAAAACTTCACCTGGATGCTCTGTATGCACGTGGACTTTGACCACTTCATCATCAGCGATCACCAATAAAGAATCGCCGATTTCGGCCAAATGCTCACGAAATTTATCATAGTTAAATTTAGAGTCCACTAAGCGTCCAGCACCCAAACGAACCATAATTTCCGTACAATATCCATATTTAATATCTTCGGTGTTTAACTTGCTTTGAACACTCTTATGGTGTTCGGCATTGACCATCTCATCCATCTCTTGAACAGATGGCTGGTGTTTGTCCTCATCAGGATGCACATTGCCGCTCAAAGCATCAAAAAAAGCTTCGTACACAAAAGTCAGTCCCTGACCGCCAGAATCGACAACTCCAACTTCCTTTAATACAGGTAAGAGGTCTGGCGTCGTGGCCAAAGCTTTTTTGGCTGCTTCGTAAGTATCTTGCATAACTAAAACGCAATCGTCGGTGTTCTTAACCCTTTGACGCGCGGCCTCAGCTGCCTTGCGGGCAACTGTCAAGATCGTCCCTTCCGTTGGTTTCATAACAGCCTTATAAGCAGATTCAACGCCGCTAGAGATAGCACCTGCTAAGTCTTTGGCAGACAGAGCTTCCTTTTTGGCAATGCTTTTAGAAAAGCCCCGAAAGACCTGCGATAAGATAACACCAGAGTTCCCACGAGCTCCCATCAGCAACCCCTTAGCCAAAGCAGAAGCTAATTCTCCTACTTGCGTGGATGTGGATTCTGCCACATATTTAGCCCCGCTGGCAAACGAGAGACTCATGTTAGTCCCCGTATCACCGTCTGGAACAGGAAAAACATTAAGAGAATTGATGAACTCAGCATTATTATTTAATCTCTGTGATACCGCTGCGATCATCTTCCGAAACTCTTTATCCGTAATACTTACAACTTTCAAATCTTACTTCCTCCTTGGCCTTAGGCTCAATCTTCAATCACTTTAACGCCTTGGACATAGACATTAACAGATTTAGCCTTTAATCCAAGCATCGACTGTAAATTATACTTGACTTTGTCTTGGACATTATGACACACTTCTGAGATCTTTGTTCCGTAACCAGCGATAATATAAACGTCAATAGCAATACCTTCGTCTTCTTGCCGTACGACTACCCCTTTGGAATAGTTATCTCTCTTTAGAATTTCATTTAGGTTGTCGCGTATTTGATTTTTGCTAGCCATTCCAACGATCCCAAAGATCTCGGTTGCTGCACCACCAACAACAGTTGCAATAACATCATTGCTGATGTCAATATTGCCTAATTGGTTCTGAATTTTTACAGCCATGAAAACAGCCTCCTTGATATTAATAGACAATCATTTATTATTTTATCATATGCTGATATTAAAACCAAACCAACATTTTAGTTTCCACTATAAGAGATACAACCTTATTCACTGTATGTAATAAAAAGATTTTACCACATCACAAGCGTTATCCGACCATTATTAGATTTTACCCTGCGACCTGAGACGTTTAAATTGCTGATCCTAGAGGTAAATATCATGGCACCCAGCTTGCTTTGAGGACTGCCAAGGTATTTTACTTTACAGAAAATTGTTGCAATTAAACTGGGATTATGATAATTTAGTCTAGTGAGTAAAGCGACGTGGTTCGCTGAAAAGAGAATAAGGAGGAGCAAATAATGGCAAAAGATTATATTACTGGCCGTAAAACTACTTTTGGCAAGAAACGTTCACATGCTTTGAACCAAACAAAACGTAGCTGGAAGCCAAACTTGCAAAAAGTTCGTATCATGGTAGATGGCAAGCCTAAAAAGGTCTGGGTTTCAGCACGTGCATTGAAATCCGGCAAAGTAACCCGCGTTTAAGGACACATTAGGACCCGGATGGAGTCCTTTTTTAATATGTAAAAACAACACCGACTTATCTAATTAAGAAGGCGTTGTTTTTTTAATTGCTAAATTTAAATTTAAAACATTTTAATCATGACTCTGAATTACGCAGACAACTCCATTTCGAAAAGAAAATGAAGTTGAACTCCCAACAAATTCATTACTAGACAAAGAAATTGGCTGGTCAAAATCAACTCCATCCAGTCGATATTTTGCGTCATATAAATGCAGGTCAGAAACGGAATTTAAACAAACAAAGGCTAAATAACGAGTTTCAGGTAATTTTTTGACCTTATGGTGCCCTGGTAAAAAGAATGTGACCGTATTCCACTGATCCACGAGCGTTATTTTTTCACAATACGGTCTAAATTCGGGTAATAAAACAAAATACAAATTACTTAACAGCTGATCTAAACGCGCACCAGTTGCACCATAAATTATTATCTGGTCAAATTTTAAGTCGCTGATAACATAACGCAAAGCTAACATGGTATCCGTCAGATCCTCTTTGTCAGGCCGAATAACGCTCTTCTTAGACCTGTCTTTGACCAGCTGAATTTCAACGGGTGTTGAAGAATCAAAGTCTCCAACGGACAAAATGGGACTGATCCCGCATTTAGCTAGTGTCACAGCACCGTAATCGGCACCGACCCACACTTCACTTGGTGCTTCCTTGGCTAAATGGTCTGCTAGCCATTTAGGCCATTGAGATACAGGGCCTCCCACGAGCATGTTAACTATCATAGTTGCTCTTCACTAGCTTTCTTCAAGGCATTGATCCGTTTTGCAGGATCTTTTGCACCAAAAATATAAGAACCAGCTACAATGACATTAGCACCTGCTTGGACAGCCTCTTTGACGGTTTGGTCATTTAAACCTCCATCAACTTCAATATCAAATTGCCAGTCATGCTGCTTTTTTGCAGCAGCGAGCTGTCTTACTTTATGCATAGTTTCTGGTAAAAATTTTTGCCCACCAAAACCAGGATCCACCGTCATGACAAGTACTTGATCCACCATTGGGAGAACTTCACTGATCGCACTGACAGGCGTGCCTGGGTTGATCACTACTCCAGCCTTCATGCCGGAACTTTTGATCAACGATAAAACCGAGTGCAAATGTGAGGTCGCTTCAGCATGGATACTCATAAGATCAGCACCAGCTGTAGCAAAATCAGCGACATAAATTTCGGGGTTTTCGACCATCATATGACAATCGAAGAATAAACGTGAATCTTTACGCAGTGCATCTACAACGTTGGAACCAAAGGTCAAATTAGATACAAAATGACCATCCATAACATCGATATGCAGATATTGTGCCCCTCCCTTTTCAACGGCCGCCACATCATGGCCCAAATTAGCAAAATTTGCACTTAAAATCGACGGAGCAATTTTCATTCCTATCACCTCATTAAAAATAACTTCAATAAGAACGGTAGACTATTCCTAAAATAACCGGCTTTACCGTTCTTATTAGCTTATTCACCTAATATTTAGGCTTTCTCTTTGCTATCTCATCTTGAAACAAAACATAATTTTCATACCTGCTGGCCAAAAGATCCCCGTTCTGATAAGCATCCTTGACCGCACAGCCTGGTTCTTTCAAATGCAAACATCCACGATACTTGCATTTATCGCACAACTGTAAAAACTCAGGGTAAAGCAGTGGTAATTCTTCTTTTGTAACATTCATGATCTCAAAGGAAGAAAAACCAGGTGTATCAGCAATCAAATTATCTTGAATTTTGCGCAACGTGACCTTGCGCGTAGTATGCTTACCTCGGCTCAAAGCCTTAGATATTTGGGCTGTTTCCAATTTTAAAGATGGATCAACCAAATTTAAAAAAGTGGATTTACCTGCACCCGTTTGACCCATCACCACGATCACCTTCGAATGAATTTTCCCCAAGAAATCAGTCCGGATTCCTCCGGGGTCATCTTTATCGGCAATATAAGAAGAATATAACTTTTGATAGCTGTTGACCAGTGATAAGAAATCTGGTCGTTCTTCTTTTGACAAAAGATCAGCTTTGGAAAAATAAATGAATGGCGAAATATTGTTATTTTCCAGCATCAATAATTGCCGGTCAAGCAGATTGGCGGAAAATTGGGGTTCTGTGCAAGCCGTCACAACTATACCGCAATCCACGTTAGCAACTGGTGGACGAACCAAACGATTTTTCCGTTTTAAGATCTTTAGCAGGTAGCCTTCCTTTTCATTATCTGCTTTGAACTCTACCCAGTCGCCCACCAAAGGCGAAGTTTTCTTATTCCTGAAATTGCCCCGCGCACGCGTCCGAAAAATCGTGCCATTTGCTTGGACATCATAATAACCGCTAAGAGATTGGACGATCTGTCCTTTTTTCACTTTTTTCCTGCCTTTCAGATCCAAAAAAATTATCACAATTCCGCCCTAATGTGTCACATCATTCTTTTGAGTAATTGTCTGACCATCACGAACAATTTTATACGCTCCTTTTTCACCTTGATCTAAAACAAATGATAAGCGGACTGTTTGGTCTTTAGTAATATTTAAAGTTTGATAAACATCGTTTAAATGGTGATTTTGATCTTCTAAATATACTTGAACCGTATTTGACTTCTTGTTGTTATTACCATTAAAAGGTACCTTAACTGAAACATCAAAATTTTGCGAGCTTTCTTGCGAAGATGAAGAAGAAGCTGATGAACTTGATGAACTCTCTGATGATTCATTAGCTGGCCCATTGGAGATCGTGACACTAACTGAAGCTCCCTGTTCCAAAGAAGTGCCCGCTCTGGGCTCTTGTGCCATGACAATGCCTTCGTCATAATCGTCCGAATCCCTGTGAGAAACGTTAAGCGTCAGCCCTCTTTCATCGGCATAATCCTGAGCACTTTTTAAAGTATAGTTCGAAAGATCCCGCAATTCAAAACTTCTTGACCCGCGAGAGACTTTAAAAGTCACCGAAGTATCATTCATCACCACTTTTTTCTTGGCAGAAATGCTCTGTGATTTGATCTCGCCTTTTGCCACGGTTGTGGAATAAACCTTTTCTTGCTGAACAGATACACCACGCTTTTTGAGCATCTTCCTAACTACTGAATATTTCTGCCCAGTGTAGTCGCCAAATTTTTCCTTTTTTGGTCCTTTAGACACGACCACATTGACTTTCGAACCCTCTGTGATTTCTGATTTAGCCTGTGGTTTTGATTTAATGATCTGTCCAAAATAATATGTCTCACTATAAGCCTTCTGAACTTTCCCAAGTTTTAAGTTTGACTTATGCAAACTGTCACTTGCTTCAGATGCTGTCATCCCTCGTAACTGAGGAACAGTTGTATCCTGCGGGATCACAGCATAAGCGATCCCACCGCTACCTAAAAGAAATACCAGCAACAATGCAAAAATCAAGGTCCACTTCTTTTTTCGTGACCATTTTTTTCGTCCTTTGGACGGTTTAGAGGCAGCTGATGGGTCAGGTTGTTCTTCACTATCAGCGGTAAGCTTAGAATTACCAATAGTATTTTCAGCGTTCTTTTGCGCCAGCACCTTTGTTTCTTCATTATTTTGGAAAACCGGTTCCCACCTTGGCTCCTGCTGACGATCTTTTGACAAGCAAGTCTCCAAATCAGATGCCATTTCCTCAACAGTGGCATATCTGTTTTCTAAATCTTTAGCAGTAGCATGTAAAACAATGTTTTCTAAAGGCTGAGGGATCTCTGACCGTTCGTCGCGCACCGAAGGCATTGCTTCTTGATAGTGCTTCATAATAATGGAAACAGCATTTTCTCCACGATAAGGCACATGACCTGTTAACATTTCAAACAAAATGATACCTAATGAATAAATATCGGTTTGTTTGGTAACTATACTGCCGCGGGCCTGCTCAGGCGAGATATAATGCACAGAACCCATGACTGTATTTGTTTTAGTCATTGTCGAACGCTCGAGAGCTAGTGCGATCCCAAAGTCTGTGATCTTGACATTGCCATTTTGATCGATCAAAATATTTTGCGGTTTTAGATCCCGATGGATGATCCCATGCCGATGCGCATCACTCACAGCTTGTAAGATCTGCTGCATAATTTGGACAACTCGTTTTAATGAAAAAGGATATTCCTGTTTAATATATTGCTTAAGATCCATGCCCTTGACATATTCCATCACAAGATATTGAAGACCGCTTTCTTCTCCAATGTCATAGAGCATTACGATATGCGGATCTGTCAATTCAGTCAATGACATCGCTTCACCCTGAAATCTTCTGACAGCAGTTGGATCATCACGCATATCTAAACGTAATAACTTGACGGCCACATATCTTTTTAAAATAAGATCATAGGCACAATAAACGTTGGCCATTCCGCCCTCGCCTAAAGTGGACACGATCTTATAACGACCGCTCAAAATGTATCCAGACTCCATCAGCTGACCTCCTCTTTGCTAAAAGAGAGCAGCAAGGCCGTGATATTATCAACCCCTCCAGCCCTGTTGGCTGTCTCGATGAGTTCTTTGCATTTAGTTTCCAGATCTTTATTTTTCCTACTTAAAATGTCGGCAATTTTATTATCTTCAACCATATTTGTTAATCCATCAGTACATAAAAGAAACTCTCCAGGAACGATCTCAAGCAAACGTTCATCAAGTTTTGAATCTTGAGATACTCCCAAAGAACGGGTGATGATGTTTTTTTGGGGGTGAGTCCGTGCTTGTTCTTTACTTATTTGGCCATTTTTTACCATCTCATTGACTAGTGAATGATCCTCGGTCAACTGTGAAAGCTTTCCACCGCTATATAGGTAGCAGCGACTATCACCGATATTTGCGATCAAAATAGTTTTCGCAAAACCAACAGCACAAACCAAAGTCGTACCCATTCCTAACAGATCTGCATTCTTTTGCGCGGACTTTAAAATCTTTTCATTTTCAAGATTTACTTGGTTTTGCAACCAAGCATAAGCATCCTTAGGCATCTGCCATGCTGTTTGTTCAAAAGCATAGCCTATACTGGAAACAGCCATTTCTGAAGCCACTTCTCCGCCCTGGTGTCCTCCTAACCCATCTGCCACAACAGCCAAAAATACACCGGTCTTGTTTTTAAAGAAGCCAACAAAATCTTCATTTTTTTCACGCAGATGCCCAACATCACTTAAATAAGAATATTCCACTTCTTACACCTCATTTTTTTTAAAAAGAGTAGCAATAAAAAAACCGTCAGAATCAAAATCATCTGGATAAATAGTTAGCGATAAAGTTTCGCGGTCATCTTTTAATCCATAGCTGGTCCATGTTTTGACTTGATAAAAGTTTGCATTTTCCTCTAGAAAATTATCAATTACCTGCTGATTTTCTTGATTAAGGATCGTACAAGTGCTATAAGTCAAAGACCCGCCTTTTTTTACCAAGGGGGCGGCTGCATTTAAGATGGCCAACTGGACATGGGCGAGCTTTTTACTATCTTCAGCACTTTTATCATATTTGACCTCTGGTTTCCTGCGGATAAGACCCAGGCCAGAACAAGGGGCATCCACCAAAATCTTGTCAAACGAAGCAGGGCCAAACACTTGCCCGCACTTACGCGCATCGAGTGCATGAGTAGAAACGCGATCATTGAGATGCATCCTGAGCACATTTTTTTGAATCAGCTTTAGTTTCTTTGGATGAATATCTAATGCATCGACATGTCCATCATTTCCCAAAGCTTGAGCGATCTGAGTAGTTTTTCCACCAGGCGCAGCACACACATCTAAGACCTTGTCTGTATCTTGAATTTGCATGGACTCCGCACTAAGTACAGCACTTTCATCTTGCACAGTGATTTTACCATCACTATAAGCTTGGCTGGATGGAGGAAAACCACCTGCGATCCTGAATGCCAACGGGGTAACAACACTAGGTTTTACCTGATAGCCTTCATGTTTTAATATATTTTGAACATCTGATGGATCACTTAATGTAGTGTTTAACCTAACGCTTTGAGCAGGAGCCTGCAAAGTTGCTGCCAAAAGAGACTCAGTCTTTTGTGAACCTAATTCTGATATCAATTGTTGCACCAGCCACACTGGCATCGAATATTCAATGCTAAAACGTTTGACCTGATCTTCGATCTCATCGAATTTAGGCAGTCCTTGGCGCTCAATAGCGTGCAACACTCCGGTAACAAATTTTCGCGTTCCATTGTGTCCCATTTCTTTTGCGATCTCGATGGACTCATTAAAAATCGCGTGCTTAGGTATCCGGCTCAAATACACCATTTGGTAGACGGAGATCCTCAATATTTGTTTGACCCAAAGATCTAGCTTATTAGTTTTTTTCAAAAAAGGTTGAAGAAAAAAATCCAGGGTTATTTTGTTCTGGATCGTACCGTAAACTAACGTCGTATATAAATTAGCATCCAGCTTAGAAAGCTGTCCACGTGCGACTGTTTGATCGACCACTTTATTTGAATATGAACTTTCTTTTTCGATTCGAGTCAGATCACGAACTGCAAAAAAACGCGCGTTGCTTCTCAATTTATTCGCCATCTTTGATTAAGACCTGCCCCTTTTCTAAGCTATGCCCGCTTCCATTTAAAAAGTCGGTGATCGTCAATCGTTGCTTACCTGCTGGCTGCAGGTCGTTTACCTGATAAACCGTTCCACCTGCTGCAGCAACCTCTAAATGGTGTTTGGAAAGAGCCACGATCGTTCCTGGTGCCTGAGTGGTCTTTTTTTCTAATGGATCAATATCCCACAACTTGGTGCGCTTTCCCGCAAAATCTTCAAAAAAAGCTCCAGGTGCCGGTCGGAGCGCCCGAATCTTCCAATCCAATCCTTGCGCCGTTTGGTCTAAATTCAAACGTTCTTGTTCTGGTTTGATAGTAGGCGCAAACACCACCTGTTGTTCTTTTTGCTCCCGTGCAGGTAGCGTTCCTTGGATCAGGGCGGGAAGTTTTTTCAACAACAGATCTCGCCCAATGAAACTTAACTTTTTAAACAAACTCCCCGTATCGTCGCTCGCGGTTATGGGTAATTCTGCCTGGCCCAGTATTGCACCAGCGTCCATTTTTTTGACCATATAAATCAAAGTAACACCAGTTTTGTCGTCGCCATTCATTAATGAATACTGTACCGGAGCGCCACCTCGGTATTTAGGCAACAAAGAGCCATGGACATTAATGGCCGCTATTCTTGCACTTTCTAGTAACTTAGTGGGTAAAAATTGCCCATAAGCTGCGGTCACGATCAAATCCGGAGCGATTCCGATCACTTTTTGCATTTCTTGGCTGCCGCCAATTTTTTCTGGCTGCAAAACTGGGATATTATTTTTAACTGCTAATTTCTTGACTGGAGAAGCCCTTAATTTGTGTTTTCTTCCTACCGGCCGATCTGGTTGAGTAACAACTGATTTGATCTCATACTCCGCATCGATCAACCCTTCTAAGATTGGCACCGCAAATTCAGGTGTACCCATAAAAACTATTGAAGTCATGCCTGCACGTCCTTTTTTCTTAAACTTTCTAATTACCATATTATATGAAATCGATTGGATCACGGTCGATCATCAATTGTAAATTGCGCGAGCTGTCTTTTTGACTGCTTTGCAGTAATCCCCTTAAAAACTCATCTAAGCGCGGCTCGGTTTTATATTTGATCACCAATTGATAATAGAATCTATTATTGATCCGCATAATTGGCTTGGGTGTCGGGCCCAGGATCGATGCTTGCTTAGTCAAGATCTGTCGAAGTTGTCCGTTAATTTCGAAGATTTTTTTTGCGACGTCAGCCTCAGTGGTCCCACTAGAGACTATTTTAATCGTAAAGAAATATGGCGGATAACCACCACGGTGACGCATATTCATCTCTATGGCAAAAAATCTTTCATAGTCTTGCTTTTTTGCCAACCTAATCGCATAATGATCCGGATTAAATGTCTGAATCAACACTTCACCGGTTTTGTCCGCACGCCCTGCACGACCGCTGACCTGAGTCAGTAATTGAAAGGTACGTTCTGCCGAACGAAAATTGGGCAAACTTAAAGCAGTATCCGCATTTAATACACCCACTAGTGTCACATCAGGAAAATCAAGACCCTTGGCGATCATTTGAGTTCCCAGTAAAATGTCAGCTTCTTTATTGCCAAACTTTCTCAACAACCTAGCATGCGCACCTTTGCGCCTGGTAGTATCGACATCCATCCGCAAGATCCGCCCTGTCGGAAGCAATTCTTGCAGTTCCTGTTGCACTTTTTCTGTTCCTGTTCCATAATAGCGGATCTTCTTACTTTGACAGCTGGGACACACATGCGGGATTGGCTCCTCATGACCACAATAATGACACTTCATGGAATGGGAATCCATGTGCAGAGTAAGGGAAATGTCACAGTTAGGACACTTCAGAACAAAACCACACTCCCGACACATGATAAAAGATGAGTACCCTCGTCGATTAAGCATCAAAACAACTTGTTCATGTCGGGCTAAGCGCTGTTTGACAGCGGTCAGCAAGGTCTCTGAAATATCAACAGCTGGGGCTCTTTTCAATGCTTGGCGCATGTCGACCAATTTCACTGCAGGTAATGGCTGTCCGTTGATCCTTTCATCTAATCGCAGCCATTTGTAAACTCCTTTTTGTGCACGAGCACGAGATTCGAGCGAAGGGGTAGCACTTCCTAATACAATTGGACAATTGTGCCGTTTCCCGCGCCAAATAGCCACGTCACGAGCATTGTATTCGGGCATATCTTCTTGCTTATAGCTGGTTTCATGCTCCTCATCCATAATGATGATCCCTATGTTCTTTAAAGGAGCAAACACAGCTGACCTGGCCCCGACCACGACTGTTGCCTCATGCCGCTCGATCCTACGCCATTCATCATACCGTTCTCCCTCAGATAAACCGCTGTGCAAAACAGCAACATGCGAACCAAAACGACTTTTAACTCGCCTGACCATTTGCGGCGTCAATGAAATTTCCGGAACCAGCATCAATGCTGTTCTATTTTCCTGTAATGCACAAGCAATCGCATACAAATAAACTTCCGTTTTCCCGCTTCCTGTAACTCCCTGTAATAGAAAAACTTGATCACTTCTAGCTTTTATATGTTTATCGATCAGGCTCACCGCGTTTTTTTGAGCTGGCCTTAACTTTTTAGGCTGGGTAGGTAGTATCTTTCTGTCGCGATATGGATCACGGTACTTTTCGACTTTGGTTTTTTTCAGCCAACCCTTTTGTTCGCCCAAAGTGAAGGTTCCCGCATGGAGGCCGATTTTGCTCTGAGCTGTCTTTTGACTGAGGGTATTTCTGCCTAATTTTTGTAAAAAATTCAACAGTAATCTTGATTTGTCAGCATTTGAGCGCAAATGTTTTTTTTCTTTTTCAATTTCATCTGATGATAATAAACTGGTAATGGCAGTTATCATTTTAGACTTGGCCCGATTTTTGACCAAATAAAGAACCTCTGCCTTCTTTTCCCGGGTCAGTTTGGATAGTACCTTAAAAGTATCTGCCGACATACTTTCACTGTCAAATGGAAGCTCGCCTTGCGGGCCGAACATTTTTTTAACACTTTCAGAAACATCTGAGCTGACCAATTTGATTTTCTTACGGTATGTCGCCCGCATAGCAGCAGGCAACATCACTTTTAAACAAGCGATCTTAAAAGAAAAAGTCCACTTGGATAACCACGCGGCTAAACTCAACATTTCCTGATCTAAGACTGGCCCTAGATCCAAGACCTCCTCGATGTCTTTGATTTTAAAGGACACCTCCGGGCGCTGTGTGCTGATCTTCGTGGTAAATCCCAATACTTTTCTTCTGCCAAAGGGGACGATTACGCGCATGCCAGGAAATATTTGTTCTGTCAGAGCTGCTGGTACTCCATAGGTATATGGCTGGTCAGTTTGCATTGACGGAACATCAACTATGACTTCTGCAAATTGTTTACTCACGTTCTCTTCCCCTTCTGCCCATTACTTTACTAATTCATCTAAAATTTCGCGGGCTATTTTTGCTTTAGACGTTTTGTGGATCAATTTTGGTGTCTGCTGCGGCCGTAACAGTCTTACTTCATTATCTTCACTGTTAAAACCAATATCTTTTCGTGAAACATCATTCAAAACTAACATATCTAAGTTTTTTTGCTTTAATTTTTTTGTGCCGTTTTCAACTAAATTCTCGGTCTCAGCCGCAAAACCAACCAGCAGCTGATTTTTCTTTTTTTGCCCAAGTTCAGCTAAAATATCTGGATTTTCTGCTAATTCAAGGACAATGTCATGGCCATCCTTCTTGATTTTTTGAGCAGCCACTTGTTTGAAATGATAGTCTGATACAGCTGCAGACATGATAACAATTTGGCTTTGTCCAAACCTGTCTTCAACTTCTCGCTGCAACTGGCGTGCAGACCTGATATTTACCAGCGACACATTATCCGGAACAGGCAAACAAGTAGGTCCGCTGATCAAGGTAACGTCCGCTCCCCGAACGGCAGCGTCCTTCGCGAGAGCATACCCCATTTTTCCACTAGAATGATTGGTTAGATATCTGACTGGATCGATTTCCTCGATCGTTGGTCCAGCAGTTATCAAAACCTTTTTGCCTTTAAGATCTTGGGCCACATTGACTTCGTGTTTTAGCCACTGGAAAACGTCGTTTGGTTCAGGCATTCTTCCCTTGCCCGAATAACCCTCAGCTAAAAAGCCTGTTTCCGGATCCATGATCTTAACACCATCTGCTTTTAAGGCCGCTAAATTTCTTTTAGTAGCTGGCTGAAGCCACATTTTGTCATTCATTGCCGGAATCACAAACTTTTGCGCTGCAGTTGCTAATAATGTTGTTGAAACAAAATCATCGGCCAATCCGTTGGCCATTTTCGCAATAATATTGGCTGTGGCTGGAATTACTACAGCAGCATCCGTCCAATCTGCCAAAGCAATATGCGGTACAAAATTCTCCCGCGCAGCATCTTTAAAATTTGAATAGACACGATGGCGGCTCAACACCTCAAAAGTTTGTGCAGTAACAAAATCTGCGGCAGTCGCAGTCATCGCAACTCTGACTTCATAACCTTCCTTAATAAAAGATCTAACCAGTTGTGCAGCCTTATAAACGGCGATACCACCTGTAATATATATGGCAAGATGTTTTTTACTCACGATCCTTGTTCCTTTCCGTGACTGATATTTACAATATATTGTACCAATTTTAGAAGTAATAAAAAAGTGCCCATTACTCTCGCGTTGCCTGTACTAAGGTCAACGTCGTCTTAAAGTAATGAGCAGATCAACAAGCCAGATTATTTATTGTTTTTTTTGTCAGCGATCGTGAGCGCTCCGGCTTCGACTTCTTCTAATGCACGTCCAACATTTTTCTTCGATGTATATTCACTTAATAACGGCATAGCACCCTCATCTAGTTCATGCGCCCGTTTAGCAGCGAGCATTACAAGCGAGTAGCGAGAATCGACACGTTCTAGCAGTTTGTCTACTGAAGGATATAAGATCATTTTAAAGCATCTCCTAATTGTTTTTTATAGTCAGGCAAGAAGCGCTTGACACGCCAGCGTTCAGCTCGAATAATCGTCTTGATCTTATCCGCAGCATTAACAACTTCGTCATTGACTACCGCGTAATCATAATTTTGCATCATTTCGATCTCACCCACGGCTTTTTTCATTCGCTTGTTAATGGTTGCAATATCATCGGTTCCCCGGTGAATGATCCGTTGTCTTAGTTCCATTAAGTCTGGAGGAGTCAGAAATATGAAGAGACCATCTGGAACTTTCTCACGAACCTGCATTGCCCCTTTAACTTCAATCTCAAGGAAAACATCCTTACCGGCATCAAGCATCTCATTGACATATTTTAACGGGGTACCATAGTAATTGTCAACATATTGAGCGTACTCCAACATCCCGCCATTTTTTATTTCGTTTTCAAATTCCTGTTTAGAAACGAAATAATAATCCTGACCGTTGATTTCACCAGGACGTTTCTTTCTAGTCGTCATCGAAGTGGAGTAATCAAAATTATTCCCTGGTTGAGAAAAAATTTCTTTTCTTACCGTTCCCTTGCCAACTCCAGATGGACCTGAAAGCACGATCAACATTCCTCTTTTAGCCATGCACTAAAACTCCTCAAATAAAATATTTACCTCTTATAATGCGCTTTTTTTAAAGTTTTTTCAAGGATAGCTTAGAAAAATTGGAAGGCTAGCAGCATTATACCGCCTTCTAGTTGAAAAATTTTTATTGTTTTAATGTAAAAACACTTTAAATTTTTTCCTGATCGTTCACATTATTCTAAAAATTTAAAAAAATTATTCAATCGAACTTGCGTTTGCGAACTTTTGTTCTATAATAGGAATTGTACTCAAACAAACGTTCCCAAATTAAGAAGCTGAACAATGCTATTTTTCAACAGCGTCTCCAGTGGGGGGAGGAAAGAGAATGCTAGACTTTTATTATCATTTAGTTCAAAAAGCACGAGAGCATATTAATATTTTTGTGGACCTATGGAATAAATTTTTTGACCCAAACGGTGTTTTAGAGCAAGAAAGAATGGCGGCAATACCGGATTTTCAGTTAGATTTCTTTATCGCAAAAGCTATTCATAAAGAACTGTCAGTCGACCTTCAAATTAAAGTCGGCTCTGACATTGAAAACGTGACTGGACAAATCTTCCAGGCTCGTCGACAACCTAACGCCATTTTTCTGACCCAAGTAAGCAATCAAAAAGTGACCCGGATCATCTTTAAAGATCAAATAGTTTCTCTGTCACTAGCAGATAATAGAGGCGGTCTGGAACTCGACCCAATAATGAAAAAAATTACCCGTTTGAGAAAGACATCATGATTTCATTGGATAAGAAAGCGCGACTCGGTTTTTAACCAGGTCGCGTCATTTGTTATGTGCAAATTAATTTTAATATTGTTCCAAATATTGTTTTCTTTCCCATTCAGAGACGTCTTGCCGGTATGCGTCCCATTCGATCCGCTTACCTTCGAAGAAACTTGCTGCCAAATGCTCTCCCAGGGCTCCTAAAATAACGTCGTCTTCTTTCAAAGCTTTCAACGCATTGTGCAAAGTTGAAGGAAGATCGACAATATTATTGTCCTCCCTTTCTTCTTCAGTCATGATGTATATGTTGCGATCAACGGGCTTTGGCGGCTCGATCTTATTACTCAAGCCATCAAGTCCAGCAGCCAAAATAGCGGCGATCGCTAAGTATGGGTTAGCAGTCGGATCAACACTGCGCAACTCTAAGCGGGTGGATTCTCCACGAGCGATCGGAACCCGGACTAACGGTGAACGGTTATGGCCTGACCAAGCTACGTATACTGGAGCTTCAAAGCCAGGAACTAAACGCTTGTATGAGTTAACGATCGGATTAGTAATTGCAGTGAAATTCCGCGCATGTGCTAACAAGCCGCCAAGAAAATGTAAGGCATCTTCTGATAATCCGCTTTTAGATGAAGCGTCATAAAATGTGTTGCCATTTTCATTGAATAAAGACATATTAGTATGCATTCCCGAACCATTAATGCTTGCAAGCGGCTTAGGCATAAAGGTCGCATACAAACCGTTCTTACCGGCAACAGTTTTAACAACGAGCTTAAACAGCTGGATGTTGTCAGCAGCATGTAACGCATCTGAATATTTAAAATCTACTTCATGCTGTCCCGGAGCAACTTCATGGTGAGATGCTTCAACATCAAAACCTAAACGTTCTAATTCAAGAACGATCTCACGCCGACAATTTTCGCCTAGGTCAACCGGGGCCAAGTCAAAATAGCTTCCCTGGTCATTCAACTTCTTTGTCGGCTCACCCGTCTGTGGATCCTTCTTGAATAGGAAAAATTCCGGCTCAGTACCAATATTGAAATCAGTAAAGCCCAACTTTTTCATTTCTTTTAAGACACGAATCAAGTTATTACGCGGATCTCCCAAAAACGGCGTACGGTCAGCGTTATAGACCTGACATACTACTCCAGCTATTTTACCATGCTCACTGCCCCAAGGGAAGATGATCCAAGTTGACAGATCAGGATATAGCCACATGTCACTTTCTTCTATTCGGACGAAGCCATCAATAGAAGAACCATCAAACATGATCTTGTTATCTAACAGCTTGTCTAATTGGCTAACTGGAATTTCAACATTCTTGACGGTACCGTAGAGGTCCGTGAACATTAAACGTAAAAATTGAACATTTTCATCTTTGACAACGCGGCGGATATCATCTTTGGTATAAGTTGGTTTTGTCATTTGCATGCTCCTTTACTTGTTAACCTACAATTTTCGCTTATGAATATCCAGTTTATTGGCGTTATTAGTCAACCCTCCGACAGATTCAAATTCTTCCCGCAAGATCCTACGCACATCAGCATCAGTCAAAGACTTTTGCATGCGTTGCTTTTTAGCGTCTTCTTTTTTCCTCTGTTGTTCATAGATATGCCTAATGCCAGCCATGTTGATCCCTTCACTCAAGTAATCTTTGACCTCAAGGAGCTGATCAATATCGTTCAAAGAGTACATTCGCCGGTTACCTTCGTTACGTTCGGGAGTCACTAAACCTTGCTGTTCATAATATCTGATTTGTCTGGCAGATAAATCAGTCAGCTTCATTACAGTTCCGATTGGCAACACTGAAAGTGAGCGCCGTAACTCTTTTTCTTTCATAAAAATTTCCCCCTCGAAACTACGTACCAATAATAGCAAGTACTAAAACGCTTGTCAACGCTAAATGTCATATTTTGTTACATAAAGTCCTAATGGCCCGAACCGTTACTGTTCACAGCAACCAGATACTCTATCAATGCAGTGTTTTACCGCAAAAATACAACTATACCAAAATGAGCATCATTATTATCACTGCTCCTTGAGCCAGGATGAGATTTGAGAAACAACATTTTTTTCTTGTTCCGGATGCAATACGAGATCAAACCAGGTGACATTCATTTTATTACGGAACCAAGTCAATTGACGTTTAGCGTAATGACGTGAGTTTTTCTTGACCAATTCCACACAGTCATTCAGCGATGCCTTCCCTGCAAAATAGGCAAACAGTTCTTTATAGCCGATACCTTTCGCACCCGGCAAGTCCAAGCCTCCCCTGTCATACAGTCTATGCGCTTCATCTAACAAGCCGGCGCTCATCATTTGATCTACGCGGTGGTCGATCCTCTGATATAGCAAATGACGTTCAGTATTCAAACCGATGATTAATGGTTCCAATTTATTATTGGGTTCATCTTTTTGATTGGAAAACAGTTGCCCCGTTAATTTATAAACTTCTAGTGCCCTGATAACCCTGCGCTCATTATTAACTGGAATATTTTGAGCAGCCTTTGGGTCTACTCTAGACAATTGTCGCCATAAAGCTTGTTTGCCATTTTTTTTTGCATAAAGAGATAAACTTTGTCTGACCTTCTGACCTTTTACTGAATTGGAACTGCCAAGCTTATAACCGTCAAGCAGAGCTTGTAAATAAAAGCCAGTTCCACCCACCATTATCGGCAAATGGCGGTGTTTCGCGATTGTTGCAACATCTTTGTTAGTAAGGTCAATAAAATCAGCCGCTGTGAAACGCTGGTTTGGCTCTAGGATATCTACCATATAGTGGTTGATACCTTGCTTTTCTCTCTCTGTGATCTTGGCGGTACCGATGTCAAGCCCCTTATACACTTGCATCGAATCTCCGGAAATAATTTCACCATTAAAATAATGCGCTAATTTGATCGATAAGGATGTTTTTCCAACTGCCGTTGGGCCAACGATCAACAGGATCTTTTGCGTCAAAGGGCTTCACTCTCCTAAACAAAAATATTGCTAAAAATAACGAGCATCCTAATATCCGTGGCTGTTTTGGCCCTAGTGCAGGCCTTTTTTTATTTACCATAAAAAAAGAAATGAGTTTTAGATAATACCAAACCCACTTCCAATGATTTTTCAAGTTAACAATTACTTCTGCTTAGTTTTTCCGTCCCACTTAGCAAAACCTGTTTTTAGAATGAACATATCACGATACCCGTTTTTGTGGAGCTTCGAAGCCGTGCGGGCTGCCATTGTTTTGGCATCGTCATAGATATAAATGGGCATATCCTTGCGCAGACTATTCTTAAACAGTTTGAGCTGTGAATAAGGGACATTTCTTGCACCCAATATATGACTCTTCTTAAATTGTTTAGGTTCACGCACGTCAATCACTTGTGCCTTGTGCATCCCATGCCTAAATTGATCATTAGTTAGTTGTTTGGCGTATCTTCTACCCAAAAAAGATGAATAAAACTGACTGCCAAATAACCAGACCAAGATCAACACCAATACAACATCGATCCAGCCCATTACTGACAAATTGCTTAATACAAACACTGAAAAAAACTCCCTTCACTCTGATGCAAATAAATGTATTATTATTTAAATTTTAAGGCCAAAGAAGCAGCGCCGATCAAACCTGCGTCATTACCTAATTCTGCCAACTTTAACTTGGTAGAATTCTTAACTGTTGAAAAGGCAAAGTCAGAAAAATTTTTAGCAACACGATCCAGTAAGAACGACCCCGCAGCTGATACTCCCCCACCGATCACAATATATTCCGGATTCGTCAAGGCACCGATGTTGGCACTGGCCAAGCCTAGATAGTAGCAAACTTCATCAACTACTCGTAAAGCCAACGGATCGTTTTCTTTAGCCAAATCAAAAACATCTTTTGAGGTGATGTCAGCGCCATTATCCAGCGATTTTTTCAATTCTGAATTGCCAGCATACTCTTCTGCCTGATCACGTGCAATATGGACAACTCCAGTGGCAGAAGTATAGGTTTCAAGGCAACCATGCCGACCACACGTACATTCATAACCATTAGGATGTACGTTCATGTGACCGATTTCCCCAGCGGCCCCACGGCCATGCAGTAATTTACCATTGCTGATAACTCCACCGCCGACTCCAGTACCCAACGTAATAAAGACTACTTCATCTGAATTGTTTCCGGCACCTTTCCATCTCTCGCCTAAAGCAGCAACGTTAGCATCGTTATCAACAGCAAACTTAATTCCGGTACCTTTTTCGATCTGGTCCTTGATATATTGGGTAGTCTTCCAATTCAAATTGTATGCACCAATAACAGTACCATTTTCCAGGTCAACCGTACCAGGAGTACCCATGCCGATCCCTAAAAATTGTTCTTTTTTCATATTGTATAAGTCAATGTGATGATTTATAGAATCAATAATATCAGGAACAATGTGTGAACCGTCTTCCAAGACATCAGTTTCAACGCTCCATTTCTGCTGAATATCCCCATCACTCGTCAAGATCCCAAATTTAATTGTAGTGCCTCCAAGATCAATGCCAATCAACTTTTTTTCCATTAGCTAGTTCCTCCTGCTAATTACTATTTTTTTCTCGTTCACGTTTTTCTTCGATGTGATGTTCACGATTTAGGACCAATTTAGCTTTTAAAAATGTATTTTGGTCGATCACTTCTGATTCGCGCAAATGGTCCAACTCCAAAGCCATCAGTTCAATGTCCCAGATCCTTTTACCAACATAGATAAATACACCAAATCGCTTCAATAATTGCTGAACATCATATAGAGTTTTCACGAAAACTCATTCCTTTCCATTATACCGGAAATCAAGATGCTTTGAAACCGGCTACAAGAAGTATCCCATAAATAATTAATAATGTAGCACCTGCTAATATACGTTTATGGAATGGTGTCCTTCCTAAATATGGCGCGTCAACTACGTAAGCCAGAAGAAAACCAGCAAATAATCCACCAATATGCCCTGCGATGTCGATCCCAGAAAAGCCTAGGCCTAAGTTTAAAAGAACTAAAATCAAAAATTGTTTGGCAGTAGCTTTGATATAAGGATCATGTCGATAAGATTCACCCAGCATCAAAAAAGCACCAAATAAGCCAAAAATCGAAGTAGAGGCCCCTGCTGAAATACCAGCGCTGAACACAAAACTCGCGATATTGCCGCCAAGACCACTGATCAGATATAAAGCAACAAAACGCCATTTTCCGAAAAGTGATTCGATCTCCAACCCAATAAAGTACAGAGTCACCATATTTAAAACGATGTGCTCTAGACCAATGTGGATAAACATTGGATTGAACAAACGCCACCACTGTCCTTGAACGATCAGCGGGTTAACCTTTGCCCCGAACTCGACCAAGACCTGCGTGTTTTCAGTACCGCCTGCAACAGTCATCGCTAAAAAGACAGCTATATTAATAATGATCAAACAATATGTTGCTGTTGGACGCTTACGCATGTTCATTTTTTTGTGCTCCTTTTTGGCTGGCAGAACACCAACCCTCAATAGTCAAAATATTTGGTATTTTTTGATCTGTTGGTTCCGTTTCCCACTTGGTTGTGGCGTAAAATCTTTCTGGCCCTGCACAACTAATGATTTGACCACAGTAATTAGTTAAAAAGCGATCATAAAATCCACCGCCAAAGCCTAAACGATCACCGTTAGCACTGAATGCCAAACCAGGCACAACTAGCAGGTCGATCTTTGCAGGAGAAACAAATCCATATTCATTTTGCGGTTCAAAAACGCCAAACTTAGACTTAATGATCTTCGTATGTGCAGTCAGTTGAAAAAATTTCATTTTTCTCCCAGAAAAAGTCTTAGGAACACAGACTACTTTACCAAAACTCAAGGCCTGAGCGATCAGAGGCTTTGTATCAAGTTCTTGAGGATTACTGATAGTTATCCCGACCGTTTCTGCTTGTTTCCATATCTGCGAAGCAAACAAATGTTGGTATATCAACAATTCATTACGGGATTTATCCCACTCATGACTTATCTGCTCAAGCTTATTAAATTGTTGTCTTCGCATATCCTTTTTTGGTAGCATGTGTCAGCCTCTTTATATAGAAAAAAACAACAGGAACATTTCCTGTTGTTACTTGGTTTCACGATGTAATGTAATCTTATGATCACGCGGGCAATATTTCTTCAACTCGAGACGATCAGGATTATTACGCTTATTCTTGCTTGACAGGTATGTCCGTTCGTGACATTCTGTACATTCTAATGTAATGTGTACACGCATTTTTGACCCTCCAAACTAACTTATCGTATTAAAAAAGCATTCCTATGCCTTTAACGTTAATATAATATCATCTTTTTGCCACTATTTCCAGTACTTTTTAAATTTTGTTAAGTATTTTTCCTTGACACCTTGGAACCTATTTTTAACTTCCAAATTTTTCAATCGTGTTGCCTAGCAAGTGACTGGTGAGGATTGCATACAGATAAATATAGGTTTTAAACAATCTACTGAGCTTTACTTTTTCTTAATAATTGCGTCTAAGGCACTATATCAAAGATGAAAGAACTTTTGCAAACAAATTGAGTGTTTATGCATGTGAAACCCTTTACATTATATATCAAAGTTGTACAATATAGGCATAAATTAAAGAAAGAGAGTGATCATATGAGTGAGTTGACTTACCAGGCAAATTTAGGCGATTTTGATGTATATGTTGATGAAAACAAAGCTTATGCCTTGAAGAAGTATCATCCAGAAATCGTTGGAGTTAATGAAGAGTATACTTTATCAGGACAGGATATGAAAACTCTGCTCTTTGAATGCCAAAGGATCAACCAGGTTTCTGATCCGACTGATAAAGAAGAACGTAAAGAGTTTATTCAACGTGAGATTTTGGTATAGCATTTTTGTAAGCGTTCTTGTAATCGTATTCTAAAATAATCTGAACATGTCGCAAAGATTTGCGTGTTTTATTGCGCAAGTCTTTTTTGTTTGCGTATTTAAGAGTTTCAACTAATATAAAAATATATTTAAGATCTGGTTGACAGCTGAAATAAAGCAACAACTATGTTATTCTAAGTGGGACTTTATTTCGGTCTCTTGACCGAAAGCATAAAAATAAGCAAAATATTTCAAGCGTGTCAAGTATATAACGACCGTTGATCATACGGATAATTTATATGAAAGGTTTATCATGAACAGTAATATTCTGCACTACATAAAAAAACATTATCCTCTGATACTAAGCTTCTGGGTGCCTATCCTTTTAATGTTAAGCTATTTCGCGTATCGCAAAATGTTCCCTTTTGGACACAGCACTTTATTGACGGTTGATTTAGGACAGCAATACGTGGATTTTTTCGCTTTTTTTAGGCACACCCTGCTGCATGATCCAAGCAGTTTCTTTTACACCTTCAACAAGGCAATTGGCGGAGAAATGCTGGGAGAATTCGCTTACTACCTGCTAAGTCCATTTAACCTCCTATTCCTCTTCTTCCCAGGCAAATCGATCACTGCCGGTGTGATGCTCGTCACCCTATTCAAATATGGCTGTGCTGGATATACCTCTGCAAGACTGCTAAAGAAGCAAAATCTGCAGAGTGGTCTGGCTTTACCAACATTTGCAACTGGCTATGCCTTAATGGGTTGGGTCATCGCTAATCAGCTTAATTTATTATGGATGGATGCAATTGTTTTTTTACCATTAATAATTAACTCGTTATTAGAATTGTTAAAAAAAAGGCATGGAGCTGCCTATTCAGTCTGGTTGGCTATTATGCTGATCGCGAACTATTACATGGGCTATATGATCGCCATTTTCCTGGTGCTGTTTTTTATTTGGGTGGAAACAAAACATTTCCAAACCATCGCCAAACTCCTTAAAGATTGCGGCATATTCTTAAGCAGGTCAATTATAGCCGGCGGCCTGGCAGCAGTCATTCTTTTGCCCACTTGGTTTACTTTACAGGCCAGCAAGGGACAATATACTACCCAGACTATACACGCCAAATTTGAATACCAGCCGCTAAAGATGGCTGCAAAAATGCTGGTTGGTGCGTTTAACTTCAAACAAATGCCCTCGGGCCTGCCGAATCTTTTTGTGGGTTCTTTAATTCTGTTTGGTTTCCTACTGTATTTTGTAAACAAGAATTTAAAATGTCAAACACGTTTGTGCGCTTTTTTGATTACAGCATTTCTAGTACTATCCATGTGTTTTGAACCCTTGGACTTGTTGTGGCACGGAATACAATTTCCAGTCTGGTATCCTTATCGGTTTTCTTTTGTAGTCAGTTTCTGGATGTTTTATTTAGCAGCTACAAATTTTCAGCTCAACCTTAGAGCCACATCAATCAAAGTTTTAGGTTTAGCCATTTTATATGGTCTCTTTATTTTTTATGTTTGGCACGATCTGAAGAAGTTTACCTTTGCATCAAAGGAAACGGTATTTATTTCAATCTTATTTGCAGCTGCGACCCTGACGATCTTACTCATCGATCCAACTGGAGATCAAGTAAAAAAGAAGCTAGTCTTATTGGTACTAGTTGCAGTAGAAATGCTCGCAAACGCGGCTTTCTCGCTCAACAATATAACGTATTTAAGTCAAAAGGAATATCAGGACCCAACAAGTGCTTTAGCAAGTGACAGTCATTCTTTGAAAAAAATAGATCCAGGATTTTATCGCGTTGGACAGACATATTCTCGGACTAAAAACGACGGGATGGCTAACAATATGAATACCGGCTCATATTTTAGTTCAGCATTAGAAAAAAGTATTCCAGATTTTTACGGTGAACTGGGAAACCCAGATGGCGACAATTATGTTGCATATACTAATGGCACGTTGATCAGTGATTCCTTGTTAGGTATGAAATATTTTCTCTACCCTAAAGATGCCAGCGAGATCACAAACAGCCATTTGCAAAAGTCTGCACTGACACGTTTGACGATCAGACCCGATTTAAAAGAATATAACGTTGTTAAAAACAAAGCATTGACAAAAATATTCAAAAACCCGACTGCTTCCAGTGTTGGTTATAGTGCCAATTCAGCGCTGCGTAGTATTAAATTGCCTTTGAATGACCCAATCAGCTATCAAACGGCCTGGTTAAATGCTGCCACCGGAACGTGGCCAACTACTAAGTATTTTACGGCTCAGAATTTCAATGAAGTGGTCTTCCAAAATGCGGATAAAACTATTAACTTAACTGGTTCGTTGATCAAGAAAAAAAATCGAAGCGAAGAAGCCCAGATCGTTTTTAAATTTACTCCTAAAACTAATGATCCTTATTATCTGACGTTTGGTCCAGGGATGGAAGAAACAAACGTGGAGACATATAGAGGGAGTCAGCCGCTTTATCATTACGGAACATTTCGACATACAGTGATTTTAAACGTAGCAGACCGCTCAAAAAATAACGAAGTTACGATTACTACCAAATTCAAAAAGAATTCGCTGTTTTTGGACAATTTTGTTTTGTACCAGCTAAATGATAAGTTGGTAAAAGAAAAATTACGCCAAATTAAACACAATTCCTGGCATGTCAAAGAAGCCGGCAGCCGTCATTTGACTGGAAAAATAAATATTAGCAATAATCAGCAGATATTTGCTACAACTATTCCTTATTCTAAAGGATGGCAGGTTAAAATAGACGGTCAAAAAGTACCAACTTTCAAATTACAGGGTACATTTATCGGCACCAACATTTCCAAAGGCCAACATACGGTTTCCATGACTTTTACACCGCCGTATTTTTATCTCGGTATCGTCCTCTCTTTAATTGCGATCGTCATATTAGTATTCGCTGAGTTTTATAGCCGCCTTAATAGATCAAAAAAATAAAAACAAGCTCTCACAGTTTTACGATCGATCTCGAATATTTATCATCTTCGAATGGATCGTACCGCGTGAGAGCTTTTTGAATTACCATTTAGACAAACAAATGAGTCTAATCATGCAATAGCTGTTCTGGCGTATAAATTTTGTTATAGTTGGACTACTTCGCCTGTATCTACTAGATATATATACTTTTCTATAGGTTTGCCGCTGCCCAAGATACTTTGTAAAGCCAAGGCATACAAATTTAGTTGGCCGCGATATTTTTCTGCAACCTTGTGTTCTCCTCTAACGGGAACATGGTCAGTCTTATAATCAAATAAGACAGTTGTGCCGTTTTTGGCGGTAAAATAACCGTCTATGATCCCGTGAATCAAGACTGGTTGTTCGATTTGACGGAGACTTGGCTGATCAAACAATTTTCCAACAGGATAAAGCATGGCAATTGGGGCTTCTCGTCGCAGCTTGTGGCGATTTGCGATGATTTCCTGGCCTAATTTTGTACGATACAACTTGATGATCCCTGCAATGTTTATCTTTGTTGCCAATGCGTTGCTGATCGATCCATCTTCTGTTAGGGCTGTAACCATGGTCTGAACACTTTTTTTAGTCACAGGTCGATCCAATTCCAATTTCTGAAAGATCAAGTGCGTAGCTGTCCCAATTTCAGTTGGAGTAACATCCTTTTCTTCTGTCATAAACCTTGGGCGCTCGAAACCATGCTGCAAGTAAACGGACTGCCCAGGATCTTGTTTTTCAAAAGACTCTGAGGAACCGCCCAGCCTATCGACATCGATCTGTCCCATCGATTCATTATCAGGGTCCTCAAACAAACGCTTAATGTCTGTAACTGACTGGTATGCTGTCGTTAAAGTCAGTTGTTCTTTAGGGTATTTATAAGTAAGAAGTGCAGCATACTCAGGAGGTAATTGACCGCTTTGTGTTTGACGTTTGCTCCAATCATGAGCATTTTGTTGATTTACTTTTTCTATATCGGATACTTCATACTGTAAACGTTGTCTATCCCAAAATTCGATCCGGACATCTGCTTTGCTGCCCTTAATAATTTCAGGAGCATCACTTTTTAAAGAAGTTACCTTTTGCCGAATTCCGCCCATCTGTTTTGCTTCATCATTCAAATCCGCGTCCAATTTAGGGCCAGTAAAGGTTACCGGTTTTCCCGTTTCATTTAAGGAATAACGGTAAATATTTTTGGCGCCAAAAGCTGGTGAACGAACGACGGCTGCTCCGATCCAATCGAGATAATTTGCCTTGCTGTTTGTGCGGCCCTCATCGCTTAATGTCACTCGCCCATCATCGATCAAATTGGTCCAATTTTTCAGTGCGGTTACCATATCTGAACTTTCACCGACTACATAAATTTTTTGTTCCGCTCTCGTCAAAGCAACATAAAGTTTACGCATTTCTTCGGCGATCGCTTTGCGAGTAGCTTTTTCTTTAATAGCCAACTTAACCGGGGTCTGATCCTTGACTTGGATCAAGCGGCCCGCTTCATTGATCGTTTCCACATAATCCATTCCCATTCCCAGTTTGTCGTCCAAAATATAAGGCTTATGTGAAATTGAACGCATATTGAATTTTTTGTGGGCGTTGATCAGGAATACGACAGGAAATTCAAGTCCTTTACTTTTATGGATCGTCATAAATGACACAGCATTATTGCCATCTTGAACGTTCATTTCTGCTAGGTCATGATCTTTTTCCTGCATCTTTTTAATAAAACGTACAAATTGGAAAATGCCTTTATAGCTCATTTTTTCGTAATCAGCAGCCCGTTGGTATAAAGCATGCAAATTTGCTTGTCTTTGTTTTCCACCCGGCATTCCCCCTGCATAATCCAGAAACCCGGTACGAGTGTATATTGCCCAAATTAATGTGGCAAGGTCATTACGTCTGCCGCGGACTCGAAAACTGGTTAGATCATCTAAAAAGCGTGTTACTTTAGCATAAAGTGCTTCTCCTTGTTCATTGTGCAGCTCAGCTTTTTTCGGAGAGCGCTTTTCATATTGATAACGAAAATCAGTCAAAGTTTGATAGAAATCTCCATGTTTTAATTGGATCCGAAGCATAGCTAGGTCATTTTCATTAAACTGATACAGTGGAGAACGTAAAACGGCTACTAGTGGGATATCTTGGTGTGGATTATCGATTGTCTCTAGAAGGGACATCATGATTTGAATCTCGATCGTTTTGAAGTAATTATTGGTATTATCGACATTCACTGGAATACCCAAACTTTTAAACTGTTCTGCGATCAACAAACTATCACCGTGAGTGGATGCCAAAATTGCAATATCTTGGTAAGCCAACGGGCGCATAGTACCGGATCTTCTATCAAAAATCGAAGCGTGCTCCGTTTCTATCAAACGTTTGATCTTGTGGGCAACTAAATAGATCTGCCCCTCTTCTTTGCTGTCTATCTCAAAATAATTTTCAGACTGTTCTTCATCAGTTCCTTCTTCTGATGACTCATTAGATTCATAAATTAAAATATCTGTTGATACATGTCTGGTTTCAGTTGGGTAACTGAGATTCCCAGCTTTTAAAGCCGCATTATCATCATAACTGATCTCACCGATTTTTTGATCCATAAGTTGTCTAAAGACCAAATTAGTCAGGTCTGCAACATTTTCCACCGAGCGAAAATTTTCAGCCAAAATAATTTTTTCTCCGGGTGCCCCCGCGATCGATTGCCCATCATCAATCGCCACGTATTCTTGATACTTCTGATTAAATAATGCAGGGTCCGCTTGCCTGAAACGATAAATTGACTGTTTGACGTCACCCACCATGAACATGTTGCCTGCACGTGGATTTTTGATGGCCGATAACAGTGCTTCCTGAACACCATTAGTGTCCTGGTATTCATCTACCATGATCTCCTTATATCGATTTTGCAGCATAGTTTTAACTTGCAAACTTTCTTTGGTATTCGCGGAAACGATCCTTAAAGCGTAATGTTCCAAATCATTAAAATCTAGTAAATGTCGGTGTTTTTTTTCACGTTGGTATTCCTGCCGAAAAGTGGCCACTATCTCTCCAAATTTAATTAACAGATTTTCCGAATTATGCATCAGATATGCTAACTTTTCAGGGCCTGCTGTAAAACAGTCGGATAATAAATTCGTAGAGAGCTTTTTATTAGCACTATCATGGTAACTCTTCATTTTTTCATTTAAAATCACTGCGCGCGCGTTTAGGTCATTGGGTGCAGTGGCAGATCTTCGCTTCATTAATGTCGGTGTCGCGCTTAACTTGCAATTTTGGACCAATTCTTGCAGTTTAGTGTAAGAAGTGTCGTTTTCTACTGCTGCTAAAAGATCTTCTACGTTTTTCACCTCAGTCTGCTGTTGGTGTGCCTTAACAGCATACTTGTCCAGACGATCTTGTTTCTTTTTTGAATAGCCTTTTAAGTCATCAGCAATTTCATTGTTCCAGTAATTTTCCATCTCCGGGCGTAGTTGAGTAGTAAATAATTGGTTCCTTGCTTTGAGGTCGGTCAGGACTGTCGTTAACTTTTCCATGATCAAACCTTTTAGCGATCCTTGCCAAATCTTGCTAGAAGTAAAATCTTGTCCATCTTTTAATTCATAAGAACTGCTTAAACCAGCCAACCACCGCTTAGGGTCGCTGGTCGCACTGGAAAATTCGTCTGCTCTCATGACCAGATCAGAAAAATCTTCATCATCACGATCTTTGGCAAATATCTGTAATAATTTTCCAAACGATTTGGCATCTTGTCTTTGCTTTTCGGACATGTCGCTGCCAATCTCATCTGCATCTTCAAGCTGTTGGTAAAAGTGTTCCCTGACAGTACTCCAAACATCATCTCGGATCAACGTACGTTCGGTATCATCTGAAATCAAACGAAAGTCAGGATCAATATCAACTAGATAGTAATATTTTTGAATAAGATGAAGACAAAAAGCGTGGATAGTGCTGATATCTGCAACATTGACCTTTACTAACTGCTGTTTGATCCATGATACTTGCTTTTTGTCAGCAGTGAAAGGTTTAGAAAGAAGTTCAGACAACTTCTTTTGCAACTCTATGGTTAGACGATCGCGCATTTCTTTGGCTGCAGCATCTGTAAAAGTAACGATCAGCATCCGAGATAGATCCGTTCCTTGTTCTAGAACTTGCTTCAAAACTCTCTCGATCAAAACCTTAGTTTTCCCAGATCCGGCGGAAGCAGCGACTAGCACATTATGACCACGATGATTGATTGCCTTATATTGGCCTGGTGTCGGTTCAAAACCACTTGTCTTTCCATCACTCATTTTATTTCCCCTGTTCATTTAAAATCTTTTTAATTTCAGACCAGATATCTTGGTCTGACAATAACGGGATCTTACGATAATTATTTTGATCCAACAACGGGTCAAACATCATGATCTCCTGGTAATCAGAATAATCCAGTGCCGTACTTTGACCTAGACGATAGGGTGCCAAGTCGATCATACCGGCGTAAATGTTTTCTCTGGCTTGTTCTATTTTGCGATCATTATACTCTAATAGTTGTTTTATCTGATCGATGGTCAGTAATAAACTTTTTGTTGAATTTGTTCTGAAGTCATGCTTACTTTTGACATACTTTATCGGGTAATTGTTCGACTTAGCTGTTCCGCCAGATGATGCCGCTTTTTCGACATTCTTATCAAGAGCGAGCAGAAAGCCATTTTCCTGGTTAGAATCATCATTTCCTCGTCTAAAGATCCCCTTATACATAAAACTTTTATCCAGTTGTGCTGCCAAATCTTTTGTATTCCCTTCGATGACTGGGTCAATTAAATGCAAATAAGACGCACTGCCTAATTTTGGAGCTCCTAATTTTTTAATGGCTGTATTATTTCCCAACAATCGCATCAACGAACCATTTTGAGCTCCCTGTTGCAAAGCACGCAAATAAGTCAGCAATTGTAATGAAAGCCCATAATAATTTCTCAGCAAAAAATGTTCCATCTTGAGTTCTGGATTTCCAGATTTATAGTCTATGACATTAAAGTAAAGCTTATTGTCAGCTCCATTAACTAAATCTATTCGGTCGATCCGACCTCGGACGTTCATTTGATGCTTCGAAGGATCTTTTTGATCTTCAAACGTCAAGCCGGGTAATTCTTGATGATCACCAAATGAAGTTTCTGTTTTAACAGTGTAGATTCGGCGCTGACTTCGTTGTCGAGCAATAGCATGGATCACCTGATCAGCTGTTTGGTCGAGTTGTTTTTTGATAAAACGATACCGAGCTGTACTGTTGAAAACATTTGCACCAAGTTTCGCTTCAACTTGTTGCAAAGTAATAGCCAATAGTTCATCAAATTCACCACTGTTTATCTCGGACAAATCTTTGTGTTCTCGTAACACATTTTGGAAGAAATTCTCCATTATAGCGTGAAAATATTGTCCTGTATCTGCAGGCTGCAACGTAAATTCTTTTCGGGGCTGCAGCTTCAATCCATATTCCAAAAAATATTGATATGGATCGGCAAAAAATGTTTCCAGTTTAGAGATCGACGTATTCATATGCTCACCATAAAGACGATCAACTAAGTGGACGTTTAGGTATTTGTGGCCCTCTTGATCTGCTATTTGCCCAGGAAGAATTTCATTAGCAAATCCTAAGCTTTTTATTAACTTTTCTGTCCGAGGCAGATAATTCGACAACAAAAAGCGCAAAAGGCCGCGCCATGTTGCGTGTAGCTCTTTACCAGCATGGTAAGCATCGCGACTGACTGCCAGGAGTTCTCCTAACGAAGTCTGCGGAGTACCGATGAGATCCCAAATTTCATCTGCAGCAGGATCCAGTTGCTTTTCCGGCCGATCGATCGAAATTCCAAACGCTTGACGAATTCTTTCAACATAAGGAGAAATTCGCAAACTCTTACCATCATTGTCATTGAGCGGATAAGAGAAAAATATTCTTTCCTTAGCAGACATAAACGCTAAGTAATTAGCAAAAGGCTCTTCAGACATCTGAATAGCAGAAGTTTCCGCCAAGTATTTATCTGCATTTTCGTTTTCGGCAGATAACTTTTCAATTTCGTCACGATCTTCATCATTTAACAATGCATCATTTTCAATAGTCCGGGGCATGGCATCGTTGGTGACGCCAATGAAAAACAAGATTGCACGGTTTGGCATTTGGACGACGCCGCTTTCAGAAAAAATTACCTGATCCAAGGTAGATGGAACTTGACTATAACGAGCCGTTTCAAAACCATTTTGAATAATTGCAATAAATTCATCAAGGTCTAAGGGCTCCGAACCCAAGGCTGTATCGTATTCGTCCAACAACGAACAAAGTGTGTTCCAAACTTCTTCATGTCGTGAAACATCACTGATAGATCCTGTCAAGCGCTCAGGATCATGCTCCAAGTCCTTAGCTGCACTGGTCTGCCATCCTTGGAGCGTTTGCGGAACGTGGATTTTTTCTAAGAAATTGATCAGTACCACAGCAAATTCGTGACCACTGTGAACTTTTTCGATCCGTTCAAAAAAATGACTCAATGTTAGGAAAACAACGTGGCGCAGTTTATTTGCATAGCGATTATTTGGCAGTTCTCGCTCACGTTGCTGGTGGTGTTCACTGCTTTCATTTGGTTGTATCCCACAAGTCTCCACGAACCAATCTTCTTTTTGTGCCCAATTAAATTCTTTAAAATAGCCATTTTGTAGAATGCAATTTTCTAAAAGATCTAATGTATTGCGAAAAGTACCTAAATTCCAGTGGCCTTCGCCAATATCCGGAACAAAAATTTCTGTCTTCAATAAGCGCATAATTGAACGGTAAGAATAGTTTTGCTGCCTAACACTAAACAGAGCCAAAATAAATTCCACCAACGGATGATTCAACATAGTTTTATTGAGGTCAGTAAAAACAGGTATTTGATACTCAGCCATGACATTTTCCAAGAGATTATCATACTTATCTTGCTGGGGTGTTAGGATCAAAAAGTCATGGTAGGAATATTTGCCTGTGAAAACCAATTGTCTAATTTTTGCAGCCACATACCGCACCTCCCGCACTCTATCCGGTGTTTCGGCGATCGTTAGGCTTTCCGGCTGTGACAAAGCGTACGATTGGGCTGGTGTCATTGCTTGAGAATTTATCCAAAAATCTTCGACAGTGCGTAAATCATCAGTTACTCTCGCGTGTGTTGCTTTTCGATCAAAAAGTAATGGAACATGGAGCTTCGAGGCCTTATGCGCTAATTCAAAATAAATCTTTCCTGGTTGATAAAACATATTATCATAACCCGGTTTTTCAGATAAATATTTATGATC
This sequence comes from uncultured Ligilactobacillus sp., assembly GCA_934215475.1. Lineage (GTDB taxonomy): Bacteria > Bacillota > Bacilli > Lactobacillales > Lactobacillaceae > Ligilactobacillus. Next base: position 70,840 of record CAKPZY010000003.1, read on the forward strand.
TAGCGTCAAACCGATCCTAACCTGGGCAGCCTTTTGCAGCAACACACAAATTATTTCTTTTTCTTTAGCGTTAAAAACATTAAAACCATCAATAATGAAACATGAATGACTTAAATCAACTTGCTGCAAATATTGGATCAATTCATCTAAACTATTGGCAGCATCTAGATACTTACCTGCGATATACTCTTCAAATCGTCTGTATACGAGCGCGAGGTCGTGCAAACGCAACCCAAGATCAACTTGTTCATTGCTGTCCGATTTTTGTAACCCTTCAGATAATTTTTCAATATCTTCGGGCGTATACCCACCCAGTTTCAATTCAATAAGTTGTTCTGCTAACTTCTTGCTAAAACCTTGACTATTGCGTTCTCGTGTAAAAACAAATAACTCTTGTTCTTCAAATTCATGTAAGATATGTGTTATTATCATCGAAAGTCCTGTTGAAGTTAGCCTGGTCTTGGTCAATGCAGGTTGTTCCTTTAGAAAATACCACAACAAGCGGCTAAAAGAGAAAGTTTGGATATTAGAGGCAGCGTAAATTTTATCCGTTGCTCCTTGTTGATGACGCAAAAAGTCCAATACCATGACTTCTGATTCGAATTTGATATGATCTGGCACAATATAAAAAATTTCTGAAACTTCAGCAGATTCTTGCCATTGTGATAACTGTTCCAAAATAATTTGTTGGCGATCATAACCAGCCTTACCATAAATAAACCCTAAACTCACAAAGAACACCCCTCTTCTCTTAAAATTTTTACATCAAACCAGCGAGATCATGGCAAGCGACCCGGATTTATCCCAGATAGCAAAAAAGGACCCGGATGCCACGCAGACACACGAATCCCAGCAGGTTTGTTAATATTTCATCAAACTTAATACATCATAACCCTTGACCTTATCCCGGCCATGCAAAGCACTCAATTCTATTAGAAAAGCACAACCGACAACTTGGCCACCAAGTTGATGCACTAAATCGATCGTAGCACCAATAGTTCCACCTGTTGCCAATAAGTCATCCACGACTAAAACCTTTTGTCCTGCTGCAACAGCATCCTCATGCATATAAAGTGAAGATGTCCCGTACTCAAGTGAATAAGTTGCTTCGACCGTTTTGCGCGGAAGTTTACCTTTTTTACGAGCAGGAGCAAAACCAACGCCCAATTCGTAAGCGACTGGACAGCCGACAATAAATCCACGGGCTTCAGGGCCAACGATCATTTCCACACCCTTGTCCTTAGCGAACTGCACGATCTGGTCAGTTGCTTGATGATAAGCTTCACCATCGGCCATTAAGGGCGAAATATCACGAAATATGATACCCTTCTCCGGATAATCCGGAATACTTGCAATATAGTTGTTCAAGTCTAATGCCATCAAACCTTCTCCTTTAATACACGCTGGGTTTAGCTGGACTGTTCTTTGATCCATTTAACTAAGTCCGCGCTCTTACTGTGCAGTAGGATCTTTTGAGTCCTAACTTGCAGTCTACGAGAGTGATAACTGGATGTCTCCTTTAAATTAATTTGTTGTTTTACAGGGACACTTGTAATCAATCCATTCTCTATTTTAACAAATCCCACCTCAAAAAACACCTGAAACATGAAAATCATTAACTCTTTAGATAAATTAAGATACTGTGCCATCTTATCTTTGTCACGACGTAAATTTAAACCATGGTGATTAACAATAAAACGATACAGAGCAGCAAATTGCTGACGGCTCGGCATCCCATTAGCCATTAAGTCATGCTTGTGGTAAAAGATCATGTGGATCCGTTGTGCCTTAATGCCTCCAAGAGAGCTTTGCAGATCACGAAGATCTTTGGGGCAATCAATCAAAAATAGATCAGGGGTCTCTACGCTGTTGTCCTTAGCCGGCAAAAGTATTGTCTGTGAAGTAGATGGAATATATTTGCTCACCTGCTGCAATACCTTTTGTTCAAAAAAGGCAAAAGTGCCGGGCTTTTTAAACAGGTCAACCGTCAATTTTTGTATGCGTTGATCCAAGACCTGTAGTTTAGCTGCTGGTTGGACTAGCTTCAAATCTTCAATTTTAATCTGAATCGAAACTCTGTCTTGCCAAACGTTTTTATCCGGAAAACCAACAAAAGTCACAGCAGCTGGGCTTTGCAGGATTTGTTGCAATTTTTCATGCCCGATCCCAAAGAAAACACCATCCATTGTTTGGCCATCATCAAGTTTCAAGGAGAGCCGCAAATGATTGTTAGTTTTTCCCATCGGTTTGGCACCAGCGATTCGAAATTTTGTGAAAGTAAAAAGCGGGTGCGGGTTATCTTGACCAAAAGGAGCCAGTGTCGTGATCGCATCAACATCTTCTAAAGTCAAGGCAGTCAAATCAAGCGCACCGGCTATATTAAGAACAGGTTTAGCAGCAGAAGCAAGGTCTTGATTTTGCGCTTCTTGATCCAAAATTTGTTGGATACTTGCTTCATTATCAGTCGCAAAAGTCAATCCACATGCCATATGATGACCGCCAAATGAAGTTAGTTGGTCTCTGTGACCGTCAAGAGCCGAGAACAAATTAAATGCCGGAACAGAGCGGCCAGACCCCTTTGCAAGGCCAGTCTTTTCATCCGCATTCATCACTAATGTAGGCTTACCAGTGGCATCGACCAACCGGCTGGCCACGATCCCCAGTACACCTTCATGCCACTTTTGCCCGACTATTAAATTCACCAAATGTTCATTTGGATCATCACGCAGTTTTTTCAATGCTTCAGTCGTGATCCGTGCGACAAGTTCCTGTCGCGAAATATTCAACTTTTGAACGTGTTCTGCAATTTCTGTTGCTTGCTTTTCATCAAATGTCGTCAGCAAAGTAACTCCACTCGACCCATTTTCCATCCGTCCTAAGGCATTGAGCCTCGGAGCGAGTACAAATCCGATCGAATCAGCTGTGATCTTACTTTGCTTGATCCCAGCTTGTTGATAAAGAGCTAACAGACCTATTCTTTCTGTGTGCTGCAAAACTTGCAAGCCATAAGTAACGATGACACGATTTTCTCCTGTTAAAGAAACAATATCTGCCACAGTGCCGATTGCTGCAAGGTCAAGCATTTCCTGCGGGACTTCATCTAATAAAGCCGTCGCTGTCTTAAAAGCGACCCCTGCTCCGGAAAGATCAGAGAACGGATAATGCCCTTCTGGATGACGCGGGTGCACAATTGCATAAGCATCTGGTAATTTTGCAGGCATCTCATGATGGTCGGTAATTATCACATCAGTCCCATGCGCTTGCGCATAGTTAACGGCTTCTAAACCCGAAACACCATTATCAACTGTCACTATCAAACCAGTCTTTTCAGACACCAATTTTTGATAAACCTCTAGGTTAGGCCCATAGCCGTCTTTAAAACGATCTGGTATGTAATACTTAACATCTCCGCCTAACTCGAGCAAAGTTTCATACATGATCGATGTACTAGTCAAACCATCAGCATCATAATCCCCATAGACAACGATTTTTTCCCCTTGGGTGATTGCTTGCTTGATCCGTTCGCACGCTTTTTGCATGTCGTGAAGCAAAAACGGATCTTCAAGCATGCTCAAGTCTGGATGCAAAAAGCGCGCGATCTTGTCCGCAGTGTCATAACCGCGGGATAATAAAATAGACACAACTAATTTGGGCGTCTGTGTCTGTGCTGCCAGTTCTTCTATTTCCCTTTGCTTATCATTTTTAACGATATTCCATCGATTACTAGAATCAAACACGAGACCACTCCTAATTTTATTCTGACTTACCCTTTTCTTGTTCCTCTTTTTGTGTCCCTTCTTCAGGATGACGCCTCATTGCTTGGTTCGCAGCTAATTGTGATCTCAATCCTTTAATTTCTTTTTTCTGTCGTAAACTTGTTGACGTAGAGATCAAAACAGTGATCAATGCTCCCAATAATAAAGCAATCACCAAAACGACAACCAAGGGCATAGTTACTTTAGTAAAGCCAAAATTCACATTTACCGCTTGAGCATTCATCCAAGAAAAAATTACAACGATCAACAATAATATTATCGAACCGACCATCGTCCATTGCTTTTTCATACTTATCAAACCGCCTTTCTGCAAGTAACATCGACAAAGTTAGACAAGCAAGAACTTATGCTATATAAATCAAAATAAGGTCTTCCCCTAACACTTGACATTTTTATAGATTACACAATTAAAAACAGCTGCAATATTACGTCATTTCTCACTCACATATCGTCGCTTGCTGACTATTTTTTGCTGAACAGTGTACTGGCAAGAAAGTCTCCCATGCGAGGAAAAATTTGATAGGCATGAAAGGCAGCCTCGAAGATCACAGGCCGATTGAGCTCACGCCTACGGGTCCCTATGGTACTGACAATTTTAGCTGCCAATAATTCAGGATCTAATACAAAAGCTGATACATTATCTAAATAGTGACCCGTTTTATCGGCAAAGTCGAAAAATTGTGTCCTGATCGGTCCAGGATTCACTGTTAAAAGTGAAATCCCCAAAGGTTTAAGTTCGAGACGCAAAGCATTTGAATAGGCCAATACAGCCGCCTTTGTTGCAGAATAGATCGCAGATTTAGGGGTTTGGATCTTCGCGGCGATTGAAGCAACGTTGATGATCGCTCCTCTTTTACGGCGAGCCATCTGTAAAGCAACATACTTTGTCATGTACATCAACCCAAGTACGTTTACTCGAAACATCTTCTCAGCGACATTCATCGGAAAATCAATTACATTTTCCATCAGTCCAAACCCAGCATCGTTTACTAACACATCGATCGGACCAATAGAACTTTCGACTTCTGAGACCACTTTTTCAACTTGTATCGGATCAGACACATCTAATTGATACGCCAATGCTAAACGTCCAGAGATTTTTTTACATGTATCAGCCACTGCGTTTAACCGATCTTTTCGGCGAGCACATACGATCACGATCGCCTTTTTTAACGCCGCTTGGTACGCGATTTGTTCCCCCAAGCCGGAGGAAGCTCCAGTTACTATAACGATTCTGTTACGTAAACTCCTTAGTTCTTGATACCCGTCCATTGTACTTCACCCCTGTTTCCTTGAAAAGGAACTTGAATCACATCGAAATCCTTGACGACATACGTATTTTTAAAAATTTTTTGCGCGTCATTCTGTAAATCTTTTACCATCGGGCCAACATACCGGGCCGAAATATGTGTCAATAAGAGTTCACGAACATGGGATCGTTTCGCAACTTGAGCCGCTTGAATGCAGGTTGAATGGTAATAAGATTTGGCGAGTTTTGCATCACCCTTACCGTAAGTACTTTCATGAACCAAGATATCAGCATTCTTAGCCAACCTGGCAATATTCGGCGTCACACGTGTATCACCCAGAATTACAACGATCCTGCCTTTCTTAGCAGGACCAATAAAATCACTGCCCCTTATTTCACTGCCATCAGCAAGTGTAACTGTTTCACCGGCTTTTAATTTACCATATATTGGTCCAGGCATAACGTGTTTGGCACGCAATTTAGCTACCTGTAATTCACCAGTATAATCCTTTTCTTCAACTCGATAGCCTACACTTTCGATCCTATGTTCCAAGTATCTAAAAGAGACCTTGAACCGTTCATTTTCGAAAATTACTCCTTCATCGTGCAACACGACAAATTTTAATTGATAACCAAGTTTTGTATGTGAAACTCTTAAACTTGTGCGCACAAAGTCTTCGATCCCGGCGGGCCCATAGATAGTGACTGGTGTCGATCCATCGCCATTTTGAAAAGAACGGCTGCTCAAAAAGCCTGGTAATCCAAAGATGTGGTCACCATGTAAGTGAGTGATAAATATTTTTGTGATCTTCCGAGGCTTGATCGTTGTGTGTAAAATTTGGTGCTGTGTAGCCTCACCACAATCAAATAACCAGATTTCATTAATTTCCGGCAGTAATTTTAGCGCTGTTGAACTCACATTACGAAACTTTCCTGGCGAGCCTGCACCCGTCCCTAAAAATTCAATTTCCATATTTAAAATATCCCATCTGACAATAATTTTGCAGGATACGTTCAGCCTTATCTTTAATAGCTGACGGTAACCCTTAACGTCAAATTAAATTGACTAACCGCATATTATTTTATCATATCTCAGTGCATGTCAACATGATTTTCCCATCTTGTGCTCACATAGTTCTTTTTTCTTTGGATCAGTGCTGACTATTTACCTAAATCTCTCTGAAATAGTCGGACGTGATACTGTGTAACTTAAAATACGCAAAAAAGTTAAAAATTATGCAAAAATATTATCAGTTATGATTCTTGACGACAATAAGCGGGAAATAACTCCAAACACAAAAGATGAGACTAAATATGCAACGCACTATTTGTTATAATTGATATTATTCAAAGGAAGGAAGAATAAGGTTGCACGTCAAAGATTTAATCAACTCGGTAGAAGGGCTTGAGCCAGAACTGACATTATATTTTGAAGCTCAAGAAGAACCAGCACCCTTCTCAGTTTTGCATCAAGAAAATGATACTATTGTGATCAAGTCAGACCAAAAACCGCTTAAGCTGGCACAAGTTGAAGCTAGTTTAAATCGCTGCCCAAATGATGCCTTTATTTTGTTCAAGTACAAAGGAAACACCTATCCGCTTTTCGGATTTCGCCGAGTTGAAAATAAATTGTATTTCAAATAGGTAAAAATCATTTGAGAACAGCTTAATTTCATCATTATCAAAATAGCAAGCGTGTCAAACCATGTTTTGGTTGACTAGCTTGCTATTTGATTCAAATCTTTATCAACAACTGTTTCAGCCTCGAAAAAATCTACTTTACTACTTTAGTATCCCTCGAGCCACAAAATTACCAAAATAAGGCAATCCATTTGGATTAGGATGAACATGATCAGAATAAAACCAATCAGGATGATCCTTGCTATATGAATACCAATCAATGACAGTCAAATTATGATATTTTTGTGAAGCACTGCTTAACGCCTGGTTAACTTGATCTTGCCAACGTTTCGTTGGAACATTTACGTTGATCCAATATACTTTGCGTTTTGACCCGAGTATCTGCATTAGCCGAGCCATTTCTGAATCGTTAAATGGACCATTAGTCCCCAGACTGATGAGAACAGTATCGGACAGCTTACCTCTCTGGGCTAAAGAACTAAGTATCGGTAATGCCTCATTGACTTGGCGACCGACCTTGGCATCTACATACATTTGCGGGAAGATACCTTGGATCGTCTTCGAAGCATCTGCCAGAACAGAATCACCAACGGCAGTGACAGGCAACTGCTCTGCACGGTTTTTTTCTGCAGTTGTCAACTCAACGGTGGTCTTTTTGGCAGGTTTTGCTTGAGAGTTAGTGCTGCTTTTTGCCTCATTTTTTTCTGGTTGTTTGTCAGATTTTTCCCTTTGGTCAGCCTGCTTATTCTGCTTTTGCGCGGAATGATCGTTCTTTTGGATCACCTTTTGTAAAGCCAGAGAGTCCTGATCAGCCACACTTGCACGTGGCTGATCAACTGCGCCCCAACCGGCGACCAATACAACCAGAGCAGCTGCAGCAGCCCAGATACGTTCCCAGCCATAAGGAGAATTCTTAGAACAAATCTTTCGTATTTCCATAAAGGTCCGCGAGTAATCAAAATGCTGCAAAGGCCGTTCCAAGAAGCGGTAAGAAATGTCACTGACAAAAAGGATCAGGCAGATCTCGATGATAGCGTGGATCCACGGATGAGCAGCGATGTCTGGGACCTTTTGTTCGTAAAAAATCATTATCGGATACTGATATAGGTAAATACCATAGCTTCTTTTGCCGACCCAATGAAAGACTGGGTTCGATAAGAGTCGATCCATATCCGCTCCAGGATGAGCTATAGTCGCGATCAATATTACTGAAAGCAGCGAGAAAAAGAACATCCCACCCATATACACCAAATCACTTTCGCCATTCATTTTAAAGAACATTAAAATAATCAAGAATAGTGACGCGATACCGGTGCCGTCTAAGAAAAGCCTTGGTCCCCTTTGTAAAGCGGTTTTCAACTTCGTTGCTGGCCACAAAAAAGCCAGTGCTGTCCCTAACAAGATCGAAAATGCCCGCGTATCCGTCCCAAAGTAGACCCTGGATGGATCATGGCCGGGCTGAAAGAAAATAATCATTAACAATGCTGATACAAAAGCCGCGATGACTAAGATATCAAAGTTCGTTTGACGCGAATGTAAGAAATTCAACAGCAACAAAATGATGATCGGCCAGAATAAATAAAACTGACCTTCGATCGATAGCGACCATAAGTGTGTAAATGGTGATTGGCCGCCAAACTTGTCAAAATACGATTCATGATTAGCTACTTGAAACCAGTTATACACATAAAATATATTGCTGACAATGACACCACGTAGTTTTTCCAAGGAATCTCGTGCAAATATAGTAATAAATGCCGCCGTGGTCATGACCATTGTCAGCAATGCTGGGTAAAGCCGCTTCATTCGTCGGGAATAAAACCCTTTGATATCGATTGTTCCTTCTTGTTCATATTCCAAAATGAGTAAGTCTGTAATCAAATAACCTGACACCACAAAGAAGACTGAAACACCCAAAAAACCGCCAGTCATACCATACGGAAATAAATGGTACAATATAACGCCTATCACGGCTAAAGTTCTTACTCCATCAAAACCAGAAATGTATCTGCTTTTTTTTAGTCTTTTTCCCATCAAAATCCCGTCCGTTTAAAATTACCCAATACACTAATATTACTCTAAAATCAATGGAAAATAGCTGGAACTTAATTTCCCATTTTTCATTCAAGGACAATGATCATCAATAAGCTACTCTACAAATTCAAACGTGAATTTGCCGATCCGCACAAGATCTCCATTCTTGGCTCCTCGCGCACGTAACTCATCATCAACACCCATTGACCTCATCTGGCGTGCAAAACGCATAATACTTTCATCATGTTCGAGGTTAGTCATCTCAAATAGATGTTCAAGTTTGTCCCCGCCTAAAACCCAAGTGGCATCCGGATCTCGTTGCAAAGTAAACGGATGCTTTTCACTAGGGGAATATTTATAGACAACTTCTGCGTCCTTATCATTTTCATTTGCTGCAGCAAACCGCGGAGTCTTATCCAAAAGATCAGCAGTTGCAGCAACTAAATCCTTCAAGTGGGCATGAGTCACAGCTGACACTTCAATTACCTGTGGTATTTTGGTTAAGCTAGTATCAGCTTGTAAATGCTGTTTAAATGACTTCAAATTCTCGTGTGAATCACGTAGATCCATCTTGTTGGCAGCAATGATCTGCGGTCGTTTTAAAAGTGCAGGATCATACTTTTCCAGCTCATGATTTATTTTTTCAAAATCATCGAATGGATCACGTCCTTCTATTCCAGACATATCAATAACGTGAACAATGACTCTGGTCCGTTCAACGTGCCTTAGAAACTGAATTCCCAAGCCAATGCCCTTAGATGCACCTTCAATCAAACCTGGAAGATCTGCCATGACAAAATCTCGCCCATCGGCAAGTTGAACCATGCCTAAATTCGGCACCAGCGTAGTAAAATGATATTCTGCAATTTTCGGTTTCGCACTCGTCAAGACCGAAAGCAGTGTCGATTTGCCGACTGAAGGGAAACCTACTAAACCGACATCAGCCAGAACTTTCAATTCCAGCTGAAGATTTCTTTCTACGCCAGGTTCGCCATTTTCAGCGATTTCTGGAGCCGGGTTTTTAGCAGAAGCAAACTTGATGTTGCCCCGCCCGCCACGACCTCCTGCAGCCACGACCAATTCCTGTTCATTTTTAACGAGGTCTCCTAATAATTCACCAGTATCTGCATCATACACAGTTGTCCCTTCTGGTACTGCGATGTACAGGTTATCAGCCTTACGCCCATACATTCCCTTGATCATTCCATTTTGACCTGGTTTTGATTTGAAAATGCGATGGTAGCGAAAATCCATCAATGTCCGTAATCCCTCATCGACGCGTAAAATAATGCTCCCGCCATGACCGCCGTCGCCACCAGCGGGGCCTCCATTGGGTACAAATTTTTCACGCCGAAAAGCAACCATGCCATCGCCGCCCTTGCCAGCCCTAACCGTAATTTTTACTTGATCTACAAACATTTCTTTAATCACCTTTCTCAGTTAAACTGAGTTTTTCATGAATTCCAGTAAGCAGCAGTCTTTCCGCATGGCACTAATTCTCCGTCCACTATAGCAGTTTTTCTAGTTAAAATCAAAAGCATTTTGATCGAAGTCCTACTTTAAACTTAATTTGATCGTCTGGGCGACTCTCTCAGATATCCCAAGCTTGCGTAAATCATCAATTGGTGCGTCGCTAATTTTTCTTATTGATTTAAAGTTCTTGAGGAGCTTGATCCTCGTCTTTGGGCCCACCCCTTGAATTTGTTCAAGGCGTGAAGACAAAGAATTCTTCGAATGCACTTGGCGGTGAAAAGTGATTGCAAAACGATGCACTTCATCTTGGATCCGTTGAAGCAGATAAAAGCCCTCACTTTTTGGATCGAGACCGATTCTTTCGTCATTTTCAGTCATTAGGTCAGCTGTTTTATGGTGGTTATTTTTGACCATTCCAGCGACTGGCAGATCAAGTCCTAACTGGTTTCGCAGAGTTTCTCTGGCAGCATTGACCTGCACTACCCCACCATCCATTAAAATCAAGTCTGGCATTTGGGCATGTTCCTTTAATAGTCTACTATACCTGCGATAAATAACTTCTTGCGTACTTGCATATTCATCAGCATTTTCCACTGTTTTTAATTTATATTTGCGGTATTCATTTTTATCCGGACGTCCGTCTAAAAAGCTGACCATAGCGGAAACCGGATCTTGCCCTTGAATGTTAGAGTGATCAAAAGCCTCGATGCGATGGCCATTGGGCAAGCCCAGCGCGTCGGTGATCTCGTTCATAGCCCCAACCGTCTTGCGATCATCTAATTCTAACAAACGAAACTTTTCTTCCAGAAGTAACCGAGCATTTTTTTGAGCCATCTCCAGTAAAGCCCGCTTCTGTCCCCGTTGCGGTGTGCGAACAGGAACGCCCAGGATCTGTGCCAAAGGTCCATGCTCCATTTCTTTAGAAACTAAGATTTCTTTAGGCATAATTCGATTTTTTTGGTTATAAAATTGCAAAATAAACGAAGCCAATTCATTTTCTGGTGAATCAATACACGGAAAGAGTCTTTTTTCCCGCTTCATCAAACGTGCTTGCCGGATAAAAAATATTTGGATCGATAACCAGCCCTTGTCCATGTAGAAGGCGAAAAGATCACGAGGTGTATTATCATTAGAAATGATTTTTTGCCTTTCGACGGTAACTTCAACATAATGGATCTGGTCTCTCAATTCAGCTGCACGTTCATATTCCATATTCGCAGCAGCTTTCTCCATCTGTTGTTTCAATTTACGCTTAATACCAGCTACATTGCCATGCAAAAAAGACTTGATCTTTTTGATCTGTCTATCATATTCGCTTTTAGGAACATCCCTAAAACAAGCGCCTAAACACTGACCCATATGATAATACAAGCAAGGACGCTTCTGATAACCGTTACAGCGTCTAAGCGGGTAAACCTTTTGCAATAGCTGCATAGTTTCCGTAGCGGCGTACACGTTAGGATACGGGCCAAAATACGAACCGCCATCGTGTTTGACCTGACTGGCGATTTCTAAGGTCGGATCCTTTTCATTCGTGATTTTGATATAAGGGTAACCAGTCCCTCGTTTAAGCTTAATATTATAGTATGGTTTGTGCTTTTGTATCAGAGTGATTTCCAATAAAAAAGCTTCCTTGTCAGTTGATGTCACGATCGTTTCAAAATCGCGGATCTCAGATACTAACTTGGCAGTTTTTCCTTCATGAGCACTTTTAAAATATGAACGAACTCTATTTTTTAAATTTTTTGCTTTACCAACATAAATGATCTTGCTATTGATATCTTTCATAAGATAACAACCTGGCAGATCAGGCAACAATTTCAATTTATTCTCAATGTGTTGTGTTGCCATTTAATTGATCCCTTCTTTTTACCAATAGGTTGATTATAACGCGTTCCAAAGCAATTTAACAACAATTAGAACCATAACCTAACGAAAATTGTGCTCCGGTCAAAATCAGTGACATTACCAGATAAATGCAAGTTTGGTTGTCACAATTTTAACCAGCAATACAAAAATTTCAAGCAACTTTTAACCGGAAAATTCCGAAAAAAAGTCTTTTTCGTTGTTTGCTAACGAAAAAGACATACTCTAATTCGATTTACAAGACTTTTGCCAAAAATTCTTGGCCACGTTTCGTTTGCGGATGAGAGAAAATATCGGCGGGTGCTCCTGATTCTTGAATATATCCATCAGCCATCAGCCAAATGCGATCTGCGACTTCTCTGGCAAAACCCATTTCGTGAGTAACTACGACCATTGTCATACCAGACTGGGCTAAGCCTTTCATTACATCCAGTACCTCTCCGACCATCTCCGGATCTAAAGCAGACGTTGGCTCGTCGAATAACATGACTTCCGGATCCATTGCTAAAGCGCGCACGATTGCCACCCGCTGCGCTTGTCCGCCTGATAGACTAGCCGGATATTGAGCGGCTTTGTCGGCTAAACCGATGCGTTCCAAGAGCTTGTGGGCTTTTTTCTCAGCCTCTTGTTTGCTTAAGCCCTTGACTTTGATTGGTGCAGTAGTGATATTTTCCAAGACTGTCTTGTTTGGAAAAAGATTAAAGCTTTGGAAGACCATGCCCATCTTCTCCCTTAAACCGTTCAAATGTTTTTCTGAGATTTTAGTTAAATCTTTTCCCTCAAAAATTATTTTACCGGCAGAGGGATGCTCCAAAACGTTTAAACAGCGCAAAAAGGTACTTTTACCCGCCCCTGACGGACCGACAACACACACGACCTCACCTTTCGAAACCGTTTCATTGATATCCTTTAAGACTTCACTTTTACCAAACGACTTTTTTAAATTTTGTATTTTCAGTAGCTCAGACATCTAGTTTCTTCCCTTCAAATTTTATATCACACTCAAGTATTTATAATTTATTATTCAGCACACAGAAATTTTAAAAGGCCAAATCATTATTTTTTCCTCTGAATATTTTCACAGAAAAATTGATCTTGCCAAATAAATAATTTTTCTAAACCAGTATAAAAATTATACGCTTTTAAGACTTTTTATGCAACCTTGGGCGAATTGGCCCAACATATTGCATATAAATTCATGGAAAAGCCTCAAGTCCATCATAATTAAATCAGAAAGAAAATAGGTCAGACGGAACTTAAAAGCGATAACTAAATTGATTGAAAATTTTTAAAAAAACTGCTATCATACTGTATAAACATAGACCAGCTATGGAATTATTACAAGGTTCTGCTCATTAAAGGAGTGTTAAACGTGAGTCTCAAAATCAATCGTCAATCTGACTTAGACGAACTTTTCAGCAAATTCGCTACTGAGCCAAACAAAACACCTGTCAAGAAAGACTTGTCTAAAAACAAAGATGAAAAAAAGAAAACTGAAAGTGATAAAAAATGACTTTTCCGACTTGGAAGAGTCATTTTTGCTGACAGGAACTTAATTTGAACGGGAGAAGCCATGAGGATACCGTTTGTTCAACGTTGCAATGTTATCTTTTGCTACCTCATCAAAAGGTATGTCGGCCCATTCTGAAATCTGTGAAAGATACCATAATACATCACCCATCTCGTGGATCATCTCCTGACGATCCAACTTTTCTCCCTTGAACGTATATCCTTTGATCAAGTCGATCAGTTGGCCGCTCTCCCCAGCTAATCCTAGAGCACAATTTGTCAAAACCTGTTCATTTCCGTATAAGGTTCGATTAGCTTTTTCCTGATATTCATTAAACTCCATAGCTTTCCCATCCCTTTTAATGTTCAAATTTCGCAACAGCCTTCTTTTTATAAGTCCTATATAATTGACAAACTCCACCGCGCTTTGGCTATACCAATTATTTTGCCTTATGGTCGATCCAGTGCCAGATATCTTCTTTGCCAGTTTTATCCAAAGCTGAAAACAAGACCAGTTCATCATCTTCGTTTAATTCCAAAGTATTTTTAATGACATTAAATGACCGGTCGCGTTTGCTTTTCTTGACTTTGTCTACCTTGGTTCCAACTACCAAAACGGGTAAATCATAATAATGCAAAAGCGCAACCATTTGCTGGTCTAATTTTGTCGGGGCATGTCTGGCATCAACTAAAGAGATCACACCTCGTAACTGTGAACGAGAGGATAGGTAAGTTTCTATCATATGTCCCCATTTATCCCGCTCTTTTTGAGAAACCCTTGCATAACCATAGCCAGGAACATCGACAAAGTAAACTTGAGACTCAACGTTATAAAAATTTAGAGTCTGAGTCTTTCCAGGCTGACCAGAAGTTCTGGCAAAGCTCTTACGGTTGATCAAGGCATTGATCAAGGATGATTTCCCCACATTGGAACGACCAGCTAAAGCGATCTCTGGATAACCTTCATTTGGATATTGGTTCGGTCTAACTGCACTGATCGTCAGATCAACATTATGAACCTGCATAAAATACTGTCCTCTCTTTCTGAATCACTTTCAATTTTATCATACTCCGTCGAAATCTACATTGGCAAAAGTGAGATTACTTAAAGTTTTTTAAATTACATCTGCTATGTATATGGTTCCACTAAAATGACTTGCTTAGACGTATGCAACAGGGAGCACACAAATAAATCACACTATGAGCTAGGTCACTGTATGGCAACGTGCTTTAAAAGTATAAAATTTTTGACAAAAAAAACACTCAGGATCGTTACGATCCTCGAGTGTTAGCCAAAGCGGTTTGAGGGCCATGGCCCCTCTCATTGATTGGTTTTTCAAAACTTAATAACTGATTAATTACTCTTTACATTAACGACTTCTTTGTCACCATAATAACCACAGTTCGAGCAAACATGATGAGACTGTCTTAACTCACCGCAGTGTGGGCATGCTGTCATACCAGGAACCTCCAGCTTGTAATGAGTACGACGAAGTCTCTTTTTTGCTTTAGAAGTTTTTCTCTTTGGTACTGCCATTTTTACAAGCACCTCCTTCACCTAATTTAAAAATATTCAACAAAAAGAATTGTACCCTTTAAAGGTTGAACTTGCAACTACTTATCAGAGTCATCAAAAAAATGTGCCAATTTTTCCAAACGCGGATCGACTTTTTTATCCTTACCTTTTTGTTGTTTTCTTAACTGATTTTCAGTGAGTACCTGCCAATCATGACCGACAGGTTCAGAATCGTGTTCTTTTTTCTCTGCGTCAGTTAAAACCTGCATAGGGATCTGTAACAATATATTGTCAGCAACGAGTTGGTCCAAATCAAGAATATCATGGTCTAAGACCAATACTAGATCTTTCTTTGAGAATTCTGAAAAATCAGTTCGCGAGCTCTCAACATAATTCTCATTGATCATAAATGAAAGTTTAAGTGCAACAGGTTTTAAAGACCGCGTCGATGGTAAAACAATAGTCGCCCGCACCTGAAGTGCACTAAATGCACTTAATTTATCAGCACCAACTACTCCTGTAACTATAACAGGAGTCAAAGAAATGATATCTGGTCTGCGTGCCTGTATACTTTTTTCTAAATGCAACGTTTCATTGACCTGAAGGGGCTCATCACCCAGCTGTTGCAGTTGTCTATACGACCACTTCATGCTATTTTCCTCCAATGCAACATCTCTGATTATACAGTGATTAAAAATCTTTGTCAACGTATTTTCCTTGACACCATCTTAAAAGACTAAAGGAGCGCGTTTGAGATCCTGTTCATGACCATTGAAAAGCTGATAAATTTTTCCTGCTCGATAATCAACGGCCAAGTTCCCTTTTTTATCATCTTGCGAGATCCTTGAATAAATAGGAAAAGGACATTTTTTTTTGATATGCGATAAATGATGTTGACCATCAGTATCAAAACCTAATAGTCTGACATAAGGATGTGAATTGTAGTCAAATACTTCCTGTTCTTTGACATTCAATAAGATAGCAACAGATAATCGCGCTAAACGAGTATACGTAAAACGCTTTGTCTTGACAGCTTTGACCCACTCATCAAAAGAAAACGTCAGTGGTAAACGTTGTGTTTGATCTTTGAGCCGGTATTCCAGCCCTTCCCTCATACCGTAGATTTCCCGTAATTCATGAACATCGCTGCTTAGGATCCGATAACGTAATAATGGCCAGAAATTTTTCCAGGATAAGAATGGACCAGTTTTTAAATCATTCAAAGTAGCTTGAGGCAAATAAGCCTCCACACTGCCGGATGCGGATAAAAAATTCTTGCGGATCGCCGATGCACTGGCAATAGTTTGACCTTTATGCAATGTCTGATCATGATAACCCGCCTCGACTCGCTGGACTGGGAAAAGCTTCAATGGTTCACCGAGACGATAATTAGCCTTTGCATAAGCCAAACCTAACAAATCATTAGGCTGATCTACAGGATGACCTAAAGCATTTGTGACCGCTGTTTGAAAAGACTTGGCGTAAGATTCATCGTAATGGTGAAATTCCCCGTGTAATTCTACTACCTGGTGAGCAAAATCCATAAAATCGTAAGAAGCATGTTCCGCACCAAAAAATAATTTATCAGTTTTAAGAGCAGCTAACAGAGAAACTCCTCCAAACGCAAAACGATCAGCTGGCTGCACACACGCCAAGGCCGGTAATTCAACCACTAAGTCAGCCCCATTCTCTAGGGCTTCTCTTGTCCGTGTCCACTTATCCAAGCACGCCGGTTCCCCTCGTTGTAAGAAATTACCACTCATCGCGATCACTAACAGGTTATCAGGAAACATCTTCTTGATTCGCTGAACCTGGTATAAGTGCCCATTATGAAAAGGGTTATATTCAGCAATCAGACCAACAACACCAGCCATACGATCTCTCCTTCATGACCAAAAAATAAAGTAAATCAACGTACCTCGAATAAATGCTTTATTCAATGAATTTCATAACAAATACTTCTTTGACCAACTATTTTTGACACCAAAAAAACCACCTGTTAGACGTGGTACTGACTGAACTCTGACCAAAGTCTGCGCTGACTTCAATTTCGGTAAAGCCCACTTTAGTCAACAACTCTTTATATTCTTGCAGCGGATAAGTCCGCTCATAATGATATTCATTTAGGCGGAGAAAATAATCCTTAGCCGAATCTTTGACAAAAAATGTCAGCTCATGTTCGATCGCATGCGGTTTATCAGTTGCATAACTGTGCCATAAAAAAGCCTCATTTTTATCCTGATAATTATACATATAATCAGGAAAAAATTCGTCCATCTGATACAAACTGTGGACATCAAATAAGAAAGAACCATCCGCTTGTAAATGAGCATAAACTTCTTGGAAAACCGTTTGCACCTCATTTGCATCAGCTAAATAACACAAAGAGTCAAGAGAGCTAATTATGGTGCCGTAAGTTCCTAATCCACTCAAATCAAGCATGTTTCCTTGATACAATGGCCAAGTATATCCCGCTGTTTGCGCTCGCTGGCTGGCCAGTGTCAACATATCTTCCGACAGATCCAGGCCTTCGACTGCAAAACCATCACCCTTTAACTTCTCCATCAAAATGCCAGAACCGCATCCCAGATCAAGAAGTTTACCGTTGTGTTTCTTCACGCGGTGGGTAAGATAATTTTCCCAGTCAGTGTACACACTGGGGTCCATTAGATCATCATACAACTGTGCAAATGTTGTGTAGATCATTATCCTTTGACCCAGTTAGAAACATCGACTTGCGGAGCATCTGCCCATAATTTTTCCAAATTATAAAAGTGCCTCGTCTCTTTTTGAAAGACATGCACAACGACATCTCCTAAGTCTAGTAAGACCCATTTAGCGCTGTCTTTGCCCTCAACATCAGACACATCATAGCCCGCTTTTTGTACCTTTTCTTGAATTCCCTCAGCGATCGCCTTGACCTGGCGAGCTGAACCGGCCTCCATAATTACAAAATAATCAGCTAATAAACTGATCCCGCGAACATCTAGAGCAGTGACGGCCTCTGCACGTTTGTCATCTGCTGCCTCGACAACTAACCTCAATAAATCATTGCTATCCATTAATAATCTCCTTAATTTAAATGCTATTTTCAAACTGGTGCTTTTTAAATAAACTCATCAATTTCCTGCGACCCATGAATTGTAAGTCAAAATCGCATCTGGGTAAATTGTTTTGTTCGAACTCATTAAATATTCTAAAGTATGCTTGGTCTCAAATATCACAGCTGCTTTTAAATCTGCATAAGCTAGGCTGCGAGCGATCCTTGCATCGGGAAAATCACGCTGATCTTCTACAAAATCTGCCACATAAATTATTTGATCTAAGATCGTCATTTGCGGTGCTCCAACGGTATGGCGGGCAATCGCATTTAAAATTTCTTGATCTGTTATACCCAGCTCATTAGACACGATCTGGGCACCCACGGCCCCATGCCAAATGAAGTTGCCCCAGTTTAAAAGGTCTGGATCCAAGGAATATTTTTTGATAACAGACTTAAACTCACTGTCACTGCGTTCTTTTGCATAGTCATGCGTCAAGCCTGCAATACTGGCTTTTTCAAGTGAAGCTCCATTAAGCGAAGCCAGCTTTACCGCAGCTTTTTCAACACGCAATACGTGTTCAAAACGGTGTTTACTCAGACTTTTCTTAACGGCAGCGATTAATTCTTCCCGGCTACCGTCAAAATATGTGCCTGTGTACTGAATCTCACCCACGATATAATCCTTCTTTCTTAATGTATTCTTCAACTGCATCCGGTACCAAATATCTGATCGAACAGCCTTGCTTGACCTTGTCTCTCACCAAAGTAGAACTAATGTCAATTTTAGGAACATCGACCCACAAAATTGGGTACGGGCTTTGCGTTTTTGATCCACTGCGCCTGACACCCACAAATTTGATTATTTTTATCAACTGATCGATCTTATTCCACTTAGGCAGATATTCAACCATATCACCACCAATAATAAAATAGTAGTCAATATCCGGGTGACGGGCTTGCAATTCTTTTACCGTATCATATGTGTAACTTACGCCGCCACGGTCAACTTCAATCGTATCAACTTCAAAATTCTGATTGTCAATGATGCCCAGCTGAACCATTTGAATGCGATCTTTGGCAGAAATAGCAGATTTGGTGTCGACATGCGGCGGAAGGTTATCCGGCAAAAAAACCACTTTATCTAAGCCCAATTGACTGCAAACTTGTTCAGCCAATATTAGATGACCGGTATGCAAAGGGTTAAACGTCCCTCCTAGCAGACCGACCCGTTTCTTTTGAGAACCAAACATAACTTCGGGCTTGACCTTAGTCCGTGGGATCTCAACTGTCCTCATTTTCACACTGACAACCTCCAAAAACTAAATTTGTTCGACTTCAGCTGATATCTCGCGATTTTCCTTATCCGCTGATTTTTTGTACAAAACAAGCACGTGTCCTATTTTTTGGACGACCGTGATGGCGCTATGTTTTTCGACAAATTCGCTAACTTCGTCTGTGCTGACGAGCGAATTTTGCAGAATAGTGACTTTTAATAATTCACGTTTTTCAATTGCATCATTAACGTTTTCAAGCCAATTTTCGCTCAGCCCTTCTTTTCCTATTTGAAAAAGCGGGCGTAAATTATGAGCTTTGCTTCTTAAAAATCGTTTTTGCTTCCCGCGTAATACCATTTACTCACTCCTAATTTGATTAAATGTTTCATAGATATATATTTTCTGTTAAACCATAGCTTTTCGGATCAGGACTCCGACACCTTTTGGAGCATGACCTGCCACCACGGAACCACTTTTAACTGTGACCCAGCCTAAACCTTCAAAAACAATATCACTTTTTTCTTTCACTTTAAATTCAAAACGTTCTAACGGTGGAAAAGCAGCTAATTCACCACTTGTCGGCGGCTGCAACAGCTCTCCTTGGTGACGGGCAAAAAAATCAGCTGCATTGGACAACTTCGTGCGATGGATCTGCAAATTATTTTCCATATACACCACAACTCCATTACGAACAGCCGGACCAGAAATAAAATCAAAGCGTGCCAGTCCACCAAAAAAAAGCGTCTGACCTCCTGCTAACTGATACACCTTCGGACGGATCTCTTTTTGCGGTGTTGCCAAGCGTAATTCCTTCGCCGACATATAATGCGCCATTTGATCTTTATGAATGATCCCGGGGGTGTCCACTAATATGTGGCCATCATCCAAAGGAATCTCGATCTTATCTAAGGTTGTTCCCGGAAAACGTGAGGTAGTGATCAAATCTTTCATCCCTGTTGTCTGGTTGATGATTTGATTGATCAATGTTGATTTGCCAACATTGGTCACACCAACAACATACACATCCCGTCCCTGACGATATCTTTCAATTGCGGCAAGTAATTCATCGATTGCATGCCGTTTGGTGGCACTAGTCAAGACAACATCAACTGGTCTGATACCTGCTCCATTTGCTCGTTGCCGGACCCAATCTTTAAGTTTAGTTCGTTTGACGGAGCGCGGAAGTAAATCTTCTTTATTACCGACCATTAAAACAGAATTATTTCCTACAAAACGGTGTATACCAGGGATCAATGAGCCGTTAAAATCAAAAACATCGATTACATTCACTATCAGTGCATCAGCATTGCCGATCTGATTTAACAATGCCAAAAAATCATCGTCTGTCAGTGATACATCACTGACTTCGTTATAATGCCGCAAACGAAAACAACGTTGACAATATAATTCGTTATTTTCCAAACCCTTTTTAATTGCTGAGTCTGGAGTGTAGCCTGGCTTCTTAGGATCCGTTGATTGGATCCGTGCACCACAGCCAATGCAATATAATTCTTCGTTATTTTCATTTTTGCTCATTGAGTGAATGCCCCCATGTTTTCTTCAAGTATCCTTTTCTTAGCAATTTATTTTTTACAATACGTTCTGTCCGCCGGTTAAACTTAGTGATCCAAGCATCGGTCTCCACAAGCGGCTTTACCAAAATACTCCGGACATGTGCATTGTTAGCCGCTAAGATGTCGGTTAAAAGCTGATCGCCAACTACGACCACCTCAGATGAATTGACCTGGTATCGCTTCTTGGCCTGATTGATCCCATGATTGAGCGGCTTCAAGGCCCTGGAAACAAAAGGCAGTTTTAACTGGCGTAAGGCTCGCGCCGCCCTTTTGGCACTATTATTGGTCACCACGACGACCGGGAGACCTGCCTCATTCATAGTCGCCAGCCAATCGCGTAATTGCGGAGTTCCATTGGGGTTGTTCCAGGCGATCAAAGTATTATCTAAATCAGTTAAAATCAAGCGAATATTTTTCTCCTGCGCTTCTTTTGGAGTTAAATCATAAATTGATTCCAGCATCCACGTTGGTCTAAATTCAGCAAGCATGTACAAGTTCTCCCATTCTAAACAATATCTCAATTATAATAGATTTCCTGGATTTTTAGCAAAAATACGCCATAGCCAGGTAAAATCAGCGGTGCATGTTTGAGCGCCAAATTATGTAAAAAGAGCTGAAGCAAAACAAACGTTTTGTCCCAGCCCACGTTATCTAAAAAGTTTATTTTGCCAAAGCCTTTTTAGCTTCGGAAACGACAGCAGTGAAAGCTGCAGCGTCGTTAATAGCCAAATCAGCGAGCATCTTACGGTTAACATCTATTTCTGCCAACTTCAAACCATGCATTAATTTGCTGTAACTAATTTCATTGGTCCGAGCTGCCGCATTGATCCGAGCGATCCATAATTTGCGGAAGTTTGATTTGTTTTTCCGACGATCACGAAAAGCATATTGCTGGCCCTTCATAACTTGTTGTTTAGCTACTTTAAACTGGGTATGTTTTGAACCACGATAACCCTTAGCTAGTTTTAACATTTTTTTCCGACGCTGACGTGTAACAGTGCCGCCTTTAACACGTGACATGTAAATTCCTCCTTAATTATCATCCAAGTTTTTACTTGGATCATTCCCCAAGCTTGGGGCAAATAATGTTGTCTTGCTTAAACCAATAAGTTTAGGCTTGTTCCAACCATCAACAAACTCTTATTTCATTTGAGAAATCATTTGCTTGATGCGTTTCATATCGGTTGAATCCACCAAACCTGGCTTAGCCAATTGGCGACGTTGTTTCTTGGTCTTGCCGTGAAAACGATGGGATGTATAAGCATGCGAACGCTTCAAACCACCATTCGCTGTTTTCTTAAAGCGCTTTGTAGATGCGCGATGTGTTTTTTGTTTTGGCATAATACATTTTCCTCCTAAAATTCTCAGCCTATTTATCGGCTAATGGCGCAAGCATCAAAAACATGCTGCGACCATCCATTTTTGGTTTTGTTTCAACGGAAGCAACGTCCTCAGTCTCCGTTGCAAAATTGTTCAAGACATCACGACCGATATCCTTATGAGTGATTGCACGTCCCCTAAAGCGAATTGAAACCTTCACTTTGTCGCCTTTATTTAAAAACTTGCGGGCGTGATTGACTTTAGTCTTAAAGTCGTTCGTGTCGATCGTTGGACTTAAACGAACTTCCTTAACATTAATGACTCTTTGCTTTTTACGAGCTTCACGTTGTTTTTTTTGCAATTCGAAACGATATTTGCCATAATCCATGATCCTGGCAACCGGTGGTTTGGCCTTCGGTGCAACAAGAACTAAATCCAGATTTGCTTGTTGGGCTAATACCAAAGCATCTCTCTTAGACTTAACTCCCAGTTGGCTGCCATCATTGCTGATCAAACGTACTTCGCGCGCACGGATACCGTCATTTACTATCTTGTCTACTGCTATGATGTTTCACCTCCAAAAAAATTCAGAAGAGTAAGCAGAAAAAAAGTGGGTGTGATCACACACCCACTAATCTTCACTTTTAAATGTGAAGTTATTTCGTAATTTCTGCCCGGGGATTTATATCCTCTAGGCGAGAAGCGGGTGCTTCTGCTTTTTCTCAACTACAACATAATACCAAGACTGGAGTCAGTTGTCAATTAGTTTTTACGACTATATGTTTCAATATCATGATTTATTAGTGTGACAAAATCATCAAATGGCACAGTCTTCGTATCTTTTTGCCCATATTTTCTGACTGTTACGGTATTATTTGAAACTTCCTGATCACCAACTACTAACGTATAAGGAATCTTGTTGACCTGTGCCTGCCTGATCTTATAACCCATTTTTTCGTTGCGATCATCGACATCTACTCGGATGTGATGCGCTAGCAAGAGGCTTTGCAATCCTTTAGCATGTTTAAGATGCAACTCATTTTTAACCGGGATGATCTCAACTTGTTTAGGGGCCAGCCAAGTAGGAAAAGCACCTTTATACATTTCAGTTAGGTAAGCTGTAAATCTTTCCATTGTTGAAATGACACCGCGGTGGATCATCACAGGACGATGATCTTCCCCGTCAGCTCCAGCGTACTTCAAGTCAAACCGCTCTGGCAACAAGAAATCTAATTGGATCGTGGATAATGTTTCTTCCCCGCCAAGTGCTGTCTTGGTTTGTACATCAAGCTTTGGACCATAGAAAGCAGCTTCGCCTTCAGCTTCAAAGTAATCTAAGCCCATGTCATCCATAGCTGACTTCAGCATTTTCTGGGATTTATCCCACATTTCATCATCATCAAAATACTTCTTGGTATTGTTAGGATCACGATAGCTTAAACGGAAACGATAGTCATGGATATCAAAATCATTATACACATCGATCATTAGGTCCAAGATCTTCTTGAATTCATCCTCGATCTGGTCAGGGGCAACAAAGGTATGTCCATCATTCAAAGTCATTTCACGAACACGTGACAGGCCCGTCAGCGCACCAGATTTCTCATAACGGTGCATCATACCCAATTCGGCGATCCGCAAAGGTAATTCACGATATGAACGTTTATGATGGTTATAGATTTGAATGTGTGAGGGACAATTCATGGGACGCAATTCCAAGAATTCCCCGTCGCCCATATCCATCGGTGGAAACATATCATCGCGGTAATGATCCCAATGACCGGACTGCTTATAAAGATCAACATTGGCTAACACTGGTGTATAAACATGCTCATAACCGGCTGCCAATTCTTTATCGATAATGTAACGTTCCAGTGTGCGTCGGATCGTGGCGCCATTTGGCATCCAATAAGGCAACCCAGCGCCGACTTTAGGATCAACAAAGAAAATGTCCAGCTTATTACCGATCACACGATGGTCGCGGTCATGTGCTTCTTTTTGACGTTCTAACTCAGCCTTGAGGTCTTTTTGCTTATAAAAAGCAGTTCCATAGATTCGCTGCAGCATTGGGTTGCTGGAAGCACCCTTCCAATACGCTCCGGCAACCGAGAGAAGTTGAAAAATTTTGACCTTACCCGTAGAAGGAAGAACTGACGCATATGCCAAAGAAACAAAGTCTCCTTGACGATAAACTTTTACTTCTCCGTTTGAAGCCAGCTCACTAACTAACTCTTTTTGGTAAGGATCTTCACCGGCGAGCTTTATAGCCTCTTCTTCGGTGATCTGTGATAATTCTATTTCTTCATCACTCAAGCAGATCTTATCCATCTCAGTTGATAGTTCAGGAAAATCAGTTTCTGCAACTTGTGTTTGCCCTGGTTTTTCGGTGTCTAAATAAAAACCATGTTCATCCACATGAGCTGCGCCAAAATGCATTTTTGGATACTTAACAGCCAGGACCTCATTCAAAATGAAAGCAGCTGTTTGCCATAAAACTTCAAGCCCCTCAGCAGAATCCTTAGTAATGATCTCAATTGAACCATCTGTGGTCAATTCTTGACGAACGTCAACTTTTTGTTGATTAAATTTTCCAGCTACGGCTTTTTTTCCGAGGCTGATACTAATAGAATCGGCAATTTTCTGAACTGTTACACCACTTGCAAATTCTTTAACACTACCATCTGGAAAAGTAACATTTATCTGTGTCATAAACTTCCTCCTAATTGTAAAAAAATTCCCTGTCGCTAAACTAGCGACAGGGACGTTAACTACGTGGTTCCACCCATGTTTTAAACCCATTTTATCAAAAACAGGTTCCTCAATTCAGGTTATTAACGGGATCCAACCGGCCTAACTTTTCATTAGGCTTTTCATGAAAGTGGCAAACCGTTTTTTGAGAAGCTTTCAGTCATGGCTTCTCTCCCTGAAAAGTGGGCCCATGTCTTTCACATAAATTATCTACATTAAACCACTAAAAGCATACATTGACAAGTAACATCTTTCATTTTTTATTGCGACGGTTACGTCCGACCACATGGTAAGCATCAGCCAAAAAGCGGATCCGCTCCATGATCCTTTTAGCTTTTAACGGCTCAGCTTCACCACGGCTATTAACTGTCAGATACTCTTTTTCCAATTGTGGTAAAGAAAGATTGGAGCTGAAAAAAGTGGGCATTTCTTCTTGCATCCGATATTGCAAAATAACCCCCAATACATCATCGCGAAACCAACTGCTCATTTGATCGGCACCAATGTCATCAAGCATCAAGATCGGAGACTTTTTGATCGTGTCGATCAATTCACCAGTTGAATTGCTGCTGATAGAGCTTTTCATTTTAACCGCAAAGGAAGGAAAATGAACTAAAGTTGTAGTATAACCCTTTTCAGCTAAGGCATTAGCTAGGGCGCCTAACAAATAGGTCTTGCCTACTCCAAAACTGCCCTCCAAAAATAAGCCCCGATGAAATTCATGCGGACTCTTTTGAAACTCTTGAAAAAATCTTAAAGCAGCGTCGAAGATCTCCTCTCGTCCTTCAGGGTCATAATCAGATAAACTGGCATTTCTGATCGACTTGGGCAGACTGATGACTTTAACTCTGTCCTGAATCTTTTTTTCTTTCTGCCTTGCCAAATATTCCTTAGTAGGTGTATAAGTCACTTCTATATGATGATTACTAAGCGTTAAATAAGGATAATACCCTGGCATAAAAGTCTTTTCACCCGCAGTTAATTTATTTTTAAAGGAAACAAATTCATATAACTTACTTGCGCTGCGCAAAATGTCCTCTTGCGTCAACTCTGATTTATGCTGACGTAGAAAGTTAATGACATCAGGATCTTTCTCGGTGGCAGAGATCAGCTTTTGATATCGTTGGCCCCATTTATTATCTTTTAACTGTTTTCCAAGTATATGACTAAGACTCTCCATTCGCTCACCCCATTTATCTGCTCAATTTTTAGCTTCTTATCACCAGTTTGAAACGCTAATTTTTTGAATTTTAATTATCATGGTCAATTTCGGCAAGACGCCGTTTGATCTCTGCTTGCCAATTAGCTTTTTTATCAGTTTGCTCCTTCGTGTTTTCAGGAGTCTGATAATCATTTTGCGCCCAATCCGGCAACTGTTCTTTCTGAACAACGGGGCGTTTCTTCCGGTAACTTGTTTTGCTATGATAGTTAGCCTGCTTTTTTTTGCCTTCCGCCACGGATTTTCTGACTTCATACATTGCTTGTTCCGCAGTCTTGATCCCTTCTGTTGACCATCTGGCTGCAGTGGCTTCAAAATAATCCCGTTTCATGCTGGCATAGCCGCGGTCACTCAAAATATAATGAATCAAAACATTGATCACTTCATTAGGCAGCAACTGTTGCGAAACTAAATTAGTGATCATATATTTTTCTGAACTAGTAGTGATAGAATTCGCTTCTGCCTTAATAGTATGCAAAAATTCCAAGGGCAACAGTGCTTTACAAACTCTTACCAGCTCAGCGTCAGCTTTTGTAGGGGCTAATTTCGCCTCAGTCTTTTTTGAGACTTCCTTCTTATTTTCTTCATCCTTTTTCGGCTGTGTGGACCTCATTTCAAATTCAAAAGAACTATGCGCCAGCCTTTTTAAATATTTGATATTCAATTTATTATTGCTGATGTCGATGGCTTCTTCACTCAGACGTACCAACTGTAATTCATCCAAACCATATAGCAGGTGAAGCGTCTTGATTGCATCCAGATTATTAAATATTTCACTTTCTGGAACAAATGACTTAGCTAACAATTGTTTGAGAAATTTCAAATCAAGGTCAGTTTCATTTTTTTCAATTAACTGTTGGCTGCTTTTGTTCTGAGGTTCAACATGATGGTGCGCCGAATTTTTCAATAAAGTACTTTGCTGGATCGGAAAAACATCCAAAAAAGATTTAGTCACCTCAGTACTGCCTTCAACTTTAAATTGCCGAGGACAATAAGTTTCCTTTAACCGACGAAATGATCCTTGGCCAATGGTTTCCAGAAGTAGAGTACTTAAAAGGTCATCATTAAAGAAGTTGTCCCCTAACAATGGTCTTTGAATATAATATATAGATAACTTACCCAACCGATCGTTCTTTTCAAAGGTCCGCAATAGGCCTAAAGCTTCAAGTTTTTCCCTAGATTCTAAAAAATCGCGCATTCCAACCGATAAGCCTAGTAAAAGTTCCTTGTTCATTGACCTTTTGACCAAGTTTGGAGAAACACCGCCATAACGATTTAAAAGTACATAAACACCATAAGCTCCTGCTCCCATCATAGGAACATAAAGATCCATCAGTCCCCGTAATTCTGTATTGGTCAGTAAATTTTTGGCGACAACGACGAAACCATCTTTTGGGGAAATATTCTTCAAATTATCCGCAGTCATTTTTTTCCCCCTTGCTCTCGGTTATTTTTTGTTTTCTTTATTCTTTTTGCGGCCTTTCCCTGAATCATCTTGATTAGTGTTACTCCTACTCATCAATTCATTCAGTTCGTCTACAAATGAACCCATGTCTTTGAACTCACGATAAACACTGGCAAAACGAATATAGGCCACATCATCAACGTTTACCAGCTCATCCATGACGTACTTACCGATCAACTGACTAGAAACCTCAGTTCCTCCTAAAGCACGGATCTTATTTTCAACGTTATCGACGATGCTCGTCAGCTTATCCATCCCAACGGGACGTTTTTCAGCGGCCCGCATAATACCTTTTAAGATCTTGTCACGGTCGAACTCTTCTCTGGTCCCATTCTTCTTGATCACTAACAGTGGGGTAACTTCGATCCGTTCAAATGTCGTGAAACGATACCCGCAATTCTCACATTCTCGCCGCCGTCTGATCGCATGACCATTGTCTGCAGGCCGGCTATCGACAACACGTGAACTGTTATGATGACAATGAGGACACATCATAATTTTCACCTCAATTAAAATCAACTCAACACTTATTAGACGCAATTCAATGCTATTTTCTCACAATGATTTTACCATAAATGCCCTGTCAAACAAACTTTTCTTATTGAATCAAACGGAAATAAACGGACTTTTCTCCCTATTTCCATTCGAATAGAAAAGTGACTCATTCACTGTGTAGACCAATCGCTGACTAATTGCTGACAATGAGGGCAAAAATGTGTGCCACGCTGACCCACAACGATTTTCTCAATTGGAGTTTGACAACGGGGACAAGGTTCACCCTTTTTCCCATAAACATTTAGCTGATCTTGGAAAGAGCCGCTGTGTGAATTTGCATCTGTAAACGTAAAGACTGTCGTTCCATGCGCTTCGATCGCCCGCTCCAGCTCTACGATGATATTATCTCGCAACTGCGCCGCCTGCTCTTTAGTGATAACGTTGCACTTGGTTTCTGGATGGATCTTAGTCATCCATAGGACTTCATCGACGTAAATATTTCCTAAACCAACAACTATCGTTTGGTCAAGCAAGGCAGTTTTGATTGACTTTTTTCGCTTATGCAGTGAGTAATAAAAATCACCTGCATCAAAGGTCGTCGGGGTTGGTTCCGGTCCTAACTTTTTTAATGAAGGCAGGTCAGTTTCCTCGCCGGTCTTTACCAGCCGCATTCTGCCAAACTTACGCACGTCATTGTAACGTAACTGGGTTTTATCGTTTAAGTCAAAAACTACGTGAGTGTGCTTGTTTAACGGTAATAAGCTATCTTTAACTGAATACTTTCCTTCCATTCTCAAGTGAGAGACCATCGTCAATCCCTGAGAAAAACGAAACAACAGAAATTTGCCGCGTCTGTCGATCTTAATAAACTTTTTTCCAGTTAATTTATCCGCAAAATCTTGCGGATCTCCTTGGATGATCCTCGGATAAATAATATTTACACCAGTAATTGTCTTACCGGTGACTAAGGCGCTCAATCCGCGCCTAACAGTTTCAACTTCTGGTAATTCAGGCATCTTTTCCTCCAATGAATATATATTAAGTACTTTATTTCGCGGGTACGTCAAGATTTGAAAGAACTCAATATCCACTCGCACGCCGCTGCAAAAGACATTAACTGATCTGTTTTTTGTGTTTGTCGTTTTACATAACTTTTAATTACAAACGATTATTTTTTTGCATCAAACCATGATTTACCATGAGTGCACTCCACTTTTAGCGGTACATCCAAATCAACGGCCGAGTCCATCACCTTTTTTACCAGTTTTTCAAAGTCCGTCAATTCACTGTGGGGGACTTCAAAGATCAGTTCATCGTGCACCTGCAGCAACATCCGTGCGTCCATCTTTTTTTTGGTCAGCTCTTTATCCATATTGATCATTGCAACTTTGATGATGTCGGCCGCACTACCCTGTATCGGGCTATTCATTGCAGTCCTTTCTGCGAAAGAACGAACATTGTAATTCTTATTTTTGATATCAGGTAAGTAACGACGCCGGTGAAAAATCGTTTCGACAAAGCCTTGCTCCCTAGCTCTTTTTACGATATTGTCCATGTACTTTTTGACGCCTGGAAACTTTTCAAAATATGTGTCGATAAATTGCTTGGCTCGCTTACGAGAAATCCCGATATTTTGTGAAAGCCCATAATCACTAATCCCATACACGATCCCAAAATTGACAGCCTTAGCTTGCCGACGAATGTTCGGTGTAACTTCAGATTCATTTTTTAACCCAAAGATCTGCATTGCTGTGTGAGCGTGAATATCACGCCCTTTTTTGAAGGCTTCTTGCATATGTTCATCGCCCGCAATGTGAGCTAAAACACGCAATTCAATTTGAGAATAATCAGCCGAAAATATTTCCCAACCAGAATGGCTGGGCACAAATGCCTGTCTGATCTTTCTTCCTTCGTCCAACCTGACTGGAATATTTTGCAAATTAGGATCAACTGAAGACAACCTTCCTGTGGCAGTCAGAGTTTGTGTGTACCGGGTATGCACCTTATGGTCTTTTTTAAAGACAACTTTCAGTAAGCCTTCGATATAGGTCGACTGCAGTTTAGATATCTGCCGGTAAATCAAAATATCGTCCACAATAGGCGACATCCCCCGTAACTTTTCCAACACGCTGACGGCCGTAGAATAGCCAGTCTTTGTTTTTTTGATCACAGGCAATTTCAACTTTTCAAATAGGATATGTCCGAGCTGCTTTGTAGAATTGATATTAAACTTTTCCCCAGCCTCATTATGGATCTTTTGTTCAACTTGACTTAAGCGCTCTTTAAATTCGCTGCGCATGTCATTTAAACGGTCGATATCGACTTTGACCCCCGCAATCTCCATCTTGGCCAGAACACGAGCTAAAGGCATCTCCATTTCTGAATATAGCGCATATTGCTTGTTATCCCTTAATTCTTCAAACAGTTTATCCTTCAAAACTGCAATGGCTGCCACTTTATGACTGAGATGTTTGAATAACTCTGAATCATTTTCGGGAATTTTCCTTTTAGCACCCTTACCGTAAAATTGATCATCCGTCTTAACCTGATGGTAGTCATGTTCTTCAGCGAGCTCGCCGACATCATCACTATTCTCAGTATTATTTAAGAGATAGGAGACCAATAATAGATCAAATTCGACATTTGTAAGCTTGATGCCTAAGCGATTTAAGCCAACATACATCCGTTTATAATCAAAAACATCCAAATGGTTGGTCGAACCGGTCAAAATTTTTTTGAGCGGTGCTTTTTTTAATAATTCAACGTCTCTGCTTGCAAAATACTGTTGATCTATCTTTAAGGCAAACCCAACAAAAGGAGCACTATGATAATTTTGCCCGTCTAATGCCAAATAAAATGCAATGTCACTATCTTTTTTGGTTTTGACCTGACCCAAATTATTAGAGTTCAACGCTGTCACAGCCAGGTCGACATAATTACCTTCCTTTTTAGCCTCGCCGACCCCTAGATCACTTAAAAAGCTCTTGAAGTCTAATTCCTCATATAATAAGCGCAAAGAATTTTCATCGGCTTTTTGGCGCTTTGTATCGTCTATCTTAATTTTCAAGGGGGCATCTCTTCTGATGGCAGCTAAGTCTTTGCTCAAAAAAGCTTCCTTTTTATCATCGATCAGATGTTCTTTCATCTTAGACTTCTTCATGTCATCAAGGTGTTTATAAACACCTTCTACAGTGCCATACTGTTTAAGTAATTTGATTGCTGTTTTCTCACCAACTTTGGTGACGCCAGGATAATTGTCAGAGCTGTCCCCAGCAAGGCCTTTCATGTCAACGATCTGGCCCGGTTTCAGACCATATTTTTCTTTGACATGTTCTGGTGTGTACTCTTCAACTTCACTGAATCCCTTTTGAGTAACTGATACAGTGGTCTGCGCTGTTGTCAACTGGGTTAAGTCGCGATCTCCCGTCACAACAACGACTTGATAACCATCTTTTTCACCCTTATTAGCCATAGTTCCAATAATATCATCGGCTTCATAATCAGCCAATTCATAATCCTTGATCCCATATCCAGCCAGCATTTTCCTGAGGTAAGGCAATTGTTCGCTCAGCTCGCCAGGAGTTTTAGCCCGTCCCCCTTTGTAATCTGAATACTTTTTAGTCCTAAAAGTTGTTTTCCCAGCATCAAAAGCCACCAAAACATTTGTAGGAGAATATTTTTTTAAAATATTATCAAGGATCCTTTTGAAAACATAGATTGCGTTGGTATGCAGACCTTCATGGTTGGTAAAGCCGCCCACATTTGTCAACGCAAAAAATGCCCGAAATGCTACACCATTGCCATCTACTAATAAAAGTGTTTTTTCTTTTTTCGCCATTTTTTTCTCCTCAAAATAATTTTATTGATTCTATTTTACCAAAAATAGTGTGGCTTTTCGAAATAGAGCAGTTAAAATTTCTGGTCGTATTGATACAAAATTTACTTAGCATAGAACTCGCCCATTATTCAGACTTGGCTTACGGAGCGCTTAAAAATTGACCACTCGCCAAAAGCAGCTCCAAACTAAGTTACCGTGCCTGTTGACCGCAATATCTTCCCATTGCCCTTAAATCAAGGTGAAAAATTTCAACTTAACTAAAAAAGGTGTGGGCTAATTTGCCGCACACCAGTTAATACATATTCGCTAGTTTAACGTTTGCTGCCACCGCCTGAGAAAATTGAAAGCAGCTGCAAGAACAAGTTAATAAAGTCGAGATAAAGTTGTAAAGCCCCAGAAACTGCCAGAGAAGTGGAATTTACTTGATCACCATATTGCAAATACATCGCTTTAAAAGTTTGTGTATCCCACGCGGTCAAAATCGTGAAAATAACGACCCCAGCAAAGGAAAAGACATAACTGATCAACGGACTTTGCAAGAACATATTGATGAACATGACGATAAACAACGCGATCAAGGCAGCGAAAGCCTGCCGGCCAATGCCTGAAAGGTCTTTTTTAGTAGTAGCTCCAAAAATCGATAAGACAATAAAATCAGCTGATGCAGCTACAAACGCCATTGTTACCTGCGCAATAGCAAACACCATCAAGACCGAACTTAAAAACAAGCCCTCGATCCCTGCAAAAACAAACAATATTGTTATGCTAGATGCCGCGGAACGGTTAGGTTTGAAGGAAACGGCAAAAACCATCGCAATTTGGAAGACAAATAAAAAAAGAAAGGCAAAACCATGACCAAATAAATTCATTACTTGTGCCTGGAAGACAGTCGAACACAAATAAGCGATCAAGGCTGAAAAAGCAACGGCCCCTGCCATAAAGCCGTACATTTTACTAAAAAACCGGTTTAATCCGCTTTCATTAGCATTCGTATAGATTTGATTAGAATTATTCATCTGCTCATCCTCTCTCAAACTTTCATATAATTCAATTTTTACTTTTAAATTTAAAGTAACATCAATGATTTAATGATACCATAGCCCGTTATGCTAGACAATTTTTAAATGGTTCTAAAGAAAAATTTATACTTTTCCCAACCTTCACTTGTCAAGAGACAAACTGAATAGAACTATCCAGGCCTAAATTGTATAATGACGTCTCCGTGCTCACAGAGAACACTAGCAAAAAAGACCAACATTCGTCAGTCTTTTAGTCACTTTATCTAAAAAATCAATTCTTGCGTAATTTCACCTCGCTGAGTAACCGTTCATAACTTAATTCGTATTTTTGAATATCACCGGCACCCATGAACACAACTACATCATCATGAAAATCTAAGAGTGGAGACATGTTGTCAACAGTTAAAATATCTCCACCTTTCTTGATCTTTTCGCCAAGATCAGCGGAAGAAACATTTCCGCTCTTCTCGCGGATCGAGCTGAAGATCTCCGTTAAATACACTTTATCAGCCAAATTTAAACTTTCGGCAAATTCATCCATTAATGCTATCGTGCGGCTGAAGGTATGCGGTTGGAATACAGCGATGATCTCTTTATTAGGGTACTGCTGCCTAGCCGCATCAATAGTAGCTTTGATCTCATGCGGATGATGGGCATAGTCATCAATGATGATCATGTCCTCAACTTTTTTTTCAGTAAAACGCCGCTTCACACCTGCAAATGTCAGCAGATGCTTTTGAACCTCTTTTTGTTCCAAGTCTTCAATATAAGTGACTGCTATAACTGCCAAACTATTCAGAATATTATGCTCACCAAACATATGGGTCTCATATTTATCCAAAAATTTTCCATGAAAATAAACATCAAATGATGAGCCGCGAGTTGAACGCTTGATGTTCTTAGCCTGAAAGTCATTATTATCTTCGGCCCCATAATAATAAACTGGGAGATCAGATTTCAGCTGACGCAAGTTAGCATCCCCGCCCCAGGCAAAGATCCCCTTTTTAGTTTGGTCGGCCAGTGTCTGAAAAGCTGCACATACATCATCGATACCCGTAAAATAATCCGGATGATCAAAATCAATATTAGTCATGATGGTATAGTCTGGGTGATAAGCGACAAAATGTCGACGATACTCGTCGGCTTCAAACACAAAGAAACGTGCGTTAGGAGTGCCCTTACCTGTACCATCCCCAATTAAATAACTGGTAGGAGCAACACTGCCTAAAACATGCGCCAGCAAACCTGTCGTACTTGTTTTACCGTGAGCACCAGCGATCCCAATACTGGTTGTTTCGGTTACGAGCATTTCAACCAGCTGGGGGTAGGTCAATATCTTTAAGCCCATTTCCTTAGCCCGAGCGATTTCTTCTTGCGTATCATCAAAAGCATTGCCCGCCACAATGGTCATACCAGGCTTGATGTTGTCTTTGTCAAAAGAAAGGATCTTGACCCCTTCTTGTTCCAATCCTCGTTGTGTAAATGTATATTTATCAATGTCTGAGCCAATTACCTGGCAACCCTTGTCGTGCAAGATCAATGCCAGGGCACTCATACCCGTTCCCTTAATACCAACGAAAAAATAGGTAGTATTCATATTCATTACAAATATCCTCTTTTCTGATTTCCACTGCTAACAGTCTACCATATTCATTCGAAATTGTGTTTAAAATTTCAGAAAGTGACTGCTCACGCTTATCTCAGTTTAGCCAATCTTTCGGGTGTTAAAAAAACATCCCGTGGTTTAGATCCCTTAGCTTTTGAAATATATTGATTTGCTTCCAGGGATTCTACAATGCTGGCTGCACGATTATACCCGATAGCAAAAACACGCTGTAATTTTGAAGTCGATACTGTATCTTCATTTACGATATAGCGTAAAACCTCGGGCAGTATTTCATCCTCATTTTCTGCCTCGACTTCCTTTTCTTTAAGCCCGTCTGGATCAAATGCATACTGCGGTTTGCCTTGCATCCGCACGAAATCAGTAATGCGATCAACTTCTTTATCGATAAACGTCCCTTGTAAACGCAAAGGCTGACTAGCTCCATTTCCTAAGTACAGCATGTCACCTTTTCCTAGCAGCCTTTCCGCACCAGCAGAATCCAAAATCGTCCGTGAATCTACCTGACTGGCAACCATGAAGGCGACGCGAGTAGGAATATTGTTTTTGATCGTTCCCGTCACAACGTCCACACTTGGACGCTGAGTAGCGATCAATAAGTGTATTCCAGCTGCCCTGGCTTTGGCGGTTATACGTGCGATATAATCCTGTACATCTGAAGCTGCAACCATCATTAAGTCCGCTAATTCATCGATCACGATCACAATATATGGCATTTTTAGGCCAAAATCACCCGCAGCGGAGGCTTTTTCATTGAAACTATCAATATTGCGGGCGCCGCTGGCAGCTAATCTTTCATACCGCTGATCCATTTCCTTGACGACCCATTTCAGCGTTGCCGCGGCCGATTTAGGATCTGATATGACCGGCGCTAATAAATGCGGTACATCCTGATATGGTGCCATTTCCACAGCCTTCGGATCGATCAAGATCAGCTTGACTTCGGAAGGCTTGGCTTTGAATAATAAGGAAACGAGCAAACTGTTAATGAAGACGGATTTGCCTGACCCAGTTGCTCCAGCGATCAAACCATGCGGCATCTTTTTAAGATTTGTGATTTGTGGACGTCCAAACAAGTCCACTCCTAAAGCCACCGTTAATGGTGAACGAGCTGTTTGGAATGCATTAGATTGTAAAACTTCCCGCAACATAACAGGACGAGACGTTTTGTTTGGAATCTCGACTCCAATGCTGCTTTTACCAGGAATCGGGGCCTCGATCCTAATATCTTTTGCAGCCAGTGCAAGCTTCAGATCATCAGTCAAGTTGGTAACTTTATTGACTTTGACACCGCGCCCTAAAGTGATCTCAAATTGGGTGACAGTTGGGCCAATCGTCCAGTCTTTGACGGTTCCATCTACATGAAAAGCCTGCAGAGTTTCGTTGAGAACATCTGCTTCTGATAGGACCCAGTCCTCTAATTGCGGGTCATCTTGAACGATTGGCTCTGATAAAAGGGTCAAGTCAGGAAAATGGTAATTTTGGCCGCTATTTTGACTGTCGTCATTTAACGTTTCGGATTCTTTGTTAGTGCGGTTTGGATCCTTAAACAATGACAAGTTTCGCTGGTCGTTGTGTTCAAAATTTAAAATATCAGCGAACGAGCGGTTCAACGCTCGCCCCTTTCCCAGATGGTTCCCAGGTCGACCTTTGTTTTCTAATTTTGAATTGAACTTTCTGCCTGGATTTTGAGCGTCTGCTTTAATCTCAGCCCGGTCATCTGTTCCAGACACCTCAGAAGCGAAATGCTCCCGTGTCCGGTTAGTGCCTGTCAGACCCTGTTTCTTTGATTGAGGCTCAGCTATTGTCGAATCAATTTCGCTAATTTTTTGAGGATCGTCTTTATCACCGCGGTTGTGCGACGACTCATCAGTCGGTAAGATTTTTTTACCTACTAGCTGCTTATGTGTATCTCCCAAACCACTGAGATCTGAGAAATCATCTTTACTACTGGTAACCTCTTGGGCGCATTCATTATTCGAAAAGCTGGTATAGCTTCTAGTTTCAGTTTCATGAGATGGAAAAAAAGTTTCTGTTGGCAATAAAGAGTCGGCTCTCTCTAAAACATCGCTAACCTTTCCGGATTGAACTGCGCTTATCGTTTGGTTCTTCTCGGCATACTGATCACTCTGTGCGCCTTTTGATAAATCGATCTCGGTCAGCCCATCATCTAGATCACCGCCAAATAAATAATAAGTATCAGCCTCTTTGTGCAATTCCTGGCACAAACGAACATAAGTAAAATGATCCTGTTTTCTTTTAGCCTGTCCCCAGTTCAAAACAGAGGGAGGTATATAAGATGGGCGAAAAGGACGAGAACTAAATGGAATTTTTGGCCCACTAAAGTTCTTGTGTTTGCCCCCTTTTTGAGCATAACCGCTGCTATGAAGACTAGAACTTTTTTTCTTATTAACTTTTTTAGGTGAGACCTTGTTACTTTTTTTTAGTTTCTGGATCCTATAAAAAGCTGGCCCATCATAATGTTCCATAAGATTATCATCCCATCAATAAAAATCGGGTAGAGCATGCTTAAACTCCACGCCTGCTACCCGGTAAACAAAAATTTCTATTCTGCAGCAAGCAAACATGCCGCTTGGCCAAAGTCAAAAGGCTCCCCAATTTTATACTGTGCAGCCGGCAATTCCAGGATCCCCCGCTTTTTAGGAGCGTTAGACAGCCCAAGCTCACGCGCGGAACAAACCATCCCAAAACTATCTTGCCCTCTTAATTTACCCGGCCAAATAAGAGCACCATTAGGCATCATTGCGCCAACCTTGGCTATGACAACTGTTTGCCCTGCAGCAATATTCGGTGCCCCACACACTATTTGCAACTGCTTGTTTTCATCAATCGCAACTTGTAAAATGTGCAAGTGATCAGAATCAGGATGTTTCTGCATTTCTTTAACGTAACCAACAACAAAACGCGGCTCTTCATCTAAAACTAAATCTTTTGTAAATCCTGCCGAATCCAGCCAGTTGTTCAGAAGCGATACTTCCTTTTGACTTAGCCTGATCTGTCCGTTTTTTTCTTGTAAATCAATATACTTTGAGGCATTAAAAAAATTGTAGCCTAAAGTTTCATTATTCTCCTGGTTGTAGATACGCACAATACCATCTTTTTTTTGGAACGCTTGCTTAGGAGCGTCTTGGCGTAAGACAACCAGCAAAACGTCACCTGTTTGAGCAAAATTGTAGCTTGCGATCAACATATGTTAAACTCTATCTCCCTTGTCCGATAATTTAATTTGCAGCAACCAAGAAGTTTTCTACTTCTTTTTTTGTTTTTCGATCTTTATTAACAAAACGATCGATCTCTTGACCTTGTTTATAAACAATAAAACTTGGGATGCCCATTACCATCAATTCTTGACACAAATCTATATTTTCATCGCGATCAATTTGGATGAACGTATAATCAGAAAATTCTTTTTCGATCTCTGGCATTGCTGGTTTGATAAAACGGCAATCAGGGCACCAATCAGCAGTAAAAAACAAAACATAATTACCCTGTGATAATTTTTCTTCTAATTCGTTTTTATTCATTTTGGGTAACATTTTCATAATAAAGCCCTCCTAAAAATAACAGGATAAAGTGAGCAGGAAAACATCTGCCCAACTGTTCTGTTAAAATACATATTACACCGATTATAGTATATTTAACTTAAATTTCATATGGTAATGTTTCCTACAACCTAAATTCTTTAACCACCGCACTTTAATTCAAATATTTCAGCTACGGTCGATCATTTTTGGAATTAAAATGTGCAGTCAACTTATAGATTGGCTGTCCTTTTTGGCTGAATTTATCCTCATATTCGGTCATAACGTTATCTTCTGAAGAAGAATGCAGGTCCAACCAGACTTGATCAAAAACCATACCAAAATTATTCATTGAGACCAGAGAATATTCAAATAAACCGCGATTATCAGTTTTAAATTCTAAACTTCCATTATTTTGCAAGACTTGTTGGTACTGCGCCAAGAAAGTTTCGTATGTCAAGCGCCTTTTGGCATGCCGTTTTTTTGGCCAAGGATCAGAAAAATTCAAGTAGATACCAGCAACTTCATCTGGAGTGAACATCTCTGTTAAATCATCCCCATCACCGCAGACCAACTGAAGATTGGGAAGTTTCAGGGCTAATTGCTTTTTTAAAGCGATCCCAGCTGCTGTCGTCTGAATTTCGATACCAATAAAGTTTTTATCCGGGTAACGGGTAGCCATTTCGGTGATAAAACGCCCTTTCCCCATCCCAATTTCAATAAATAATGGTTGGGTCACGGCAAATCTTTGCCCCCACTGTCCTCTCAATCTTTGCGGTTCGGTAACAACGTATTGAGGGTTTGCCTGAATCAATGGCAAGGCCCAAGGTTTATTTTTTAATCTCATTTTATCCTCCACATCAAATGCTTGCTTCTGATAACTATTGCGAGCATAGACATTTCCGTCAATATCTAAGTAACTTTATTATTATAACGCAAAAAGCCCCCCAAGGATAATTCTCCATAAGGGGCCTTCGTTATTTTAAGCTTAATTAAGGGGTCAGACGAGTAATCCAGCAAAAGGTTGCCGACTACTCTTAATCAAGTCATGAATATAATTCTTGAAAAAAATCAAACGTACTTTGTAATTTAATTATGCCTTGGTTCATTTCATGGAAATGACCACGCTGATAGCTATACTTCACATCTAAAAGGAGATTCATCAGTGCATACCACTGAATACGAAACTCCATTGCCTCCGGTAATTGTTTTCCAAAATAGCCTTTTAACCATTGCTTCCAATCTGCGCGTGGGACATAGCGACACATTAACATGCTAAGATCCTTTACCGGGTCAGCAAAGCTCACTGACTCCCAGTCCACAAGATATAGCTGACCTGAATCTGAGAGAAGGAAGTTCTTCCGACTCAAGTCTCCATGTGACACTTCATACTTTTGGGACCCGCCTGTAGGCAAGTGTTCTTCAAGAAAGTCGGCACACCTATGTATTAAGGGGTGCGTCAATAGATCTGAAGGTATTCCCCGATAAAATAAGGTCAGAAAATCACCAGGTCCATAGTGGACCCCGCCAACTTTTTGCAGCATTTTGTTTAGAAGATCCGAGTGATGAATTCGTCTAAGTAAACTAAGAACTTCTTTAGAGTGCATCTCACTGCGTTCCAAGCATCGTCCGTTGAGCCATTGTTGCGCAGTTAACGTATCACCAGTCTCCATTCTTTTCGACCAAATTAACTTAGGAGTGATCCCTTCCAATGATAGTGCTGCTAAAAATGGGGACGGATTGCGCTTTAAAAAGACCTTTTCTTGATGTTTGATGCCCATATAGGCTGTCCCTGTATCACCGCTGATTGGGAGCACTTGCCAGCCATTCTCTAAATCGAGATCCATCTTGGCAACGCTCCTTTTTCAGTTAGAAATTATTGACCCTGCTCTTCTAGGATCAATTACTGTCTCAAGTCTACAAATTTGCTAAAAAGCTGTCAAGCTATTTTATTGAGGCGAATTTTACTGTATATTCTTGCAATCAGCCAGCTTTCAACTACCAATAAAATCAATGCCAGCAAGGCTTTTGCGACCCCAAATCCATGAATAGCGAGTGGGACAAAAAAGAAGATGACATTAAAAAGAAGTAATGAAAACAACACCTTAGAAAATGAAATAAATTTTTTTCGTATATTTATAGGTAAAGTGTGCATAAATACAACTTCATCATAACTAACGAATAAAGGCAGGAGCTGAAAACCTATCAGATAGATAAAAAGTGCAGCAAAAAGCAAAGCCAGCCAATAATTTTTAATGAAGAATAAAATGATGAATCCTAAAACAGTCAGACGTAAATATAAATTACTGTACTCTCCGCTGCGAACAAAACCACGCCAGTAAAGATAAGTAAAAAATCCTTGCGCGCTTTGATCATATTTAGGTAATAAAAAGTCCAAAAAGCGCCGCCTTTTAGGCCGAGGACTGACAGCGGCAACATCCGTGAACATATTAAAGAAACGGTAAAGGCGCGAGAGGCGTTCATCTTCTTTTTCAACGGCATATCTCCAATCTAATAAACTTGCTCCTGTTTTTTTTCGTTTTACTTTGACAAAGAAGACCAGTACAGCTATCCCCAGGACCCAAGAGAAGATCCCAGAAAAATATAGTCCGCCTGCTAAAAGTATTATCTCTGGCAACCACGATAAAAGAAACCTAGATAATAAGGTCCGATCCTCGGGTAAGTAAAGTGAACTAACCTCGAGTTGGACTTGAAGGAACGCTAAAGTAAGCTGAGTCAAAATTAAAAATAGACAGTTTAAAATGCTCAGGTGAACTGCAATAAGTAAAAAAGGTGCTAATAATATGCAAATTATCGCTTGAATGATCAGGACCACTAAGGTGCTGTATGAGCGGGCATTGTTAATATACTTATGCATATCTTGTTCACGAGCCAGCAAAAAAACAGTATCCGCCGGTTTAAGGAACGTGGCCACACGATTCGCGTGCAGCGCTGAGAATAAAAGCACTACCACTAACGGTTTTGCCCACCATAGTTCTTGGCTTGGGGACAGAGTTTTTAAAAAATTTGAGTAAGAAAAACTAAAAGCACCAAATAAAAATAATAAAGCGATCACAAAATGATCATTAAAAACATAACGCAAATATTTCAAAAGCATCTGTTGGTAAGAGGCCCTTCTCTTTTTCCAAATCTCATACATGCTTATCACCTCACTTATCTGTCATATCCAGATAGATATCTGACAATGAACCATTTGGCAGGCCGCTTTGTTTTTGCAATTCATCAAAAGTACCAGCGGCGAGAAGCTTGCCTTCATCGATCATCAAAAAGCTATCACATACTTCTTGAGCAGTGCTCAACACATGTGTGGACATCAAGATCGCCGTTCCAGCCTGCTTTTCATTCGTCAATAATCTCAACAGATCACGCGTTGCCAAGGGATCAAGTCCTAGAAAGGGTTCGTCTACGAGCAACAAATCGACTTGGGGAAGCAAAG
This sequence comes from uncultured Ligilactobacillus sp., assembly GCA_934215475.1. Classification (GTDB taxonomy): domain Bacteria; phylum Bacillota; class Bacilli; order Lactobacillales; family Lactobacillaceae; genus Ligilactobacillus. The sequence goes on from CAKPZY010000003.1 coordinate 112,522, forward strand.
CGCACACGATCATCACTTTTTGCTTCATGCCTTTCGAAAAGTTGATCGGAAACCAATCAAGCTTATTATCAAGTCTGAAAAGCTGCAGCAACTGCCTTGCTTTATCCCAAGCTTGCTTTTGATCTAATTGGTAGGCCATCATAGTCAGTTCAAGGTGTTCTTTCAAAGTGAGTTCGTCGTAAAGTACGGGGATCTCAGGAATATAGGCAATTTTCTTCTTGTACTCTGCAGCATTTTTTTGCAAAGAAACTCCATTTAATTCGATCGTGCCCTTCTGCGGCCGTAAAAGACCAATGATGTGGTTGATGGTGGTAGATTTCCCAGCTCCATTTAATCCTATCAAGCCCACTAAAAATCCAGTGGGTACCTCAAATGAGATATCCTTTAAAACCGGGATCGAAGAATAACCTCCAACCAAATGTTCAACTATCAAAGACATGCGTAACTTCCTCTCTAAAGCCTATTATTCGAATATTTTTATAAACTTATGTTTATTCTGCCAATTTTGGATTACAAATGATTACAACACTAAAATCGATCGTTAGTTGAATTCTTCAGCAGATTTGGCTGCTGATCGTACTGATCATTTTAAAGATTATGAACCAAAATCTTTAAAAGGCATTTTGATCTTAGTTTCTCAGAAATATTTTCTTGCGCAAAATTTTTGTTTGTTAGTACTTTGCATAAAGCTGAATCGTCACACTGAATTATAACATTGACTTTTTCTTCATCCAAACTCATTAATCATTTAAATCGCACATTTCAACGAGATACTTGCCTCTGATTTTTTCAGGCCGAAAGAACGCATTCCTAAAATGGTTATAGATGCCACCTAAAATTTTGCAAATTTGCAAGCCCTAGCACGGTTTTTAATTAAATATTTGCTTTTGCTAGTGTATACTGAAATTACAAACTAATTATTTTAGAAAGAAGGCTCCAATGAAATGGAAGGTTGTATTTTTTGCAAAATTATTAATGGTGAGATCCCTAGTACTCGTGTTTATCATGATGACGTTGTCACAGCTTTCTTAGACCTTTCCCAAACAACGCCCGGTCATATGCTAGTTGTACCAAATAAACACATTCCCGACATTTTTGCGTATGATGATGAGTTGGCCGCCAGCGTTTTTTCAAGAATTCCAAAAATCGCTCGGGCATTGCGTGATTCTAACAAGGATATCAAAGGGATCAATATTTTGAACAACAACGGAAAAGTTGCTTACCAATCAGTCTTCCATTCTCATTTCCATCTCGTTCCCCGTTATAGCAGCGAAGACGACTTTGCCATGAGATTCAAGGATAATTCTGGAAACTATAACCAAGAAAAATTACAAAAAATTGCTGACAGTATTGCAAATAATATTAAGGAGTGACGGTCATGAAAAAGGCTCAAATTATTTCTATTATCGGAGGCACTGTTTTGCTGGGAGCGTTAATGTATGCTAAGCAGCGGTCTAATAAAAAGAGCGGCACCAAGACAAACTCTGCTCCTTCGCTAAAACAAGCGGTTAAGAATACGACTGTATCAGCTAAAGATCTCTCTTCCGAGCTCAAGAGCACCCTGCCCACCGTCGATGAAATTTCGACGGAAGTTGGCAAGTTTATGCACGATATCCAACCAAAAATCAACAAATTGACCAAGAGTATTCAAAAGTTTTCCAAATAATAGTCAACCAGCATCAGCTACAATGAACTGAGTCATTGTGGTTGGTGCTGATTTTTTTAGCTGTAATTTGTTTATTTGAGTTCCTTTGAGTTTGACTTGATGTAATGTCAGACCAGCAAATCTGATGCCCCTTGAATGTAGCCCACAGTCAACTTCATAATCCCCGCCCTCAAAATGGGCTAAAAATGGTACCCCTTCCATTTGAGCATTGTCAGTCAAATATCAAGTTTTTAAATTAGTCTAAATTTATTAAACCTCATACTATGAATATACAAATTATGTTATAGTAATAAGCGTTAGCCGCAAAAAGGCTAAAAATATATAGAATTGGATGTGTTTAAGAAATGAAAAAATGGTTAACTGGGTTGGCAGCGATTTTGCTGACTTTCAGTTTGGCTGCCTGCTCGAAGACAGTTGCCACAACTTCCGGTGGCAAAATTACCGAAAGTTCGTATTATGACAGTATGAAAAAGACTTCCTCAGGTAAACAAGTCTTACAGCAAATGATTTTGGATAAGGTATTGGAAGGCGACTACGGAAAAAAAGTTTCCGATAAGCAAGTCACCGCCCAATATAACCAGTCTAAAAAGCAGTATGGTTCTTCCTTTAACTCTGTTTTACAACAAAGCGGCCTTACTAAGGCTTCTTACAAAAAGCAGATCCGTTCATCGCTTTTATTACAAGAAGCAGTGAAAGCTAATACTAAAATTACTAATGCACAGCTTAAAAAACAATGGAAATCATACCACCCAAAAGTTACGGTTGCCCACATCTTGCTTAAAGGTGATGACAATGGGAAAAAGCAAGCCCAAACAGTCATTGACAGTTTGAACAAAGATGGCAGCTACAAAAATTTCCAAACTTTGGCTAAGAAGTACTCCACTGATTCACAAACAAAAAATAATGGCGGCAAATTACCAGCTTTTGATAACACTGATACCAGCTTAGTTGGTGGGTTCAAAAAGGCAGCTTTCAAGTTGAAAAAGGGTCAATTTACTAAGGAACCAGTCAAGACCAGTTATGGTTACCATGTGATCTATTCTATTAAAAACCCTGGCAAGGGTAAGTTGTCAGATCACAAAGCGGAATTGAAGAAACAGATCCTGAATAGTAAGATGCAAGACTCAACTTACATGCAAAAGATTATTTCTAAAGAGTTGAAAAATGGGAAAGTCAACATCAAAGATAATGATCTAAAAGATATCTTGGCCAACTATATCGGCAATAGTTCAAGTGCAAAGTAACTCAGCACAAAAACAAAACTGAGAATATACCGGATATTATAAAACACGGGCAACTCCAATTTAAGGAGTGTCCGTGTTTTTTTATATTCTCAAGTGCAGCCATTCGCGGCCAATGTTGAAGTTTTCAAGATAAAGAATGATTTTATTGGTCAGCGCCCTTTCCCAAGGGTTGATAGAAATTACGTCCATCCATGCCAAAGATCCTTTCAGTGTAATCCCCTGGTTTGGTGTGATCCAAAGCTTTACGCATCATCTGGATAGAAGCGTCCAAATCATCTAGATGGTGTAAGATCTCAGCTTCCATGATATGCGGTTGGACAGGGGACCCGTACTCTAACAAACCATGATGAGAAACGATCATATGACGCAATAAAACAGCATCTTCATTCAACGGGTCTATTCCCAGCTTATCACATGCCTGGGCGATCTCTTCATCGATCAGTACAATATGACCCAGTAGATTGCCCGGAACAGTGTAAACAGTCGCCACCGGGCCAGACAGCTCTATCGTTTTGCCCAAGTCATGTAAAATTGCCCCAGCATATAAAAGCGGAGCATTAATGTCTTCATATTCATGAACTACCGCCTGGGCCAAACGCAGGATCGATATAGTATGAAAAGCCAAGCCGCCAGCAAAATCGTGGTGATTTTTTTTAGCAGCCGGATAACTGAAAAATTGATCATGGTACTTTTTTAAAAGATAGCGTACGATCCGGTTCCAGGCTGGAACGGTGATCTCAAATATCATTTCGTCAATGTCTTTTTCCATATCCTGTACTGATTCAGGAGCACTTTGTAAATAGAGACGTGGATCATTGGGCTCGTTTTCTTGAGCTAAGCGCATTTTAAAAATTTTGATCTGCGGATTTTGCTTATAGTTTTCTCTTTTTCCCTTCAAAGCCGCCACTTTGCCTGCTTGAAACTGCGCAATATCTTGTTCAGATGCGTCCCAAAATTTGGCACTGATCTCTCCTGAATGGTCTGCGAAAGTAAATGCAATAAATTTTTTGCCATTTTTAGCGATCCGTACATCGGCAGCCTTGATCAATACAAAAAGCTCCATATTGTCATCGATTTGATAGTCAAATATCTTTTTGGTTTCCAAAATTTGCTCCTACCTCTCGTCTCATGTTATTTGTAAAAACAGCTACTCATTTGATAACTTTATCCTTTAGCTTCAATACAGAGCCTGCAAAAAATTTAAAGGCTCTGCTCCAAAAGTGATATCAGTCTAATAAAACTTGATCAAGGTTGAAAAAGAAAAGTGCATCTTGATCCGACTAAATTAAAAAGAATCTTGAATATTATTCACGCAAAAAGGAACTGCCCTTTTACAAACAGTTCCCTCAAAACTTTCTTAAAAGTCGTATAATTCACTGACTGGTTTAAAAATAATTTTATTGATCTCTTCGAAAACGGCATTTAAAGCCTGCTCTTTTTTCATCAAATCTGATAAGCTGTCATAAGATTGGGCTTCATCTGCCAGCTTCTTGACCTCATCTAGATCTTTATCAGCCAATTCTTGACCCTGCATTTGCTTATTTTGCAAAGCTTTCTGTGCTTTTTGAACTCGTTTAAAACACTCATAAGCTTCGGGCTCAGCTTTTAGTTTTGACATGGCAGCCGACAAATCAAGGTATTCTTGAGACTTGCGCAGATCTTGTTCTAATTGATTAGCTGAATCATAAATATTGATCACGTATTTGCCCTCCTTAATATTACTATTATTATTGTAACATCTATTATTTATTAAACCAAATGGTCTGTGGGCCTTTAAATATCGCGCACTAGGGATCAAAAATTATTTAGCATAATTTAGTTTATAAATCCATCACAGTTTGCCTTATTTGACAAAATCCCAATTTTTGAATTTACCGGCCTAAGATACTTTCTAAATACTGCTTTCCCTTATTAACAGCACTGCTGGCCTTGTCACGCAAGCCAGAGGTACCTTCAGAGATCTTCTGGCGCAAATTTTTACCGGCTTTTTCTACTGAATCCCATGAGTTGGAACTATTTTCCGCTTTACCTTGCAAGCTTTCGTTATATCGACTCGAAGCAGCTTTGATTCCAAATCCGGTATGGGGAGTATTAGCTAAAATTCCTTCCATCTCAGTCTTAAACAAGGATGAGCCGGCATTGGCCCCCACATTGGCAATCGAATATTTAGATGAATCAAAGCCTAACCAAGTCGCCACGACAACATCTTTTGTATAGCCAATATACCATTTATCATTATCATCACCATTACCATTGGACTCGCTAGTACTCTCGGTAGAACCGGTCTTCCCGGCAATGGTATAACCATATGGTTTAGCGGAGACGCCAGTCCCATTTTTATAAACATCCATCATCATACTGGTCATTTGTCGAGCGATCCTTGCAGACATGATCCGTTTCGAACGAACCTTGGTGTTGTCAACAACAGTCTTGCCTTCTGAATCCACGATCTTAGTAATAAAGTGCGGGTCCTTTCTAATGCCATCGTTAGCAAAAGCCGAATAGGCACTAGCCATTTGATAAGGTGAAACTCCCCTTTTCAAACCACCCAAAGCCAAGCTGAGATTTTCATCAGAACTGTCTAATGGAATACCAAACTTTTCAACTGACTTATAACCTTTTTGCACACCAATTTTGTTCAAAAGCCAAACAGCTGAAGTATTCTTGCTGAGAGCCAGTGCCTGATACATCCGCAGCTTACCCGAGTATTGATCATCCCAGTTATGCGGGGTATAGGAATTTTTGCCATATGGTTGTAATTTATCTGGGACCTTAGAATCATAATGATAACCATTCTCCAAGGCAGGTGTGTAGACCGCCAGGGGCTTAATAGTTGAGCCAGGGGAACGGATCAAGCCTGTGCCCCGATTATAACCGCGAAAGACATGAGTCTGTGCGCGGCCACCGACGACCGCAGTGACCCCGCCTGTTTTTGGATCAATGGCCACCGAACCCGATTGGGCTTTAGTACCATCACTAGCCGCACTTGGAAAGAACGCAGAATCAGCGTAAGTGTCCTGCATCTTTTCTTGCTGACTCTGGTCTAACGAGGTATATATCTTATACCCCCGATTCATGATCTCAGATTCTGACAATCCGTAGTCATGAATAGCCTCATCGATCACAGCATCGAAATAATAGGGATATCTATAACCAGAATTATAATGATAATTGTCGTTTATTTCCATCCCGTATGCCTGATATTGTTTAGCCGTACTTTCAGATAGTTTATCGTTCTCGACCATCGCATGCAAAACAATGTTACGCTTCGCCCTGGATAACTGTGCATTGTCGATAGGATTATACCTTCCGGGATTAGACAGCATTCCTGTCAGGGTCGCTGCCTGCGCTGGAGATAATTGGCTGGCAGAAACACCAAAATACTTCTGTGAAGCATCCTGAACGCCCCAAACGCCATTGCCAAAATACGCATCATTCAGATACATGGTAAGAATTTGCCGCTTACTGTATTCATTTTCAACTTGCATGGCTATAAAAATTTCTTTAGCTTTACGCGTTAGAGTTTGTTCCTGTGACAAAAAGGCATTTTTGACCAACTGTTGTGTTAAGGTGCTTCCTCCGCCACTGATATAGTTACGCCCGGTGACTTTGTTTTTGACCAGCAGCCAAAAGGCTCTTCCTAATCCTTTCAATGAAAAACCATATTCATGGTAGAAATCGCGATCTTCACTGGACAACACCGCATTTACCATATTTTTTGACATTGAATCGTAAGAGACCCAAGTACCTTTTTGCGCGTACAAATGGCCTGCTTCCTTGTTTTGAGCGTCATAAATTTCCGTAGATTGCTGTAAAGCAGATTCTAGCCCAGCAACCTTAGTAGTTTTGGCGATATATACCAGGGAAATACTGCTGATCAGAAAAATAGTCAAGAACAAGACTATTAACCACCGCCAGATCTGAAAGCGACGCCATTTATTCTTAGTCCAACGCCAAAAAATCCCAAAATACTTGGCTAATCCCTGTTTAAATTTATACCAAAAAGATGACTCATCCATACATATATTCCTTTTTATTATTATTCTTGGTCTGTATCATATTAACATACTTAGAAATGTTTCCCTTATTCACCAAACTTATTTAACCAAGATTTAGAAGTTTAAGGCTTCACATGGTGGAAGTGAGGCAGCGATGATCTTGAGCGTTTAACTACCAAGGTTTTGTTTAAAATACTTCGTGATCTTTAAAGCAGTTTCATCGTCCGGACTAAACAGCACTAAGGTATCATAACCAGCTAAGGTTCCAACGATGCCCTCAAGTCCTTCATCGTCGATCAATGCTGCCAAAACATTAGCATTGCGCGGCGTTGTCTTGACGACGTTAATAAAATGAACATTTGTTACCTCTGTGACCAACTCATTGATCCTTTCCGCGATTTTTTGTTTTGCGTCACCCTTCTCATTTTGGAAGATAGTATAGTACGTTTCCCCCGCCGCGTCGGTATCTTTAATGATCTGCATCTCACGGATATCTCGTGAAACCGTGGCTTGAGTTGCCTGGATACCTTCATCCTTTAAAGCTTCAAGTAGGCTTTCTTGATTTGAGACCTTGTGTTTCTTGATCAGCTGGGCTATTTTTTTCTGTCTAACTTCTTTCTTCATCCAAAGACCTTCTTTACTCTGAAAATTATTTTTACCTGCTTCAAGCAACAATAAAAGGCCAGCTGTCCTCATTCACTTGAACTGTTGGCTTTTTCCTTATTCAAAGTAATATTATAGCAGAATTCAGGGACTTAAACAGGTTAACTTAATTCAAGCAGCATCTCCATAGCCTGGTGCCTAATGATCAACTTGCGTGATTTTTTGCTCAATAATCCCTTTTCTCTATACTGTTTAATAGATTGACAAACGGTCGTTTGACTAGTGTTGGCAAATGAAGCAATCGTTCGGTACGTCAAAGCATTAGGCAAGGCAATGTCTCCATTTTGTAAATGACTACCGCATTCACGGGCAAAAAAAATTAAAATATTCTTGATTCGATCTGCAATCTTGCCTTCAGCGCAAATTTGGAGAATCAATTTTTGCAACAAATATTTCTTGACCAAACTCTGGTGAACAAGCCCAATAAAGTGATTATTTGTTTGCTTTAAGTAATCAAATCTTTGCAGCTGGAGCTCGAGTAAAGTAACTTCCTGACAAATATGAGCGATAGTTAACAATGTTTGCCGCGAAGCAACTTCTAAATCCGCAGGCAAATACATTCCATCCTTTAAATATGTAAAGATAATTTTCCCATTACGGCACGGGTCTTCTAACAACACCGAACCCGAAAGTACCCACCAAATAGTCGTGTCATATTTGCTTTGTCCTAAATTGATCTTTTCTCCGCTCCTGTAGACATATATTTGTCCATATTGCCTGAAAAATTCTTTTTCGTTATGATTGAATTCCGGAGCTAGCTCTAGAAAATCCCAGTTATCTTGCCGACAAACATTATTCGTTTTTGTTTTCATAATTAATTTTTATAATAATTTGTGCTGCTAAAAGCGCTTACAAAAGATTATAGTCCCCCTAACTATTTCACGTTTAAAACCTTTTAATACGATATTTATTTTTGATAATTGTGATGCCGATAATTATTATATCATTAGATTGGTTGCTTGTGCAGTATTTCATTAGTTATTTTTATAATTTTATCGTCATTAGATGTTGAATATTCTTTTGTACCTGCTAACCTGTGTAATCGATCAAAATGATCCACTTACATTTGCTAGGTATGAAAAAACATACATACACCAGTGAGTTGTGATGAGTGTACAAAAGCATCATTTTCGAATTAAGTTGCCTCAAATTTCACCATTCTAAAGAACTTTCCCGTTTTTGTGGCAGATGTTCTACTATCAGACAAGACTTTCTGTTTTTTATGGCTGATACTCCACTATTGGACACAACTTCCTCATTCTTTGGGCTAATACTCTAGTATCTGTCAAAACTTTCTTATTTTTTTGTCTGATACTCTAGTATCTAACATAACTTTCCTATTCTTTTGGCAGATACCCCATTATCTAACAAAACTTTTCTATTCTTTTGGCAGATACCCCATTATCTAACATAACTTCCCCATTCTTTTGGCAGATACCCCATTATCTAACAAAACTTTTCTATTCTTTTGACTGATACTCTAGTATCTGACAAAACTTTCCCATTCTTTTGGCAGATACTCCATTATCTAACATAACTTCCATCATTTCTTCTGGACAAAATTCTTCCAGAAAATTCATACGAACCTAGGCGTGCTTTGCATAAATTGGTCTAACTTGTTTTCGCACGCAAAAAAAGACTCCACCCAACAGGCAGAGCCCCATACAGCCACGACACCTATTTATATGTCATTTTATGTCGTTTATTTATTTATAGATTACATTTCATCGGGAGCCTTAACACCCAGCAAACGCAAACTTTCTTTCAACACAATCGCTACACTGGCAACCATTGCCAAACGGGATCCTTGTTCGCCATCGTCGGTCAATACCTTGGTTTGGGCATAATACTTATTAAATGACTTTGCCAAGTGAATTGCATATTTAGCGATCACTGAAGGCTCGTATTCCTCCACAGATCGCTTGACCATAGCCGGAAAATTAGCTAACTGACGAATAACTTCCCACGATTCTTCATCGTTCAAACCTGTGAAATCTGTCTTCTCTAAATCAGGCATGCCCGCCTTGCGCAAAATGCTCATTGCCCTGGCATGAGTGTACTGGACATATGGGCCGGTTTCGCCTTCAAAACGTACAACTTCTTCTAAGTTGAAATCAAAGTTGTTCAAACGATCATTTTTCAAATCATGGAAAATAACTGCCCCAACGCCAACTTCGTCTGCGACTTGGTCTTTGTTGGGTAAATCAGGATTTTTCTCATTGATCTGTTCCACTGCAAGTTTGACAGCATCTTTTAAAACATCTTCCAATAAAATAATATTACCTCTCCGAGTAGAAAGCTTCTTTCCACCAGAAGTGATCAAGCCAAACTGAATATGATGAATGTTATCCGACCAATCAAAACCCATTTCCTTTAAAACAGCCTTAAGCTGCTTAAAGTGATTAGTCTGTTCATTACCGACTACATACAAAGACTGTACGAAGTCGTATGTCCGGAAACGATACAAAGCAGCAGCCAAATCTCTAGTAATATACAAAGTAGTTCCATCGGATTTCTTGATCAGTGCTGGGTTTAAGTTATATTTATCCAGATCAACGATCTCTGCTCCGCGGCTTTCCTTCAAAAGTCCCTTTTTTTCTAAAATGTCAACGATTTCGTCCATTTTATCATTGTAAAATGATTCACCATGGTAAGAATCAAAATCGATCCCTAGCTGCTGATAAATACCCTTGAAGAATTTCAAGGATTCGTCTCTGAACCATTTCCACAATGAATGAGCTTCTTTGTCGCCATCCTCTAATTTTTTAAACCATGCGCGTGCTTCGTCATCCAGTTCCGGGTGTTGTTCGTCAACTTGGTGGAAATGCACATAATACTTAAGTAATGTATTGATTGGATCCTTGCGCACAGCATCTTCATTGCCCCACAACTTATAGGCTTCGATCAGTTTGCCAAACTGTGTTCCCCAATCGCCCAAATGATTAATTTTGATGGGATTGAAATTGGTCTTCTTCAAAAGCTCGGCTAAAGAATTCCCAATGACAGTGGAACGTAAATGACCCATTGACATTGGTTTAGCAATATTGGGGGATGACATATCGATCGGCACGTTGCCCTGATGTCCCAGATCTTGATTACCGTACGCTGCTTTTTGAGTTAAAATATCTTTTAACGTTGCTTTGCTGAAAGGCTTTTTAGCTAAGAAAAAGTTAATATAAGGACCAACGGCTTGCACCTTGTCAAAATCCTTTTGCGAAATTTTTGCTGCCAATTCTGGCGCAATCTGTTGCGGTGCTTTGTGATAGATTTTTGCCAGCATAAATGTTGGAAAAGCATAATCGCCTAAGTCATATGACTTAGGGACTTCGACCTTAGCCAGTACATTCTCTAAAGAAAGTTTGCCGTCGGCGGCCGTAACGATGGCTTGTGCTACTAATTTTTTCTGATCCATTTTATCCTCCCTATTCCTACAAAAAAAGTCCCCTGCAAATAAATGCAAGAGACGAGATAACCCGCGGTACCACTCTAATTGATAATTGATCCACTCATAATCAGACTTAATTATTTCTCGGAGGTACGATTCGATAAGTTAGGCAATCCGGCTTGCACTATCCCGGACTCGCTATCTGCTGTTCTTACTTACTAGTCTCCATCATCGAAATTTAATTAAACCAAATATTGATATTATTTTGTAAATAAAAAATAAAAAAACATCTTCATTGCTGAAGACGTTATAGTCAAGCGGGTAACGAGAATCGAACTCGCGACATCAGCTTGGGAAGCTGGGATTTTACCACTAAACTATACCCGCAACAACAAGAACCAGTATAGCATAGGATCTCAGCCTTGTCACTATCTTTTTTTCTGTAAACCCATGACCGAAACACCGCTAACTTAAGCTGATACTTTTTTAATATTGCTTAAACGAACGATTGCACGTTTATGAAAATCGCTGACGGTGATATTATCGCTTTTATCATACTTATCGATCGATACCATCGCTGAGTTATCATAGAATTTTTCGATCGTACCAACAAAATCATGTTTTAGAGAGCCAAATTTTTTGCAGTCGACCTGATCCCCAATTTTTAATGAAGTTTCCATTATCTTACCCCTCCTCGGACAGCTACGCCAAGCGTGAGCTGGTGCTCTTACGAGTTCCAAAAATAATCATTTTGGCAATAAAACCAATTATTATTGTTCTAAACACGAAAAGCATGTTATCAAATCTCGAGCCAAAAAGCAAGCGATTTATTCATTCGCCAAAATGGCAGCTTCCTCTTCATCCTTTTGTTTTTGTCTGCGTTTGAGCATTTTAACAGCAGATACATAAGAACTGATCAGCACAAGGCAAGAGCCAAGCCATGCCAATGGACTGGCGAAACAAGCTCCTGCATAACCGAATCTCGTAGCCAAAAACAGTGCTGCTCCGATCCGCATACCAAGTTCGACTAAACCTGCCGCAGTAGGAATGAAGCTCTTACCCAATCCCTGCAATGTGTTTCTAAAGATGAATAACACTGCCAATAAAACGTAAAATGATGAATTAACATTAAAGTAGACTTGCGACAAAGACAAAACGCCTGCATCAGTTTTACCGATGAACAGCATGACCATATTCTTACCGAAAACGATCATCATCAATGCTGCCACGATGCTGAAGCCTCCAGACAATAAGACCGCAGACTTCACACCCCTTAAGATCCGGCTAAACTCCCTGGCACCATAATTTTGAGCCGTATAGGTAGCCATTGCCACTCCAAAAGAGTTCATCGGTAAAGTGGCGATCTGATCAATTTTGCTGGCAGCCGTCGTAGCTGCCACAGCAGTCGTACCCAAAGAGTTCAATGCTGACTGGATCATGATAGCACCAATTGCAATGATTGAAGACTGGAAGGCCATCGGTAAGCCAACATTCAAATGGCTGGTGATCATTTGCCCATTGATATGTTTGAAATCGTCCAGGTGAACTTGCAAGAGCGGGATCTTCTTAATAATATAGATCACACATAAGACCACAGAAAATAGTTGTGCGGTCACAGTGGCAAAACCAGCCCCAGCAACACCCCAATGGAAAACCAGAATGAAGAGCAGCTCTAAGATGATGTTAACGACCGCTGCAATGATCAAAAAATACAGCGGGGTGCGACTGTCGCCTAAACTGCGAATAACATTGGCGAGCAAGTTATACGCCATCTGGGTAATTATCCCGCTAAAGATGATCGTACTAAAAAGCTGTGCGTTATGTTCGATTTCAGCCGGAGTATTCATCAGCATCAAAATATCATGAATGAAATATACGCTTAAAAACGTAAGGATGACTGTAACTACAGCACTGATCACGATACTCGTTGCAAAACTCTCCCGCACCTTCTTATAATCGTGCGCGCCAAAGAACTGAGCACTCATGATAGATAAACCGGCAGTCAATCCTTGAGCAAAACCTATGATCAAAAATTGGATACTTCCGGTGGAACCAACGGCTGCCAAAGCATTGACTCCCAAAGTTTGTCCAACGATAATGGTATCGGATAAACTATATAATTGTTGAAATAAATTACCGATCAACAGTGGGACTGCAAACATTAAGATCAATTCGATCGGACGGCCTTTGGTTAATTCCTTCACAGTTAATATTCCCCCTAAATAATAAACAAAGCGAATCATCATGAGCAAAAATGAGAACTGGTAAAACGTCAGACAATAATTCTTTTGTCCAATTATAGTCCAGCAGTCAGTCAGCCTCAAGCTTTCGCTACACATAGTTCGCTTAATTTAAACACAACTATTGCAACCCGGTAGACCATACTAGGTTGCTTTTCTACGAAGATAAACTTATCAAATAATTTTTCCTAACAACTACAAGAACAGAAAAACAAGATAACACGTTACTTACATGACATCAAGTTAAATACAATACTTTTTTAAACAGAAGTCGAATAATGCTCCTTGACCCACGACCGGATCAATTTCAAAAAGGCTTGCGTGGATGGCGTCTGTTTTTCTTCATCTTGAGTGACGACCGCGATCGTACGTTTAAACGGCTGTGAGAAGGGATAACGCTTGACGTTGCCAGACAAGTTCTGCAAAGCAAGTTCTGGTAAGATCCCCAATCCCAAACCACTTTCGACCATCGCAATGATCGATGCATCGTCGATACTATATTGAATCGAATTGCCAGAAACATTATAGGTATCTAAGGCTTGTTTGGTTTCGCGGTCGTAGTCGATCTGTTGCAAAATAAAATGCTCGTTTTTAACGTCTTCCTTGGTGATCGTCTTGCCGTTGTGAGGGACAAAATCCTTAGGAGCTATACAATATATCATATCCTCATGCAATGGTATCACGTCCAAGTTCTCGTTGATCGGCAAAGCTGAAAAACCAATATCAAGCCGTCCAAGCCGCACTAACTCTGTCACGCGGTTAAAGTTTCCCTGTTCGATACTAATGTCTATTTTTGGATAGCTTTCTTTAAACTTATGGATAATGTCTGGCAGCCAGTTGATACAAACGCTGCTAAAAGCTCCCAGCCTGATCTTACCGGAATTTAAACCATTGATCCGGTCCGCTTCTTCGTGCAGTTTAGTTTCTGTATTTAAGATCTCTTGTACTATCGGCAAGATCTGTTTTCCGTCTGGAGTTAAAGTGACCCCTGTCCTATTGCGGATAAACAAGGGAAAATCAAGTTCAGCTTCAAAACCGGCAATGGAATGGCTAATCGCCGAAGGAGTCACATTTAGTGTTTTGGCAGCAGCGATAAAGGTTTTCTGGCGCGCGACTTCGCTGAATGCCTGGTAAGCAAAATCTGTCATATATATTTTGCTCCTTTCAACATTAAAAGCTAAATTACACCCATTTGGCGGGCTAGTCAAACTTTAAATCTGAACGAAAGAAACCTATTTTTTACAACTAATCTAACCCAACTCGGTCAAAAATTTCATCAACTCTTCTTAGATGCCAGTGATAGTCAAAAGCATCGTCCAACGCTGCTTTATCGAGGCGGTCTGTAATTTTTGGATCTTCTTCCAACAACTGCCGAAACGGGATCTCTTCATCCCACGAACGGGCTGTTTTCGGCTGGATCAAATCATAAGCTGCTTCACGGCTCATCCCAGTGTCGATCAGTTTTAGCAAGACTCGTCCGCTATATATCAGTCCAAACGTTTTGCCCATATTTCTCTTCATATTTTCCGGGAAAACTGTCAGCTTGTCCAAAATATTGCCAAACCTATTCAACATATAATCTAGGAGAATCGTGGTGTCAGGTAAAATGATCCGCTCAGCTGATGAGTGTGAAATATCGCGTTCATGCCACAAAGTCACGTCTTCATAAGCAGTGATCACATGGCCTCGTACTACTCTGGCTAGCCCGCAAATGTTTTCTGACCCGATTGGATTGCGTTTATGCGGCATAGCAGAAGAGCCCTTTTGCCCCTTACTAAAATGTTCTTCTACCTCACGAGTCTCCGTCTTCTGTAAACCGCGGATCTCGGTGGCAAATTCTTCCAAACTGGTAGCTATCAGTCCCAAAACTGCTACATATTCAGCGTGCAGATCACGCGGCAGGACTTGACTAGAGATCTCCTGGGCACGAATACCTAATTTCTGACAAACATACTTTTCAATGGCTGGGTCGATGTTCGCAAAACTACCCACAGCCCCACTGATTTTACCGGCTTCAATACCAGCAGCAGCATGTTCGAAACGTTCGATATCACGTTTGATCTCAGAATACCAGCGAGCTATCTTCAGCCCAAAAGTTGTCGGTTCGGCATGCACACCGTGTGTGCGCCCCATCATGACAGTATGTTTGTATTCTTGGGCTTTTTTGGCGACGATCTTCTTAAAACGCTGTAAGTCGGCGCGTAAGACCTCGTTGACCTGTTTTAACTGGTAGCCATAAGCCGTATCGACCACGTCAGTACTCGTCAGGCCATAGTGGACCCACTTTTTTTCTTCACCCAAAGACTCTGAGACGCAACGAGTAAACGCAATTACGTCATGGTGCGTCACGGCTTCGATCTCAGCAATACGGTCCACGTCGAATTTTGCATTGGCACGGATCTTAGCAACATCGGCTTCGGGGATCCTGCCTAATTTGGCCCAACCTTCATCGGCAGCAATTTCAACCGCCAACCAACATTCGTATTTTTTTTGATCGTTCCATATGGCAGCCATTTCTGGCCGGGTATATCTGGGAATCATTCGCGTTTTCTCCTTTATGTGTCAAATGTCTGAGTTCTTTGTTAAGTTTTAACGGGTCAATTATACAATTCTATCCAGGATCGTACCAGTTTTTATTGAAATTTTTTTAATAAATCTCGGTGGAGACTGGCAAGTCCTCATCTTTCAATTGAAATGAAACCAGCCACAAGGTAGAATGGATAAAGTATGAAATTCGAGAAAACAGAAAATAATTAGGCAGAAATTTGTGAGCTCATTGTCCAAAAAACTCAAGACTCGCGTTTGACTGATTTTGAACTAACAAGCTCATGTTTTGTCTTCAAAGGAGTTGCCCGTTTGATCACTTTAGCAGGAATCATCGGATCTGGTAAATCCAGCTTGACCAAAATTTTATCTGAAGAACTTGGAACCACGCCATTTTTCGAACCTGTTAGCGATAATCCTGTCCTGCCCTTATTTTATCGCGGTAACGAGATAGCTGCCAAGCGCAGAGCTGCAGGTGAAAAAAATGTCTCTAATCCCTATGCATACTTATTACAGACTTTTTTCTTAAACCGCCGCTTTAAAATGATCAAAGAGGCGAAAAAAGACAGCAACAATATTTTGGATCGTTCGATCTATGAAGATGCCATGTTTATGAAGATGAACACTGCCATGGGGAACGCAACTCAGATCGAATACAAGATCTATCAGGAACTGTTGGATAATATGCTTTCAGAACTGGCATATGTTAGTAACGATCCAACAGATGATCTGATGGTAATGATCAAAGTTTCTTATGAAACTATGATTACTCGGATCAAAAAACGAGGACGGAAATTCGAACAAGTCGAAACTGATCCATCCTTAGTCAGCTACTATCATAATTTGTTGGACTATTATCAAGAGTGGTCAAAATCGTATGACATCTCACCTCTTTTGGTAATAGATGGTGATAAATATGATTTTGTGGAAAACCATAACGACCGCGATATCGTGTTAGACCACATTGAGGAAAAATTGGCCGAAATGAATAAGCTTTCCACGCAAAGTCTTCATGCTCTTCGTGAAAGTCGAGAAAACCATATAAAATAAAACTATGAGGTGTTTGGCAATTATGCCTGCACCCCATAGTTTTAAAAAACTGAGCTTTTAAAGTTTAACTTTCAATTTAATTGTTGACAAACAACCTGTTAATCTTCAGCTGCTTCAATAGCCTCCAAAATGTTTTGCAGATTGCTGCATTCATTTCTTACGCTCTTGCGTTTTTTATCATAAACCTTCAGAAGTTTGCTGCTATTCACGGATGAACCGATCTTATCACAAACGCTGTCTAATTCGGCAGCTTCAGCTTCTGCTACTTGATAATCGCGCAAAATATCAAGCTTATTGCCCATGACAAAACCTCCTAAAATATTAAATTATCTTCGTTGACCAGAATAACTTACCACTTTTTTGACAAGTTGTTAACCCTTTTTGCTTACAAAAATATTACATTTTCAAAAATTTATTTGAATTCCTTAAAATACCATTCTGGCGCAGTTTATTGGGCCTATAAAATATCAACCTTTTGATGACAACCCAGATTCTACTCCTTTTTCAGTGATTTTCAACAGATTTGAAGCAAAATAAAGCCAGCAAAAGGAAATCATCATGTCCTAGGGATAAAAAGCAATGAATAACTTGCCGCGATCTTTCCTGGTGACCACCATCATTTGGCGTTCTGGTAGACTTCCATAGCTCTTATAGCTGGTGAAGTGAGCCTTCAAAGTGCTCTCTATAGCGTATAATAAAAATATTTTCAAAAATATCTAGCACCAACCACCAAAAAACAATACAATTAGAGATGGAGTTAATTTGCTAGGAGGAATCAATCAGTGTATCAAGAAAAATTGTTAGCACTTATCAGACACAACAAGGAATTGGCCGAGATCTTTACGATCTTAGGTCCTTTTCATTTACCAGCCCTCACAATTTGTGCTGGTACGATCCGTGATCTGGTGTGGAATGATAAGCTCCACCAACACCAATCGCTTAAATTGGGAGACATCAACGTTTATTATAATGATCCAGGTCAGACCTACGAAGATTTTTTAATACTGTTGGAACAATTAAATCAGCAGCATTCACGGTACTTATGGAATTTGAATAATATTGCCCTGCCTGTGCGACATGAAACTCAGCGACATTTCCATGACTCAATAGAAAAAACGATCGCCGATTTCCCAGAAAAGTGCACCTGCGTTGGCGTACAAAAAGATAACACCGGAAGATACCGGATCTTGGCGCCTTATGGCCTAAATGACCTGTTTGAATTGAAAGTACAGCCCTCTCCAAATTACGAGCCGCATAAACCAGGCTTTGCCCGTTATCAAAACAGGCTGGCCTTGAAACACTGGCAAGATCATTGGCCAGAGCTAAAAATTGCAGATGCCAAATAAGTAATTCGGGCTGAAAAATACATTAATTGACAAAGGGTTATGGTGCCTCCTCGGCAGACATAACCCTTTTTAATTAGCTATTTTAAAATCACTTTAAGTAAGACAACAAAAAATGGCTTGAAATTGAACCATGCAGATCCAATCATCACGCCATTAGTATCAAGATTGGGAATCAAAAACACTCACGACCGAATCTTGATCATTATATGTCAATTTTTAATTATGGGAACTAGAAGGCTGCCCGAGCAATTTGACAATATTGATATCAATATTATTGACATTGATCATCGAAATCGTATAAAGATCGATGAAAAAAACCAATTGGGCCAAAGTCCCTTTAAACGCCATAAATAAGGAGGTCCAAAAGAAAACCTGTCCTAAGATCGACCACCGCCGCTTGTTACTGGTAAAGCCATGCAAGGTCCCCTGCTCTTGGTCTGACAGCTTTTGCGGTTCACGGATCTTTGAGTTAGAACGCAGTTTCATCAAATGATAATTACGACGAATGTTGTACACTGTCAAAATAAACAAGGCGATATAAATCACCACTGCTCCGATTTTCACTTTATTCCCCCTCCCTTCTTAAACTGCTAAATGTTTAGTTTCTAACGTGCGATGATAACATCACAACTGGCAGCACGGATAACGTAATCAGTAACAGCACCAACGAAGACACGCTCCACAGCATTTAATCCGGTCGGACCCATAATGATGAGGTCGGTATTATGGTCTGCAGGAAAATCTCTAGCAATGACCGTCCGTGGAGAACCGAAACGAGCATGGACATCGACATCGTCAAGGCCTTGATCTTTGACCTTTTTTTGCAACTCATCCAAGTATTTATCCACATCTTCAAATGTTTGATAAACCACGTCTCCGCTAGCATTAAGCATCCCAGCAAAACTGACTGAAAATTGTTTAAGGTCGATCACATTGAGAATATCCAAATGTGCATGATTTCTTTTTGCAACTTCAACAGCTTTAGTTAACGCTTTTTCCGCTGCCTCAGAACCATCTACCGGAACGAGGATCGTCTTGTACTTTTGTTCTTCTGCCACAGCTGCCACTTCCTTTTTGTATAAAGAAATTATCTCCTTAGTACTCTTCCTATTGACCAAAGTATAACATTAATCATATTAAATGTCTTATGATTGGTTAGTGGTTTTCTTAAGGTATTCACGGCTGCTGAGCCGGACTAACTCCAAGCCGGCCAGTATCTCAGGGTTTTTCCGGAGGAAAGTTGCTACCTGGTTTAAGAACTCAAAGTAGTCATCATCCTTGCGATGATAGCTGGATAATTCCGCCTCACACGATCTTTTCAAACTTTTCCAAACTAATTGTGCCCGTTCTGGATCGCCTTGAGTCTCCAGTTCGATCCCGCGCTGGGCTTCATCACGGTAGATCTTAGCCCGACCTACTAGATACATTGGATTTATTTCTATCATGGTAATAACTTCCTCTCTCCCAATAAATGATGACGCTTTCATGAAAGCGTACCGCAAATTTTAAAAATAATCAAATTTCGTGCCCTGGTTTATCAAAATATTATTTTTATTTTGACAATAATGTCATATTTAATGAACAAAAACGTCCGCTTTTTTTCAAAGCAGACGCACATAACAGATTCGTGATTTCTGAATATTACGATGCAACCTCTGGACACAGAAGTCGAAAGATAACTATTAAATCAACGTTTACCAAATGCCACTGGCAGGAGTCGAACCTGTACTTGGATAACCCAAACAGCGACCTGAACGCTGCGCGTCTGCCAATTCCGCCACAGTGGCAAAACCTTCAAATAAGCACTTAATTATCATACAATATTTTAAATCAAAAAAAAAGCCTTTTTATAAATTTACTTGTTTTTCATTACAAATAAGTTGTTGTTTTTAAGGGATTAAACGGTGTTACAAAAAATAAAACCAAGCTAACACGCGCTCAGACTGTGACCTGCCCTCTTACAAAGACCAATCTGCTTAAGATGAGGGTTGTCCTAATGTTTTACAACTTCTTTCGACACCTATCTTCTCTTGCGACACAGTTTTTCAGAAATCCATAACTGATTTTTTTGAGAAACATTCCTGTAAGGTGTCTGCAACCGTTATTTTTGCTATACTAAAGGCGAAACAGATGTGAAAGGAAGAAGGTTATGGCAAAAGTTACAGCTCAAACAATGACTTTTCATGATCACAATCGTGATGGTCGTCCATTAAAAAACACATTGTGGTACTTAGACAACATTGATCTAAGGGAGGAGGAAAAAAAGCACCCTTTGATCATAATGTCGCATGGTTCCGGCAGCAATCGCATCAGTTTAGCCTGGTTGGCGATGCCTTTGGCTAAGAAAGGCTGCATCGTTGCCTCTCCAGACCACTATGGTAATACTTTTGACAACCCCATTCCGGAACAGTTTAAGCGTTACTGGGAACGTCCGCGTGACCTGTCCTTTCTATTATCACAATTACTTACTCACTATGGGCCAAGCATTGATCAAGATAAGATCTATGCGGTAGGATTTTCACTCGGTTCTTATTCAGTGTTAGCTTTGGCAGGACTCCAAGTGGATCAAAATGCTATCAGAAGCAAGGAAAATGAAACCTTGCCCCCCAAAGTCAGTGCCATGATGCCAGAATTTGGCAAACTGACCAGAAAAGTCGTCGACGCCAAAGCAAGCGAAGTCCCGACCGACCTCAAGGATGAAAGGTTTAAAAAAATAATTGCCCTTTCACCCGCGCTTGGTACAGGAGTTGATTCATTTGAACAAACAAAAAGTATTGATGTACCTGTACTGCTGATTGCGCCTGGCGGCGACCAAATCGCACCAGTTAAATATAACGGTCGCGTTTACCATCACTACTTGCCGCAAGCACAATACATTGAGCTGCCTGATGATGTCGGACACTTTATCTTTTTACCAGTCAACAAGCATCACTCTAAGAAAGCCGCTTTCTGGTACGAAGATGCTCCCGGTGTCGATCGGGAAAAGATCCACCGAGAAACGATTCAAACAGTTAAAAAATTTTTATTAAGTTAAATATGGGAGGTAATATTTTGAAAGATTTAACTTCTGGTATTTTATCCATTATTGGACAAAGACCGGCAAACAGTTACAAGGGAAACTATGGCCGGGTATTAACGATCGGGGGAGCCAAAAGTTTTGGCGGTGCGATCATCATGTCCAGCTCAGCAGCAGTCCATTCAGGAGCCGGTCTAGTAACTTGCGCCACTGACCCGGTCAATGTGACCGCACTCCACTCAGTTGTTCCTGAAGTCATGTACGTTGATTTTACCGATACAGAGGCCGTGAACGGGATCCTAAAATCTGCCGATGTGATCGTGCTTGGGCCTGGATTAGACGTTGATGCCACCGCTAAAGGCATCATTAAAAATGTATTTGAAAACGTGAAACCAAACCAGTACTTGATCATTGATGGCTCAGCGATCACGCTGCTTGCTCACGACAAAGACTTACTGAATACCCTACCGGAAGCTCACATCATTTTTACTCCGCATGAAATGGAATGGCAGCGCCTTTCGGGCATTAAGATCAGCGAGCAGACCGATGAAAGAAACCGTCAAAAGCAAAAAGAACTGGGTGCAACGGTCGTGTTGAAGAAGCATCACACCGAGATCTATGCTCCTGATAAAGAAACATTCCGTTTGCCCCTGGGCGGCCCCTATATGTCCACAGGTGGAATGGGTGATACTTTGACTGGTATCATTGCCGGATTTATGGCGCAATTTGCTAAAAATGGCCCGAAAACCGCCTTAGCTGCAGCTATTTACACGCACAGTGCAATTGCTGATCAACTTTCACAGGATTCCTACGTTGTGTTACCGACTGATATTATCAGCAAACTACAACAGTTTATGGAAGAAAAAAGCGAAAGAACTAATGAAGTAAAAGATTAACTGT
Source organism: uncultured Ligilactobacillus sp. (assembly GCA_934215475.1). Taxonomy (GTDB): domain Bacteria; phylum Bacillota; class Bacilli; order Lactobacillales; family Lactobacillaceae; genus Ligilactobacillus. The sequence continues at coordinate 134,574 of CAKPZY010000003.1, forward strand.
CGTATATAAAAAGTTAAAAACCGCTGCTGACTCATTATAAGTCAGCAGCGGTTTTTGCCTCAGTATTTATAATTTTTCCACAAACAAAATCTTTGTCCTCTAACTATTTGAAAAAGTTAACAACTATTTCTACTTAAAGCCGAGTGCTCTCATAGCAGCTGTTTTAACGGTGTTATACGGGATAAAAATGAGCTGGTCTTTCATATCTTCTGGGATATTATCCAATTCACTGAGGGACTGTGTCGGTATCAAAACTTGTTTTGCTCCACTATCATATGCTACTTGGATCGTATCCGCGAGGCTATCGACTTTTTTTACCGATCCATTCAAAGTAAAGTCGCCTAAAACTACTAAACTTTCTATTGTCGGATGACGAAGGGCAACGGAAACCAATGAAATGTATGTTGGAATCGTTAATTCATCGGTCATTTCTAAATTGTTTAAGTTAGAAACGTTGACCACAAAATCTTTTTGATTTAGATGCATATCCGCACTGATTTCTTGACCATTCGTCTTTAAATAACGATAAGCATTGTCCATCGCTTCCTTAGCATCATTATGCCCACTGATACCTGTTTTTTCGATCTTCCCTTTTCCGCCAGTCATTTGACTTTCAATAGAATAAGTACAGCGCCTTCCATTCTTGTCTAACGCTACCGTATACACTTGACCTGCTTTCGGCATTCCATTAGGGATCAAGGAATTATTACTTTGTTCTGGTACATGCACAACAGTTTCTTCTAAAGTTTCTTTATCTTTATAAGATAAATCAACATCAAAGAACTCCATTCCACCAATTTTTTTCAATTGTTCCTTAACTCGTCTACGCATCTCGAGCGAAAAAGAAAGAATTCTTTCTACATCGCTCTTGTCAAAACTTCCATCTGGAAAAATTAGTTTGAGCATTCCGGAGACTGTTTTTCTCACAGCGATAGTATCACGTTGGTTTAATTGATCACCTAGATTGTAGTACTTATCAAAGGCATCACTGAATGATTTTTTGCGTAATTCACGCATTGCCTCAGCAAAATAATCAGTGATAAAGCCATAATCTTTGGCAAAAAATGCTGGCTTATACTTGGGAATTTCCCAACCAGGTAAGTAGGCATGGATCCGGTCAAAAAAAGCTGAATCATTGGACATAGCATCAGGGAATGGTTCAAACAGGTGTGAAGTCTTTAAGATCACATCAACACTCTGATTAATATTACCTACAAACACCATCGAAGCACGAGCTTGAATCTCGTCTTTGCCACGTGCAAATGAGCCTGACGCCATATAATCTTTCATGATCTGGACGCCGTCTTTATCCTTAAAGTTTATTCCAGCCACTTCATCAAAAGCCACCAGATCCCACATTCCAACTAAGCCCACTTGACGCCTACCCATATTATAAAAGAGATTGGCAACCGTGGTCTGTCCACCAGACACTAAGATCGAGTTAGGCGATAGCTCCTTATATCCATGAGATTTTCCAGTGCCCCGTGGGCCTAATTCAACCAAATTATAGTTATTTTCAACGAAAGGTACCAACCTCAATAATAAGAGCATTCGCTGACGCTCAGTGAATTCAGTAGGTTCTAACCCTTTTGTTCGTAAAAGTAATGAGACCCATTCTTGTGTAGTTAATTTTTTCCTTCCGGCATATATTTCTTGCATATCCAAGCCAGCCACCTGAATTGAATCTAATTTTTCCAATATAAATGGCGAATTGCCGCTTTCTTCTTCAAAAAAATAACTAAGACGCACAATACACCAGATACCGCCTGATAATAGACGTTCATATTCTTCTGAGTACTTTGAATCAATGATGACACCCTTAATACCTAAATTGCTAAATGAAGCTTCATACCGATCCTTGTTAGTATTCAGTTGAACTGTTACCTTATCGATCACTGTATATGATCCACGTTCACGAATTTTTGCTTTAACTTTCTCAGCTTCATCGGGTCTGACATAATTATTTGCCAATGTTGAACGGACACGGTCCACCCCCTCTTCAATAACCTGCTCATCAGTGCTGTTAGCAAATAAGCCTAACAAATATTCCAAAACGTAAGTGGGAACGTTTGCCCCTTCCTTGATTCGAGCCGTAAGGTCTTTCCTGACAAAACGACCAGCAAAATTCTCTTCTAACTTGCGCAATAAAGTTGCATCTATCTTTGCCATCTAATCACACTTTCTATCAATCAAAGTCAAAATCATTATTGATCGTCAAATCAAAAATGAAATCTTCAAATACTTTCTCACCTGAGTTGTTATTTTCTATAACAAGCTTATACTTCTTGGATTTATCGTATTTTTGACTTTTGATCGTTAATTGCACTTTTTGTTGCTCACTACCAATATTTTTATCACTCGAATCGGCTATAAATGTTTTTTTACTAGATATCATATGTCCGGTTTCATCAACAAAATAAATTTTGAATGCAGCAGGCAATACGGTATCACTAATGGGAGCAGTTTGGATCAAAAGCAAAGGAACACTTAAACCAGTCACTCTCTTATTAGAGTTTCCCAGTTTTAGTTCAACGTATTCTGCCTTTGATTTATTTGAAAATGCCTTTATGTCTAAGAGAGGAACCAGCATTTCTTGCAAAGAAGATCCGCCATGAACATAGTTACTTGGACCAACGGACTTAAAAACATTAGCAGATTTCGGATAATAGACATAACGATCATCATCGTTACCAAGGATCGTTGCTAGAGGAACTCTTGCGACCCCCATTTCATCAATTTTTTCAGATGTGATCATATAGCGTAATTTTTTATCTGTGTCTTTTGAAACATTTAATTCGACTTTATCAAATTCTGAAAGCTTGTCTTCCCGATATATAAAACCGTGGTCGGCAGTAACAATGATATGAGCAACACTGATAGTCCTCAGGGATTCGATCAGTCTTTCAATTTCATTGATTGCCACAGTTCCAGCTTTAAAAACTTCATTTTCAGTCTTGGCGCTATCTCCATGAGAATCAACTTCATTGTGAAAAATATAGATGATTTTCTGATTAACAAATTTTTCTTTTAGTTCTGTGCTAGTTAACGTTAACAATTCATCCAAGTGGTATGCTGCGCTTTCAGGATGCCTTTCCTGAATGATATGCTGCCTTTTTTCTAATGTATCAGCCCTTTTACCATCCAACAGGAGTTTTTTATTATCGCTGGATAATGCAACTGTTTTATGAAGTAATATCGAAGACATCCCCATAAAAGTAACTGAAGGCAAATTTGCGAAGCAGTAATTCATTTGGGTTTGAATACGGTCATTACCTTCCAACCTAGATTGCAGTTCTTTTGCCAATTCAAAACGAAAGGCATCAGAGACAATAACTACTATTCTATTAGTTTCAGGACCCACATAATTTCTGTAAAAATTCAGTTGTCTGTGCAGAGGATCAATTTGATCGTAAGAAAAAACATCATTCCACGATTGAACTGACTTATTCAGATTATTATTGATATAAATACGTTCTACTTTTCCCTTGATACTTTTAAAACGATCTGTATCCCCTACTTTTGAATAAAGCAAAACAAAGTGACGATATAAACTGTCGGCCTCATACTCCAGATCTGTATATCTTTTTACAGCATCTGTGTATGAGGAATATGGAACAAAATTCATTGAGAGTAATTTGACTGCCGTTTTTAATAAACAGTATTCATCTGAAAGGTATTTAGAATTAATAGTACGGAAATAACATAACTGCGTTATACTCAAACCGCCAAACTGTGCATCCTGTTCATCGTTTATGACCTTATTACTAATTTGATCGATGATTATCTGATCTACGTCATTAATGAACGTGATCTTCATTAATGATTCTATTGGTACTTGTCTCAGGTATTTTTGAAGTCCAAGTTCATTCCAAGTTATGTCAGTTAAATTTTTGAATTCTTCTTTTGCCTGATTTGAATCCTCAAAGGCTGACATAAAAGCTAGGACATTATTTTTCTGGCCCATTTCATAATTTTCGAGTTCTTTAGGGAAATCTTCGCCCATTTTGCTATATGTATAATTGACGTAAAGAGCCTTGACCAGATCCGCCACATTATGGCTTTCGCTAACGTACCCAAATTCTTGATTGATCATTTTCCAGAAAAAATCTTCCACTGAATATTTTTGGAGTTCTTCGAAATATGGATTATTCTCTATTCCCGCTGCAAAAAGCTTAATTAAAATTTCATTGATTTGAATCTGTTGTACTTTTAAAATTCCACCAATAATTCCTAACTCAGGGTGCTTAACGACTCTAGGATCATGACAATTCTTGAATGCAGCAGCCCTAGCCTTACTGTTAAAGAACTTAAAATGTTTTTTGACAAATTGCACTTTATCATTGGACAACCCTAATTCTTGCAACATCAAAATACTGGCATCAGCAGTAAATGACCCAGAATAGTTTTCCAAATCTGTTAGAAAATCTTTTTCAATCACAGGCTTAACGAAAGGAACGTAAACTAAAAATTTTTGACCCTGATGTTCCTCTAGATAAACTTTGGTTTTAAATTCCTCACGGTGGTGAACTGTATAAACTTGCGCATCAATTCCACGTTTAATCTCTGGAATGCTTTCGTTAAACTCGGAATCTGAATCGTACCAGAAAACCAAATCATTATTCTCAAATTTTTTATTGATCTCTAAAATTACCTTATCTACATTTAATTCTCCCATAATACCACCCCTTAATTCTTATAATTTATTATACCTTATACTGATGCTGTTTTTGAAAATTTATTCTATATCGTTCAAATCAAGCGAATTTTGAAAATTTGCCAGGTTCTCCGGTTGCTTATTGGGCGAGTCCAAATCTAATAAATGATTTTAAAATAGGAACAAGAATGGACAAACTTGTGGATGCACGTCAAGGGCTTGCAACAGCTAAAAATGAGCGTTTTTTACGTCAATGGTTTGAAGTAAGGTACAACAAAATATCATTTGATTCTAAAAGTATTCAAGAATCGATTGAATCGAACAAAAAGTGGTTTCCCTATAATAAAGGCGGTTCCTATCGTAAATGGTATGGCAATTATGATTATGTGGTAAATTGGGAAAATGATGCTCAAGAGATTCGTAATTTCAAATGGGCTAACGGGAAAAACCGTTCGGTAATTCGTAATGAAAATTATTACTTTCGTGAAGCAATCACTTGGTCATTAATAACAAGTGGTGGTTTAAGCTTACGTTTTAGAAGCTCGTGTAGCATTCATGATGTGGTAGGAATGTCTGTCTTTTCTGAAGACAGGTTAGTATTAATAAGCATGATTTGTGTCTTAAATTCCAAAGTTGGAGATTTTATCTTGAAAATTTTAAACCCAACTATCAGTTTACAAGTTGGAGATCTACAGAAATTTCCTGTTATTAAACCTAAAAAAGACGAACAAAAATATGCAGAGAAAGTGGTTAATGACTCAAAAACTGATTGGGATTCATTTGAAACCTCCTGGAATTTTCAGACTCATCCATTCTTAACTCATATCGCTGAACATAATTTATCTCCCCCCATGCGCTATCATATTTTTTAACGTAATGTGCCAAAATTGTGCAAAAAATTTAGTACAGGGGGAAATTTACATGGTAAGTTATCAAAAAAGAGGAAAAGTATGGCAGTATGAAATATCCTATAAGGATCTAAATGGAGACTATAAAAAGTTTCGCAAATCTGGCTTTAAATTTAAATCTGAAGCTGTACTTGCTGCATCTCATATTCAAGTTTCTTCTATCCATATTTCATCATATAAACAAAGTAACCAAACGCTGGCTAATTACT